>NZ_JAUYQU010000087.1 GCF_030697065.1 Bradyrhizobium sp.
TATGCCGGCGTGCAGGGCAGTGCCGCGATCGGCGTCGGCGTCGGCGGCAATCTGCTGATCGGCGGCTCCAACAACACCATCGCGCTGCAGCCGCTCAGCCTGCAGGGCCAGGTCGGCCTCAGCGTCGCCGCGGGTCTGGAGAGCCTGGAACTGCGCCCGGGGAGGTGAGGTTCTCCCCGCGCAACGTCCCGCGCTTTCGCCACACCAGATCGGCCATCACCTTGGCGGTCGCAGCGAGCACCAGCGCGCCAAGCGCCGCCTTCGAGACCGTCTCCATCGTCCCCTCGATCAGGATGGCGTGGACCACGCTGCCGGCGACGATGACGATTGCGAGCAGCCGGTGCACGATGCGCCAGGTTCGCGGTCGCCACCGCCGGCGCAGGACCGCCAGCAGCGCGGCGGCGAAGATCGCCCACATCGCGATCACGCCGAAGTAGGAGAACGGCGTCGGCGACGCCAGCAGCAGGGCGTCGATCATGTCGGGCGGACTGGTGATCCAGAGGCCGGCGACATGGACCACCACCGCTGCCAGCAGCGCGCCGCCGATCCAGGGATGGGCTCGCCGCCCGATCCGGGCCGGCAGTCCCGGCAGATATCCGGCGATCAGCAAGGGCTGAAACAGCATCAGGCCGAGGCCGAAAATCCCCGCGAACCCCGCCACGATGTAGACCGCATCGCGGTAGGCGAGCAGCGGGCTCACCGCCGCGGCGGCGAGCGGCACGCCGACGGCCGCGGCAACGGCGGTCCAGGCCAGCGCCGCCAGCGCCGATTTCCATCCGCTGGTTCGCAACCCGGTCAGGCCGGCTGAAGCACGAAATGCGCCTCGAGGCTGGTATCCTTGGCGCTGCGCATCACCGGCCGCAGGAACACGGCTTTGAATTCATCGCTGTCATAGGCGAGGTGGCCGTGCGGCTGGCCGAACACCGGAACGATCTGCGGCATTTCGAGTCGGAACACGCCGTTCTTGTCGGTGAGCGTGGCGCCATGGCTGTGCGGGTCGTTCTCGCGCCCTTCTGTCGTGTGCGCCCAGATCTGGATGCGCTGCCCGGCCAGCGGCGCGCCGTCGCCGGCGCGGCGCACGGTGCCGGTCATCCAGAAGCCGCCCTTGCCGATCCGCTCCACGACCGGCGCGCCTTCGCGGTAGTTGTTGGTGCCGCCGCGCATCGAAGGCGTCGGCGCCAGGCCTTCCGCGCGGGCGGGCACCGGCAGCCCGGAAATCCCGGTTGCCAGCACGGCCCCGCCTGCGGCGAGCAGGGTGCGGCGGTTGAGTACGACGGTGGTCATGCGGGTTCCTTCCGGCAGCGTGCAGATATTGCATCAAGCTTACAACAACGCGCGCGACAGGTAAGGAGCGCGGCAGCTCGCATAACAGTGTTGTGAACCGGCGCGCGACCGCTCAGCCGGCGTCATCCGATGTCCGTCGGCTGCTATTTTTGCTGAACGCGGCTGAGGTAGTCGACGACGGCGAGGACGCGGGTCCGCACCACGACTTCCGGACTTTGCTCCGGCCCGGCCAGCTTCCAGTAGGTCGGGTCAACATAATGCGGCAGCCTGACGATGGGATTGAATCGTTCCCCCCAGATCGGCATTTCGCGGGTGCCGTGAGCGGGAATTGTTTTCGACCCATGGATGGTTTCATAAACCGCGTCGGTGGGAAAAACCCCGTTGTTGTTCCTGGCCAGCATCGTCAGATCCGGAGGCGGTATTTTCAGGAGGCCGCTGACCGGTCCCTTGCCTTTGGCATCCGTGCCATGACAACTCGCGCACGAGGACTGGAATTCCGACTTGCCGACGTCCGGGTCGTCAGCCTGGGCCGCGACCGCGAAACCGGCGGTCAGACTGGCAATGATCACCCATTTTACACCGGATTTTATCATGTCGCGCTCCGACGCTGGCAGGAACGTGCTGATGCTAGGCGCTTTGCGCCCCCCGAAGTTTGACGCACATCAAGCCCGGCTTGCCTCTTGATGCGCCCGAATAGTGCGGGAAGGCCGGTCTATAGGCGAGGGATCCAGCCCGGACGGCTCAGCATGTAGTCGACCATGCGCGGCGGAATGCTCAGGGTGCCCGCTATCCCGCTTTTATCCCCGGGCAGTCCCGGAAGGATCGATGCTTCGCGCTTGCTTCGCACCTTGGACAGCCACTCCGGATCGACCACCACGGCGCGTCCGATTGCAACCAGGTCGGCGCCCATGCCGATCGCCTCCCCGGCATCCGCGCATGTCCTGATCCCGCCGCTGGCCATCACCGCGCAGCGGCCCGCGATGACGCGGGCAAACTCCGTGATCGGACTTTTCGCCGGGATGACGTCTGGCTCGACCGGGCCGTCATAGACGCGGGTCTCCCGCTGCGGCCGGCTCTTGCGAAAATCATCGAGCGAGATCGAGATGTAGTCGAGATTCAACCCGGCCAGTTCGTTGCAAAGCAGACTGGCGTCCGCGAGCGTATAGCCGTCCGCCTCGGCCTCGAACGGCGTCACGCGAAACCCCGCGATCAGGTTCGGGCCGAGCGCGTCGCGAACGGCCGCTGCGACCGCGAGCGGAAAGTTCATCCGCCTGGCCGGCGTGCCGCCCCAGTGATCGTCGCGATGATTGGCCCGCGGCGAAAAGAACTGGTGCACCGCATAGTGGTTGGCGCCGTGAACCTCGACGCCGTCGAACCCGGCCTTCCGGGCCAGCGAAGCAGCCCTGCGAAAACTCGCAATCAGGCGTTCGACCTCGTCCGGTGTCATCGCCCTCGGCGTCCGGGCGCCGGGACGCAGCGACGCCACGGCGGAAGGCGCGCGCATGCGCTGCTCGCCGATCAGTTCGGGCTTGGCGATGCGGCCGCCGTCATAGATCTGGAGGATCGCCAGACTTCCCGCGGCACGCATGGCCCCGGCGAGCCGCTGCAGGCTTTGCAGATGGCCGTCATGGGCCGCGCCCGTTCCCTGCCAGGAGCGTCCGTCATCTTCGACATAGGTGGCGGAAGAAATGGCGGCGCCGAATCCGTTCGCCGCGCGCCGCCGGACGAATTCGAGTTCTTCGTCGGCAGCCGTGCCGTCCTCATGGGAAGAATCGGTCGTCAGCGGTGCGATCGCAAACCGGTTTGCCATCTCGCGTCCGCAGTTGAACCTGAAAGGAGACCAGACGACCATCGTTCGAACCTCGTACTTCTTACTTCGCCCCTCCACCCGCGAAGCGGTGGGGAGGGGTCGGGGGTGGGGGGTCTATCGGTGCATTCCGCTGACAGCGAATTTGCTGAAACACCCCCCACCCCCGACCCCTCCCCACCACGCGCAAGAGCGCGCGGGGGGAGGGGCGTGAACAGCCTCGCCTTAATGGAAGACACGTCCGGAGTCGATCACCACGGTCCGACCGGTGGTCCCGGTGCGGAGACGCGGTTGGGAGGCTGGAGGTGCGAGCTGCGCAACGGCTGTCAGCCGCCGGCCTGTCCGCTGATCAGGTTCGCTGCCGGAATGGAGACGCGCCAGTTCAGTCCGGAGGCCGCAAACTCCACGGCGACCTTGGCATTGAGAGAGCGTCCGATCATGTCGTCGAACACGACATGGCCGAACCCCTTGTGGGACGGAGCGATCACCGGCGGCCCGCCTTGCTCGATCCAGTTCAGGAGCAGTTGGCGCGGCGCGTCGGCTCCGCCTTCGAACGCCCAGGACACCCTGACTTTCCCGGTCGGCACCGACAGGGCCCCGTACTTGGTTGCGTTCGTCGTCAGTTCGTGGATGGCAAGTCCGATGGCCTGGGCGGCTTCCGCGCCGACGACGATGTCGGGTCCACTGAGCTCGAGGCGAGAACTCTGCACTTCCACGAAGGGCTCGAGATGCTTGCGCATGAGGTCGGCGAGAGGGGCTCCCTGCCAGCTGTTGAGAACCAGTACGTCGTGCGACGCCGCGAGGCCCTGCAGACGCCGCCCGAACCGGCTTTCGAATTCCTCCGTGGTCGCGACCGTCCGGGCCGTCCGGCGGGCAATCGACTGGATGACGGTGAGCAGATTCTTCGACCGGTGCGACAGCTCATGCATCAGGAACTGAATATGATCTTCCGCGGCCTTGCGCTCGGTGACGTCGGCCACGATGCTCACCATGCGGTGAGCCTTTCCATCGGGCGTACGGGCGACGACCTGGCCGTGGCCTCTGAGCCAGAGAGTCGTGCCGTCGGGCCATACCACGCGGTACTCGGACGTAAACGAGTCCTGCCTGTCTGCAAGCTCGTGGAATTTCTGCATCAAATGACGGTCGTCCGGGTGCAATGCGGACCGGTATTCGTCTTCATCGCCCCCCACGCGGCCGCGCCCGTCGACGAGGTTGAGGCCGAACAGCGCCATGCCTTCTTCGGTCCAGAGCCGCGTCCTGCCGATCAGATCGGTTTGCCAGGTGCCCATTCTGCCGGCGCTCAGGGCAGAGCGATAAAGCGCCTCGCTCTCGCGCAGGGAGGATTCGGCGGCAACCTGCGCGGAGATGTCGACATTGGTCCCCAGCCAGCGAACGATCTTGCCGGCCGGGTCCCGCCGCGGCACCACGCGCGTCAGAAAGGGACGAAAAATCCCGTCGCTTCCCTTCAGGGGGAAAGTCATCTCGAATGACTCTCCCGTGGCGATGGAATGTTTCCATTGCTTCAGGACGTCGGGCAGCCGATCGGCATCGTGAACCGAGGTCCAGCCCCAGCCTTGCTGACTCTCGGGTGAGGTCCCCGTGTACTCGTACCAGCGGCGATTGTACCAGAAGATGCTGCCGTCGGCGTCGGCCAGCCAGCACAGCATCGGGAGATGATCGGCCAGATCGTAAAAATCTTCCGACGTTCGGAGGGCTTCCCCGGAAGGGGGGACTTCACTCCCGGCACCTGGTTCCGATGACGTTTCCATCTGCGCATTCAGTTGTATGCTGGATCCCACCGATATCAGATGCAGGGTATCGATACCACCCGGGTCGCGGGCCCTGGATTGGCCGCTTCGTTTCCGGGATTCCGTCTCACGCCCTGGAGCGCGCCGCCCAGGACTGTCCGGCCCGTCGCCTCAGTGGAAGATGCGTCCGGAGTCGATCACGACGGTCTGGCCGGTCATGGTCCCGGTGCGGCACATCGCGACCACCATGTCGGCGCAGTCGTCCTTGTCGGCCGGCTTCTTCAGCAGTGCGCTCGAAGCGGCGCGCTCGACCTGCTCGGAGCGCAGATTGGCCGTGGCGCGGGTGCCTTCCAGCAGCCCCGGCGCCACGCAGTTGACCAGCGTCTCCGGCGCCAGCGCCACCGCCATGCACCGCGTCAGGTGAATCAGCCCCGCCTTCGACACGGCATAGGCGATCGAGGAGCCGGTCGGGCTCAGCCCCGCCACCGAAGCGATGTTGACGATGCGGCCCTGCCCCTGCGCCTTCATCACGGGGGCCACCGCCTTGATCAGGCGCATCGGCCCGGCCAGATTGACGGCCATGATCTTCTCCCACACTTCCATCGTCAGGTCGTCGAGATCGCCGAACGGGATCGCGACGTTGTAGGCGGCGTCATTGACCAGGATATCGAGCCGGCCGAAGGCCTGGGTGACCTCGCCGACCAGCCGCTCCACATCGGCGCCGTCGGTGATGTCGCAGCCGAACGCCCGGGCATCGACCTGGTACCGCGACGCGAGATCACGGGCGACGCCTTCCGCCTGCTCGCGGCTGCGCGCATACATCACGGCCACATGCGCGCCCTCCCGCGCCAGCGCGTGGCAGATCCGCTGCCCCAGCCCGCCATTGCCGCCGGTCACCAGTGCGACTGTGTTCTTCAGGTCCATCGGGTCTTTCCTTTGATGTGGGTGCGGTGACGCGAGTCGCGGCCTGTGCGACTCGGCCACGATTGAACGTCTCTCTGGCAGCTTGCTTGATGAGCAGTTCTTGTCAGGAATCCCCTACCGAGGGCAAGCTTCATCATGCCAGCGACGGGTCATCAAGCGACATCGCTTCGAACTCCATTCCTGGCAAAACACTGCCATCGCTTCGCCGATGTCCCTTCCTGGAGGTGGAATAGACTTGGTTAGGTCGTTGGCAGATGTCGCCTTTTGACCCACAACTGTCATAGGATGGCTGGACCGACGGTAATTTCCTGCAAGAATGCTGATAAAATTGCTATCCGGGATCGGTCACAAACAACACGCGGCGAGAATTTCGCAGCCTCCTTCGCGCGAAGTTGCGCAACCGCCAAGGAGCGAGAAGACTCAATGTTTGTAGCCATGGCAATTTCTGCATTCTTGGTGATGGTCAATATTATAGTCCACTACGAGATGCTGCGGCTGATGTCGGCCTACGTCCCCAATCTGCCAATCGCGGTTCGCCTGAAGGTACTGATCGTGGTGTTCGGTTGCTTTGTGGCACATACGATTGAGGTATGGTTGTATGCAGGCGCTTTCTTGGCCATTTACAAAGCTGGCCTCGGGTCACTGCAAGGACAGGTCGAGGAGCACTTCGCAGATTTTCTCTACTTCTCTGCGACATCGTATTCCACAATGGGGATTGGTGACGTTTATCCGACCGGCGTGCTCCGTCTGATCTCCGGCATCGAAGGAATCAATGGTCTATTTCTGATCGCGTGGTCGACGTCGTTCACCTACTTTGTGATGGACAGGCTTTGGCCTCTGCACCCGGATCAGGATCCTAAGGCGCAAGGCTGATCGGGTTTACTGGTCGTGTCGCCGAGGTGATCGAGGTATCGCTCAGAGCACATTTTCGACACGGCGCGATGTCTGGTTTAAGTCCGTAATGCCCACCCAAGCGGACGTTCGCCGACGACCGCGCTGCCTCCATCGCATTTGACGGCTCCTGCAGTATGCTCGTGTGCACCTTTTTCGCACGACTTCGCACACGAGACCGCGGGTGCAGCGCGCATCCGGCATTCCTGCTCCCTCATTGGAGGGAGAAACGACAGGCAAGCCTCGGGCAGTATCATGCCGCGAGAAGGCGGACGTGTGTCTGGTGATGAGCCACATTGGGGAGCGGCCACGCTGTTCGCACATTTACCGTTGTCGTCCCCGCGAAGGCGGGGACCCACTATTCCAGAGACGGTCGTGTTCAACCGAGAAGCCGCGGCGTACTGGATCGCCCGGTCGGAGCCGGGCGACGACAGCTTGGTGTGGGGCGCGCCTGCCAAGCCCATTTCCTTCCCAAAGCGATCTACTCGTGCGCCCGTCGCTGTTCACTTCACAATGCACTGCAGCGAAATTTTTCCCGCTTGCCAAAATCGCGGGACGGGCGGACCATCCAACCGCCGACCCAATCATGGGCCGAGCTCCAAACAAGGAGGCGGCAATGGGACACGACGTCAGAAGTCCCTCGGGCACTAAAGCTTCGGGCCCACGGTGCATTGCGCTGGTGGGCCCTTTCCAGAGCGGTAAAACCACACTTCTCGAAGCCATCATGGCGCGCACCGGCGCCATCCCCCGCGCCGGCAGCGTCGATTCCGGAACCTCGGTCGGGGATTCCAGCCCCGAGGCCCGCCATCACAAGATGGGCACCGGCCTCACCGCCGCCGCCACCAATTTCATGGGCGAAAGCTACACCTTCATCGATTGTCCGGGCTCGGTCGAGTTCGCGCACGACATGCGCGCCGCGCTGCCGGCGGTCGATGCCGCGGTCGTGGTGTGCGAGGCGGACGAGAAAAAGCTGCCGCAACTGCAGATCATCCTGCGCGAGCTCGAGGACCTCGGCATTCCGCGCTTTCTGTTCCTCAACAAGATCGACCGCGCCTCCAAGCGCGTCCGGGAGACGCTGGCGACGCTGCAGCCGGCGTCGCGGATTCCGCTGGTGCTGCGCCAGATTCCGATCTGGAACGGCGATCTGATCGCGGGCTTCGTCGATCTCGCGCTGGAGCGCGCCTTCGTCTACCGCGAGCACAAGGCCTCCGAAGTGGTGGCGCTGGAGGGAGGCGATCTCGACCGCGAGAAGGAAGCCCGCTTCTCGATGCTGGAAAAGCTCGCCGATCACGACGACGCGCTGATGGAACAGTTGCTGGAGGACATCACGCCGCCGCGCGACGCGGTGTTCGACGATCTCGCCCGCGAACTGCGCGAAGGCCTGATCTGTCCGGTGCTGCTGGGATCGGCGCTGCGCGAAAACGGCGTGCTGCGGCTGATGAAGGCGCTGCGCCACGAGGCGCCCGATGTGACCGCGACCGCCAAACGGCTCGGCGCGTCGTCGCCGAAGGACGCACTGGCCTATGTGTTCAAGACGCTGCATCTGCAGCACGGCGGCAAGCTGTCGCTGACGCGGCTGCTGGCCGGCCGGCTCGACGACGGCGCCACGCTGCAATCGTCGTCAGGCGAGCATGGCAGGGTGTCCGGCATTCTCGGGGTCAGCGGCCTGCATGACAGCAAGCGTGCGTCCGCCGAGGCTGGCGAGACCGTCGCGCTGGGAAAACTCGACTCCGTCAAGACCGGCGACACCGTGTCGAGCGGCAAGAACGCGCCGAAGGCGCTGGTCAGCGTTGAGCCGACGCCGCCCGTACTGGCGCTGTCGCTGTCGGCCACCGACCGCAAGGACGACGTCAAGCTCGGCCAGGCGCTGCTGCGGCTCAACGAGGAGGATCCCTCGCTGACCATGATCCACAACCCACGCACCCACGACATCGTGCTGTGGGGGCAGGGCGAGATGCATCTGCGCGTCGCGCTGGAACGGCTCAAGGACCGTTTCGGCGTCAACGTCAAATCGCAGCCGCCCTCAATCGGCTATCTCGAGACCATCCGCAAATCGATCACCCAGCGCGGCCGGCACAAGAAGCAGTCCGGCGGCCATGGCCAGTTCGGCGACGTGGTGCTGGAGGTCAAGCCGATGCCGCGCGGCGGCGGCTTCGTGTTCCAGGAAAGGGTGGTCGGCGGCGCCGTGCCGAAAAACTATATCGGTGCGGTGGAGGAGGGCGTGGTCGACGGCCTGCTGAAGGGGCCGCTCGGCTTCCCCGTGATCGACGTGCAGGTGACGCTGACCGACGGCTCCTATCACAGCGTCGATTCCTCCGATCTCGCCTTCCGCACCGCGGCGCGGATCGGCGTATCCGAAGCGCTGCCGCAATGCGCGCCGGTATTGCTGGAGCCGATCCATGTGGTCGAGATCGTCTGTCCGACCGAGGCCACCGCGAAGATCAACGCCATCCTGTCGGGGCGGCGGGGGCAAATTCTCGGCTTCGACACCCGCGAGGGCTGGCCGGGCTGGGACCGCGTCCGCGCCATGATGCCGGAAGCCGAGATCGGCGAGCTGATCGTCGAACTGCGCTCGGCCACCGCCGGCGCCGGCAGCTTCACCCGGGCGTTCGACCGCATGGCCGAAGTCACCGGCCGCGCCGCCGACCAGATCATCGCCGCCCACAGCGTCGCGGCGTGATCCTTTCCGTCATTCCGGGGCGCGCGAAAGCGCGAACCCGGAATCCGGAGGATGTGTTCCCGGTGTCCCGCCCGATCGGGATTCCCGATGTGCAATTGCACATCTGAGGTTCAGCCCTGCGGGCCGACCCGTAATGACGGCGTTGGTTGTCAGGCGGCGGCATTGACAGCGCCGCCGGCTTGCCCGATCTCACGGGCGTCGCCCGCTCCCGGGCGTCGCCATGGGATCGTCGATGACCGCTGAAACAAAGCCCCCCGCCGCGTGCCTGATCGGATGGCCGGCGGCGCATTCGCGCTCGCCGCTGATTCATCATTACTGGCTGCGCACGCTCGGCATCGCGGGCGGCTACGTCATCGAGGCGGTGCCGCCCGACGAATTCAGGGATTTCGTGTTCCGGCTGTCGCTGCGCGGCTTCGTCGGCGCCAACGTCACCTTGCCGCACAAGGAACAGGCGCTGACGCTGTCGAAGCCGGACGCGCGCGCCCGCGCCGTCGGCGCCGCCAATACGCTGTGGTACCAGGACGGCGAACTGCGCTCGACCAACACCGACATCGAGGGCTTCATCAACAATCTCGACGTCTGCGCCCCGGGATGGGACCGCGCCGAGGATGCGCTGGTGCTGGGCGCCGGCGGTTCGTCGCGCGCGGTAGTGTTCGGGCTGATCGAGCGCGGCATCAAGCGTGTGCACCTGGCCAACCGCACCCTCGATCGCGCGCGGGCGCTTGCCGATCAGTTCGGCGCCGAGGTGCATCCGCTCGCGTGGGATGGCATCGACGAGGTGCTGCCGCGCGCGGGCCTGCTGGTCAATACCACGTCGCTCGGCATGCATGGCCAGCCCGCGCTCGATATCGACCTCGCCTTGCTGCCGCCGCGCGCGGTGGTCGCCGATCTCGTCTACGTGCCGCTGGAAACGCCGCTGCTGGCGGCCGCGCGCGCGCGCGGACTGCCGGTCGCCGACGGCCTCGGCATGCTGCTGCACCAGGCGGTGCGGGGCTTCGAATTGTGGTTCGGCCGGCGCCCGCAGGTCACCGCCGAACTCCGCGCGCTGGTCGAGGCCGATCTGAAAAAGGTCTGAGCGGAAACAGCGACGCCGGACCAGCGTCGGCCGCGCAACGTCATCGCGAGCGCGACCGGCGCATCATTTCGCGCTGCAGGCGGCGCCGCCCAGCACGCAGAATTTCGCGCAATGCGGATGGTTGAGCATCACCTGCTGCGAAGCTTCGGCCAGCGTGCTGCCGAGTTCGAACTGGGTGTCGTAGGGAAGAAGGGTGCAGGCCAGCACCGCCGGCCGTTCGGCGTCCTTGCGTTTGACGACCATCCGCGACGACGCGCACATGACGTCGGCCGGCGATTTCCCGAGGATGCCCCAGCAGGCTTCGGTGATCTCCGGCACATCGGCCGTCTGGTCCATTTCCGGAAAGACCACGAGGTCGATCGGGTCGTTTGCGTCGATACCGAATTTTTCCAGCAGTCGGGCATACCCCGCCCGCACCATGCCTTCGGCCTCGCCCGAATACATCCGTCCGGCAACGCTGATCCGGAAGCTGTTGGCGGCGAGCCAGCTCAGGCCGTCGATGGTCGGCTGCCAGCTCCGCGGTCCCCGTTCCAGTTCATGAAGCTCGCTTGTGTAATGGTCGATCGAGACCCGCAGCGCCAGGCGGTCGCCGAATCTTTCCCTGAGGCGAAGCAGCGATCGCTGATGATGCCGCATCGGCTTCATGGCATTGGTGAGGACGAGCGTTTCGAAGCCGCGCGCCAGCGCATCTTCGAGCATCGCAGGGAATTGCGGGTTCATGAAGGGCTCGCCGCCGGTAAAGCCGATCAGCCTGGTCGGCAGCGCATCGCGGGCGATCTCGTCGAGATAGTCCGAGACCTCGGCCGCCGTGATATAGGCGAGCCTGTCGTTCCTCGGGGTGGATTCGATGTAGCAATTGGCGCAGGAGAGGTTGCAGAGCGTGCCGGTGTTGATCCACAGCGTATCGAGGCCGGCCAGCGCAACGCTCGCGCGCGGCGCCCCTGTCGCGGTGGATCCGGCATGTCGGAATTTCGCCGGATCGAGTCCTGCGGGCTCCGCGGATATCGGCCAGGCCGGCCGTGCGCTGCTGTCGCGCTCCCAGGTCAGCGAGCAGGGCGACAGCGCAACCCCCCGCGCTTTCGCTTCGGCCCGCGGCAGCACGTCGCAACCGGGCCAGAGGCCCGACGACAGCGCTTCCGAATAACCTTCCGGGAGACCGGCGTTGCGCATCGCGGCCGCGGCCGCCGCATGGTCGTAATTCACCGAGGCATGCTCGAGCACGATCGAGCGAGGCGCGTTGCCCGGACTGAGGACGCTGTACCAGACGCGCGGCGTGCCGTCGTTCGCGGGCATCCCGACCACCCCGGGATTGTGCCATAGAAGGCCATCGATCACCTGGGTGAAGGGCAGGCCGCAATGCCCGGCAATGATGCCGTCGACCCGGGAGGATGCGAGGTCGAGCGCCTTGATGCGTGAGGGCGTCGACGCGAATATGAAGCGGCTGATGTCGGAGAGGCTTCCATGCACGGCGACGAGGCGGAGGCCCGCGACCGATACTTCCAGCCGCCTGGGAAGGCTGCGCATCCAGTCTCGGTCGTCACGGTTCAGTTGCGAACGCGCATGGTTGAACCAGACCGCCGACAGTCGGTCGCATTCGCTCCCCGGCGCGAAACCGCATCCGCAATCCTCGGCGTCCGCAGCCAGTTGCTCTTCGCAGTTTCCCATGACGACGCTGATGCCGGCCTTGCGCACGAGGTCGACGCAGGATCGCGCGTCCGCTCCGTAGGCCACCACGTCGCCGGTACAAATCACGCGATGCGGGGGAATGCCGCGCCGCGACGCCTCCGCCAGGACGGCCTCGGTCGCCTGGAGGTTGGAATAGGGGCCGCCAAAAACCAGAAGCCTGGAGTCTGCATTCATGCTGTGATCGATCCGCAGTCGCTAAGGATGGTTCGTCGACAGAGCCGTATTAGTTACGCCATGACGCCGGATTTCGGCTCAGGCTGCCCGCGTGCGCAGCAGGGTTCTAACCGGACTGTTCCATTTGGGTTGCACCAAGTCCCGTTCCGGCCGCAAGGTCGACCGAGCCGGGAGAGTTCCGCGGCGATTTGACGCTGGACGCGATCCCGCTCGGGGTAACCATCGGTTGGCCTGCGACGAAACTATCGGAGAACCGGGGCTGACCCCGCAGGGAACCTTTCCATGATCAGCGTCGTCATCCCCACGCTGAACGCGGAAGCCGGTCTGGCGGCAACGCTCGATCGGCTGCGGGCTGGCACACAAGGGCTCATCGAGGAAATCATCGTTTCCGATGGGGGGTCGACCGACGCCACGGTCGAGATTGCCCATCGCGCCAATTGCAGGGTGGTCCGGGGTCCGCCGGGGCGGGGCGAGCAACTGGGTTTCGGCGCGCGCCAGGCCGAAGGTCGCTGGCTGCTCTTTCTTCATGCCGACACCTGCCTTGGGGCGGGGTGGGAAGATGCCGCGACCGAGTTCATGCGGCGGACAACAACGGGGCGCCGTGCGGCGGTATTCACATTCAAGCTCGACGATTCCGCGACGTCGGCGCTGGTCCTGGAGCGGATCGTCGCGTTGCGCGGAAGGGCGCTCGGATTGCCCTACGGCGATCAGGGCCTGCTGGTGTCGCGTGGCTTCTATGATGAAATCGGGGGTTTCAGGCCGCTGCCGATCATGGAGGACGTCGATTTCGTTCGCCGCATCGGGCGGACCCGGCTGGAGACACTTGCGGTGCCCGCGGTTACCAGCGCGGTTCGCTACCGGCGGAACGGATACCTGCCCCGAATGGCGCGCAACGCTACGTGTCTGCTGCTCTATTTCATCGGGGTGCCGCCGAAATCGATTGCCAGGATCTATGGATAGAAGTCGCGTACTCCCGACGTTGTTTGTGATGGTCAAGGCGCCGCTGGCCGGCGCGGTAAAGACCCGGCTGGCGGCCGCGATCGGCACGGCCGAAGCGCTTCGCTTCTATCGTAGTTCGACCGCTTCGCTGCTGCGGCGCGTCGGAGCGGACCCGCGTTGGCGGACCGTACTCGCCGTCAGTCCGGATCGGTATGCCCGTTCGCGGTTCTGGCCGGCCGGCTTGTCCCGCATCGGGCAGGGGCAGGGCGATCTGGGCGACCGGATGCAGCGTTTGCTCGACCGGCCGGGTGGACCCTGCATTCTGATCGGCTCGGACATTCCCGGCATCCGGACGGGTCACATCGCCGAGGCGTTCGCCGTGCTGGCGCGCTCGCGGCTGGTTTTCGGCCCTTCGGAGGATGGCGGGTTCTGGCTTGCCGGCACACGGCGCCCGACGCCACGTCTGTTCCGGAACGTGCGATGGTCGACACCGCACACTTTGGCGGACACGCTGGTGAATGTGGGCAGACCGGTTGGCCTTGCCGCCACATTGGCCGATGTGGACACGGAAGCCGATTGGCGGCGCTGGCGCCGGGGAGACTTCGAAGGGCGGCAACCGGAAGGCGGCGGCTGATGAGGCGCTATTTGCCCTACATTGTCGCCGGCCTCTTTGTGGCGATCGCCGCCGCCGCGCATTTCAGCGGGCTGACCGATGCCTTGAGCCCGCAGGCCATTCTGGCCAAGCGGCAGGCCTTGCAGGAACTCGCCGCATCCTATCCGGTGCTCGCGCCTTTGGCGTTTGCCGGCGTGTATCTGGCCGTCGCGGCGTTCGCGTTGCCGGTGGCTGCGATCCTCAGCCTGCTGGGCGGCTTCCTGTTCGGGGTAGGGCTCGGATCGGTGCTGGTGCTCTGCTCGGCGACGGCAGGCGCCCTCATCGTATTCACCCTGGCGCGCAGCGCGATCGGAGAACCGCTTCGCCGCAAGGCGGGGCCGCTCTACGAGAAGATCGCGGTCAACATGCGGGAAAACGCGTTCGGCTACCTGCTGTTCCTGCGCCTCGTACCGGTGTTTCCGTTCTTCCTTGTAAACCTCGTTGCGGCCCTGTTCGACATGACGGCGCGCAGCTTCGTCGTTGCCAGCGTCATCGGCATGGCGCCCGGGACCGTGATCTACGTGAATTTCGGACGCCAGCTTGGCACGGTGACAAGTCTTCAGGATCTCCTGTCGCCTGGTGTGCTGGTTGCGTTGACCGGGCTTGGCCTGCTGGCGCTGATGCCGGCGGTGTACAGGCAGTGGAGCGGTAGACGTTCGGGCGCGACAGGAAAATCGGAGGTTTGACGCGTGACAGCATCGCGGTTTGACGTTTGCGTGGTCGGTGCGGGTTCTGCCGGTCTATCGGTGGCCGCGGGGACGTCCCAGCTCGGTTTGAAGACGGTCCTCATCGAACGCGGCGAGATGGGCGGGGAGTGCCTTAATTCCGGCTGCGTTCCGTCGAAAGCCCTGCTCGCCGCAGCGAAGACGGCGCATGGCTATGGCGGCTGGGAGATTGCCGGCGTCAGCGGATCGACGCCCGATGTGGATTTCGCCGCCGTGCATGACGGCGTGCGCGGGGTCATCGAAACGATCGCGCCGCATGACTCGGTCGCCCGTTTCGAGAAACTCGGCGTCACGGTGCTGCGCGACACGGCCCGGTTTGTCGATGCGGAAACCATGGAGATCGGCGATGCCCGGCTGCGCGCAAGATGGTTCGTCATAGCCACCGGATCGAAAGCAGTCATCCCGAAAATCCCGGGGCTGGATCCGTCCGCAACCCTGACCAACGACACCATATTCGGCTTGCGCGAGAAGCCGGATCATCTTGTCATCATCGGCGGCGGGCCGATCGGGATCGAAATGGCCGTGGCGCATCGCCGGCTCGGGGCCGCCGTCACGATCCTGGAGCGTGACGCGATACTGCCGCACGACGAGCCCGAACTCGTGGACGATCTGCGCGGCGTGCTTCGTGACGAAGGAATCGTGCTGCTCGAAGGCGTCGAAATTTCTTCGATCCGGCACGGGCCGGGCCGCGTGGAGGCAGGCTTCCGGCGGGATGGCCGCGATAACTCAGTTTCGGGCTCGCACCTGCTCGTCGCCGCCGGACGATCTCCGCAACTGCAGGACTTGCAGCTCGATGCCGCCGGCGTGGTCCATGATGCCAGGGGCATTGTCGTCGATGGCCGGCTGCGCACCAACCGAAGGCATATTTTCGCGCTGGGCGACGTGATCGACGCGCCTCATTTCACGCATGTGGCCGGATATCAGGCCGGGATCGTGGTGCGCAACCTTGCCTTTCGACTTCCGGCCAGGGTCGATTACCGGGCCCTGCCATGGGTGACCTATGCCGACCCCGAACTTGCGCATGTCGGCCTGACGGAAGCCCAGGCGCGCAAAAGCCTTGGCGGCAAGGTTTCGGTGCAGCGCGTCGCGTTGCGAACCAATGACCGGGCGGTCGCCGAGCGTCGTACCACCGGATCGATCAAGGTTATCCTCGGCCCGCGGGGCCGCATTCTGGGGGCGTCGATACTGGCGCCGTCGGCCGGAGAAATGATCGGGCTGTGGTGCCTGGCCATCAAGCAAAGGCTCACGCTCAAGGCGATCACCGATCTGATGTTGCCCTATCCCACGATGAGCGAAATCGGAAAGGCAGCGGCAAGCCAGTACTATCAGCCGCTGCTGTTCAACGACAGGACGAGCCGGGTCGTTGGAGCATTGCAATGGCTGCCGATATGGTAGGCGCATCGCGGCCGCCGCAGAACGTCGTCCTGGTCGGAGCCGGCCACGCGCATGTTGAGGTGCTGAGGTCGTTCGCTGAATCTCCGCCGCCGGATGTCAGCCTCACGCTCATTACGCGCTCCCGATACACGCCCTATTCCGGGATGCTGCCGGGGCTGATCGCGGGCAATTACCGTCTGGAGGAGACGCGCATCGACACAAGGCCGCTGGCCGTTGCCGCCGGGGCGAGGTTTCTGCAGTCGGAGGCGGTCGGACTCGATCTGGAATCGTGCAGCGTGATGTGCCGTGACGCGGCGGCCGTTCCCTACGATATCGTATCGCTCGACATTGGGTCGACGCCCACCATCGGCGGCATTCCGGGTGCGGCGGACCATGCCATCCCGGTGAAGCCGATCGATGGCTTTCTCGATCGGTTCGAGGCTCTGCGTCACCGCGTCATGCGCAGGTCCGCAGGCAGCCACATCGTGGTGGTCGGCGGCGGTGCCGCCGGTGTCGAGCTCGCGCTGTCGATGCAGCGGCGGCTCTCGGTCGAAATGGCCGCTGCCGGATTGCAGTCCGGGGTGCAATTCACCTTGGTGAGCGCCTCCGCGGCTATCCTGACGACCTTCCCCGCCCGATTTCAACGCAAGTTCGAACGTGTGCTCGGCGAACGCGGCATTGCAATCGTGACGGATGCGCGGGTGACGGAGGTCCGGCCGGGCCACATTCAGATCGAAGGACACCCGGGCCTTTCAGCCGACGAGGTCGTTTGGGCAACCGAGGCCGCCGCTCCCGAGTGGCTCGGAGCCACGGCGCTCGAACTGGACCCGCGTGGTTTCATCGCGATCGACCCGACGCTGCGAGCTGTCGGGAATCACAACGTTTTCGCGGTCGGCGACGTGGCGGCGTTCCTGCCGAGAAAGCTGCCGAAATCCGGCGTCTATGCGGTGCGCCAGGGACCCGTTCTGGCGCAGAACATTCGCCGTCTTGTGGCCGGCGAAGAGCTCCGCCACTATTCCCCGCAACAGGACGCTTTGTACATCGTGTCCACGGGCGAGCGTCACGCCATAGCGACCCGGAACGGACTGGTCGTGGAAGGCGACTGGGTGTGGACGTTCAAGAACTGGCTGGACCGGCGCTGGATGCGTCGATACCAGCGCTATTCTGCACCGGAGCCGTCCATGCCGGTGCTGTGATTTTCCTTTCAGATCGCCAGCACGTGGTCGTCGATCTCGGCGATGGTGTTGACGCCGCACAGGCCCATGGTGACGCTGAGTTCGTTGCGCAGGATGTCGAGCGCCTTGTCGACGCCGGGACCGCCGAAGGCGCCGAGGCCGTGAATATAGGCGCGGCCGATCATGCAGGATTGCGCGCCGAGCGCCAGCGCGCGCATCACGTCCTGGCCGGAACGGATGCCGCCGTCGAACATGATTTCCATCTGCGCGCCGATGGCGTCGACGATTTCGGGCAGCGCCTCGATCGAAGACGTCGTGCCGTCGAGCTGGCGGCCGCCATGGTTGGAGACCACCAGCGCCTGCGCGCCGGTCTTGGCCGCTTCCTCGGCGTCCTCGACGTCGAGAATGCCCTTCAGAACCAGCTTGCCGGGCCAGATCGAGCGGATCCACTCGATGTCCTTCCAGTTCAGCGAAGTGTCGAACTGGGTCGCGATCCAGGTGCCCAGCGCGGTGATGTCGTCGGTGCCCTTGAGATGGCCGACCAGATTGCCGAAGGTGCGGCGCTTGCCGCGCAGCACGCCGGCGACCCAGGCCGGCTTGCTGGCGAAATCCACCAGTTTCGACAGCGACCATTCCGGCGGCACTGTCATGCCGTTCTTGATGTCGGCATGACGCTGCCCGATCACCTGCAGGTCGACCGTCAGCACCAGCGCGCTGCATTTCGCGGCGATGGCGCGCTCGATCAGCGCCTTGATGAAGCCGCGGTCCTTCATGACGTAGAGCTGGAACCAGAACGGCTTGTCGACATTGGCGGCGACGTCCTCGATCGAGCAGATCGACATCGTGCTCAGGGTGTAGGGAATACCCGCGGCCTGCGCGGCGCGGCAGGCATGGATTTCGCCGTCGCCATATTGCATGCCGGTCAGCCCGACCGGCGCCAGGATCAGCGGCATCGCGGCGGGCTCGCCGAGGATGGTGGTGGAGAGGTCGCGTTTCGACACATCGACCAGGATGCGCTGGCGGAACTTGATGGCCTGCAGATCGTCGACATTGGCGCGCAGCGTGTCCTCCGAATAGGAGCCGCGGTCGGCATAGTCGAAGAACGCCTTCGGCACTTTGCGCTTGTGGACCTGGCGCAGGTCCTCGATGCAGGTGATGTGTTTCATAAGCGTTCCCGGCCCTTCTCGCATGGTCTTGTATTGTCGCTTTGACCGATCATCTAGCATGCCTGAGGCCCCGGCAATATCGCCGGTCCGGACCCTGGGGGAGGGCCGGAGAAGGCTTTATCCGGGGAGTTCGGATCCTGCCATGTCACCGGCCAGCGCCCCGGACGGCGGGATAACCATGCATTTACAGCATATTAGGGACCAGGCCGCCGGCCGGGCGCCGGTAATGATTCATCATATTTTTTGAAGCCATTTTAGCCCCCGAGGCCCTATAACCCCCTTTGCACGCCACGATAGGCGGCGTTCGCGGTTTCTCGCCGGTGGATGGGAGAAGCCGGGATGAAGCTGGGGGTCACATGAGCCGCAAATATTTCGGGACGGACGGGATTCGGGGCCGTGCCAATGGTCTGATCACGCCGGAGCTGGCGCTCAAGGTCGGGCAGGCCGCAGGCCTGGTGTTTCAGCGCGGCGAACATCGCCACCGCGTCGTGATCGGCAAGGACACGCGCCTGTCGGGCTACATGATCGAATACGCCATGGTGGCCGGCTTCACCTCGGTCGGCATGGACGTGCTGCTGCTCGGCCCGATGCCGACGCCGGCGGTGGCGATGCTGACCAAGTCGATGCGCGCCGATCTCGGCGTGATGATTTCGGCCTCGCACAATCTTTTCGAGGACAACGGCATCAAGCTGTTCGGCCCGCAGGGTTTCAAACTTTCCGACGACGTCGAGAAGCAGATCGAACTGCTGCTCGACGAGTCGCTCGACAAGCGGCTGGCGCAGAGCGCGAGCCTCGGGCGCGCCCGCCGCATCGACGGCGTCCATGACCGCTACATCGAATTCGCCAAGCGCACGCTGCCGCGCGATCTCAGCCTGGACGGCCTGCGCGTGGTAATCGATTGCGCCCATGGCGCGGCCTACAAGGTGGTGCCGGAGGCGCTTTGGGAGCTCGGCGCCGACGTCGTTTCGATCGGGGTCGAACCCGACGGCTTCAACATCAACAAGGAATGCGGGTCCACCTCGCCGGAAGCGCTGAGCCGCAAGGTGCGCGAGATGCGCGCCGACATCGGCATCGCGCTCGACGGCGACGCCGACCGGGTGATCCTGGTCGACGAGCGCGGCCATATCGTCGATGGCGACCAGCTGCTCGCGGTGATCGCGCAGAGCTGGAAGGAAGACGGCCGGCTCGCCAAGCCCGGCATCGTCGCCACCGTGATGTCGAATCTCGGGCTGGAGCGTTTCCTCGAGGGGCAGGGCATCGAGATGATCCGCACGCCGGTCGGCGACCGCTACGTGCTCGAGCAGATGCTGAGCCGCGGCTACAATGTCGGCGGCGAGCCTTCCGGGCATATCATCCTGTCGGACTACGCCACCACTGGCGACGGCTTCGTCGCCGCGTTGCAGGTGCTGGCGGTGGTGCAGAAGCTGCGCCGCCCGGTATCGGAGGTCTGTCACCGCTTCGATCCGCTGCCGCAGATCCTGAAGAACGTGCGCTACCGCAGCGGCAAGCCGCTCGACGACGCCGAGGTCAAATCGGCGATCGACGCCGGCGAAAGGCGGCTCAACGGCCATGGCCGGCTGCTGGTGCGTTCCTCCGGCACCGAGCCCGTGATCCGGGTGATGGGCGAGGGCGACGACCGCATCCTGGTCGAGGAAGTGGTCGATGACATCGTCTCCGCGCTTGGGCACGCCGCCGCGGCGTAGGCGCGGGATTGCAACGCAGCCATTTTCCATTGCGGCTGGTCGGCGCGGCGCCTCCGTCGTAGGAAGAGCCATTGCGCTTTCCGAATCCGGGATTTGAGCCGTTGAACAGGCCCGTCATCGTCAGTGAAGAGGCGCTGGTCGCGCCGGTGGTGGTGCCCGATCTCGCCACGCCAGCCGCCGCGACGGCCGCAGCCACGGCCGGGCCGGCCTACGTCGTGCTGGCGGGCATCAGCCTGTCGCATTTCCTCAACGACACGATGCAGTCGCTGATCGCATCGGTATATCCGATCCTGAAAGACAATTACGCGCTCGACTTCGCGCAGATCGGCATGATCACGCTGGCGTTCCAGTTCACCGCGTCGCTGCTGCAGCCGGTGGTCGGGCATTTCACCGACAGGAAGGCACAGCCGTTCTCGCTCGCGATCGGCATGGGATTCACGTTCTTCGGTCTGCTGCTGCTCAGCGTCGCCCAGCAATACCCGGTGATCCTGATCGCGGCGGCACTGGTCGGGCTGGGCTCGGCGGTGTTCCATCCGGAGTCGGCGCGGATCGCCCGGCTGGCCTCCGGCGGGCGTTACGGTTTCGCGCAATCGGTTTTCCAGCTCGGCGGCAGTTTCGGAACGTCGATGGGGCCGCTGCTGGCAGCGCTGATCGTGGTGCCGTTCGGCCAGCCCAGCATCGCCTGGTTTTCCTCGATCGCGTTCCTGGCCATCATCATCCTGTGGCGGATTGGGCTCTGGTACCGGCCGCAAATCGCGACGAAGATGACGCCGCCGCCGTCGCATCCGGACGCGCCGGGTTCGCGCCGGGTCAAGATCGCGCTGGTGGTGCTGGTCGCGCTGCTGTTTTCCAAGCAGCTCTATGTCTCCAGCCTGTCGAGCTATTACATCTTCTACCTGATCGAAAAATTTCAGGTATCGACCCAGGCGGCGCAGCTCTATCTGTTCCTGTTTCTCGCGGCCAACGCCGCCGGCGCCTTCTTCGGCGGATCGCTCGGCGATCGCTTCGGCCGCAAATACGTCATCTGGTTTTCCATTCTCGGTGCGCTGCCCTTCACGCTGGCGCTGCCCCATGCCGGGCTGTTCGCCAGCGCGGTGCTGACGGTGTTCATCGGCCTGATCATTTCATCGGCGACGTCGTCGATCATCGTGTTCGCGCAGGAACTGATGCCGCACCGGTTCGGCATGATCTCCGGGGTGTTCTTCGGATTCGCATTCGGCATCGGCGGCGTCGGCGCCGCGGTGCTGGGCAGGGTCGCCGACCATACCGGTCTCGAATTCGTCTATCAGGTCTGCGCGTTCCTGCCGGCAATCGGGCTGCTCGCGGTGTTCCTGCCGAGGATGCCGAAAGCTTCGCGCTGATGGCGAATGTAAACGCGGCGACCGCCGAATTTCCGTCAACACATCGTTAGCGATTGTGGCGATTCCGCCGTTTTCCGCGACTGTTCTCGTTGCTGCAGGAAATTCTCCAAACGCGATCGGAAAAAATGTATCCGCGTTTGCAGCATGCGGTGGCGTGGCAAATTATTGAAATTTCGCATGATCTCGTCACCGGCCGCGCACGCGAAGCACGTCCTGCGCAACGAATTATCAACCTTAATAATTAGGGTTAAGTGCCGCTTAAGGATTTTGAGGCATCTTCCGACCGTGAGTTTTTGATGTGAGGCCTCCGTTGTCTGCCTCACCGGACAAAAGGACGAAGCCAATGCGTAGCGTTAAGTTTCTCGTTGCCGCCGGAGCGGCATCAATGTTGTCGTCGGTAGCCTTCGCCGCCGACATGGCCATCATGCCGCCGCCGGCATACGCACCGCCTCCGGTCGTCGAGGACTTCGGCGGCTGGTACCTGCGCGGCGATATCGGCTTCAGCAATCAGAAAGTCGATCGCCTGACCAACGCGCTCGACGCCGGCCTCACCACCCAGAGCCAGACCCACAGCTTCGGCACCGCGGGCATCTTCGGCCTCGGCGTCGGCTACAAGGTCAACAACTGGTTCCGCGCCGACATCACCGGTGAGTATCGCGGCAATTCGCAGTATTTCGGCAAGGACAACATCACCTATCCCGGCGGCATCGGCACCGATACCTATCACGCCACCAAGAACGAGTGGGTGGTGCTCGGCAACGCCTATGTCGATCTCGGCACCTGGTGGTGCATGACCCCGTTCATCGGCGCCGGCGTCGGCGGCGCGCGGGTTGCCATCAACGGCTTCACCGATCAGAGCATCGCCAACAATGGCGGCGGCGCGCTGCCGGGTCTCGCCTACGGCGACAACGTCGCAAAGTGGAATCTGGCATGGGCGGTGCACGCCGGTGTCGCCTACAAGGTCACGCCGAACTTCACCGTCGAACTCGCCTATCGCTATCTCGACATGGGCGACGGCCTGACCGGCGACCTGCGCACCTTCGACGGCGTCAACAACGTCAACAACCCGATGACGTTCAAGAACATCACCTCGCACGACCTCAAGCTCGGCGTGCGCTGGGATCTGAGCAGCCCGCCGGTCTACGCGCCGCCGCTGATGCGCAAGGGCTGATCGAACCCTCGATTGCTTAACACTTCCTAACGGCGCGGGATTTTCCCGCGCCGTTTTGTTGTGCGCGGCCGTGCGCTTCGCAGGGCCCGCTGCCGGAGTCGATCGAAAAAAATCGCGGTTCTTCAACAGAACATGCCGATCGCGGGCCGGCGACAACCATTGGTTAAGGTTAACGGGGGATGATCAGCGCCAGGTAAGAGTGGGTTCGATGGAGCGTTGCAATGCGTAGGATTTTGCTGGCTGCGGTAATGTTCGGGGCGGCGTCCGGCGCCGAGGCGGGTGACCTCCTGGATCTCCCGATCCTGCGTGGCGCCTTCACGGACGGGCTGAACAGCCGCCCGGCCAACTGGCAGGGCGCCTATGTCGGCGTCCAGGGCGGATACGGCACCTCCAACATGAATTTCTCGGGTTCGACCCGAACGATCGCCGCGAGCTTGTTGTCCGGCACCGAGATGGAGAACCAACAGCAGATTTCGTCATGGCCGATCATGGGGAAAGTCTCGGTCCATGGCAGCGGGTGGGGCGGGTTCGCGGGTTACAACTCGCAGTGGGACGACGTCGTTGTTGGTTTCGAAGCAAGCTACCTGCATGGCAGTTTCGGGGGATCGCAGACCGACAGCATGTCGAGATTCTTCTCGCTGCCGTCCGGT
Organism: Bradyrhizobium sp.; assembly: GCF_030697065.1. Lineage (GTDB taxonomy): Bacteria > Pseudomonadota > Alphaproteobacteria > Rhizobiales > Xanthobacteraceae > Bradyrhizobium. The sequence goes on from NZ_JAUYQU010000087.1 coordinate 23,186, forward strand.
TCCACCAACAGCGCGACGTATCAAGGCACCTCGGCGATCACGATTTCCGACATGGCCTCGCTTCGTGTCCGCGCCGGCTATGCGTGGGGCGCCTTCCTTCCCTATGCGTTCGGCGGCGTCGCGCTCGGACAAGCCAACATCACCAGGACCGCCCGCATTTTTGGAACCCAGGTCAACGCGGCCAACCCTCCTCCGTTTGACAATGTGCCGTTCGACGTGAGCGCGACCGAGGCCAACAACAGCAAGCTGATCTACGGCTATTCCTTCGGCCTCGGCGTCGATGTGCAATTGGTATCGAACCTGTTCTTCCGGGCGGAATGGGAATATTCCCGCTTCGCCACGGTTATCGACACCAATGTCAGCACCGGTCGCCTTGGACTGGGCTACAAATTCTGATTCATCTGTCTGCGCTGCCGCGGCGCTATTGACAGAGCTGCTTTTGCCTGTTGCTCTGTTGCGTCAGCGGATGGCAGCAGACGATGAAAATCCACGGCGATACAAATTCCGGCAATTGCCTGAAGGTGAAATGGGTCTGCGATCATCTCGCGCTGCCCTATGACTGGGTCAGTGTCGACACGCTGAAGGGCGAGACGCGCACCACGGAGTTTCTCAAGCTCAATGGCGCGGGTCAGGTTCCGACGGTCGTGTTCGACGACGGCCGCGTGCTGGCCCAGTCCAACGCCATCATCCGCTATCTCGCGCGCGGCAGCGATCTCATTCCGAAGGATGACTTTGCCGCGGCGAAGATGGACGAATGGCTGTTCTGGGAACAGTACAGCCACGAGCCCTATGTCGCGGTGTGCCGCTATCAAATGGTGTATCTCGGCAAGGCGGCATCCGACCTCGACCCCGACAAGATCAAGCGCGGCTATTTCGCGCTGGCGCGAATGGAACAGCAGCTTGCGGCGACGCCGTTCCTGGTCGGCAACGCCGCCACACTCGCGGATGTGTCGCTGCTAGCCTATACGCGGGTGGCGCATGAGGGTGGTTTCCACCTCGATGGCTACGGCTCGATCCGGCGATGGATCGCCGAGGCCGAACGCTCCCTCGGGCTGGAGCCCGTGCGTTAGGGCATTTGTTCCCGACGCCTGGATTCGCAAGCCGCTCAGCGACAGCGACTGTCACCGGCCTGTGAATGCCTGATCTTCGGTACAATACCTGCTCGGCCGAAAGTTCCTTGACCATTCCAGGCGATTCCACTAATCACCGCGGCGGGACACCTCCCCCCAACGGGAGGCTAGCTATCTGGAAGGATAGAACATGACTGCTGCGAAGCCCGCATTGCGGCCGAATGTGCCGCATTTCTCCTCCGGCCCCTGTGCCAAGCGCCCCGGCTGGACCGCCCATAATCTCAAGGATGCCGCCCTTGGCCGTTCGCACCGCGCGAAGATCGGCAAGGCCAAGCTCAAGCTCGCGATCGAGTTGACGCGCGAAGTGCTTGAAGTGCCGGCCGGTTACAGGATCGGCATCGTGCCGGCGTCCGATACCGGCGCAGTCGAAATGGCCCTGTGGTCGCTGCTCGGCGCGCGGCCGGTGACCACGATCGCGTGGGAATCCTTCGGCGAAGGCTGGGTCAGCGACATCGTCAAGGAATTGAAGCTCAAGGACGTCATCAGGCTGCATGCCGGCTATGGCGACATCCCGGATCTTTCCAAGGCCGATCCCGCTTCCGACATCGTCTTCACCTGGAACGGCACCACGTCAGGCGTGCGCGTTCCCAATGCCGACTGGATCAGCGCCGACCGCGAAGGCCTCACCATCTGCGACGCCACCTCGGCGGCGTTCGCGCAGCCGCTCGACTGGGCGAAGCTCGATGTCGTGACCTTCTCCTGGCAGAAGGCGCTGGGCGGCGAAGCCGCGCACGGCATGCTGGTGCTCAGCCCGCGCGCGGTGGCGCGGCTCGAGAGCTACGTGCCGGCCTGGCCGCTGCCGAAGATCTTCCGCATGACCAAGGGCGGCAAGCTCAACGAGGGCATCTTCGAAGGCGAGACCATCAACACGCCGTCGATGCTGTGCGTGGAGGATTATCTCGACGCGCTGAACTGGGCGAAGTCGGTCGGCGGCCTCAAGGGCCTGATGGCGCGTGCCGACGCGAATACGAAAGTGCTGGCCGACTGGAAGGCGAAGACGCCGTGGATCGATTTCCTGGCGACAGACCCGGCGATCCGTTCCAACACCTCGGTGTGCATGAAGGTGATCGATCCCGCCATCACGTCGCTGAGCGCGGATGCGCAAGCCGATTTCTCCAAGAAGCTGGTCGCTCTGGTGGAGAAGGAAGGCGCCGGCTACGACTTCGCGCATTATCGCGATGCGCCCGCGGGCCTGCGGATCTGGTGCGGCGCCACGGTGGAATCCGGCGACGTCGCGCTGCTGACGCAGTGGATCGACTGGGCGTTCGCGGAAATGAAATCGACGCTCGCGAAGGCGGCATAGATCTCCATACCCATCATCGTCATGGCCGGGCTTGACCCGGCCATCCATCCAGGAAGATGGACCCGCGGATCAAGCCCGCGGGTGACGGTATCAAATGCATCGTCCATCACGGATCACATCCCATGACAAAGCCCAAAGTTCTCATTTCCGACGCGCTGTCGCCCGCCGCCGTGCAGATCTTCAAGGATCGCGGCATCGACGTCGATTTCCAGCCCAACCTCGGCAAGGACAAGGACAAGCTCGCCGAGATCATCGGCAATTACGACGGGCTGGCGATCCGCTCGGCGACCAAGGCGACCGCCAAGATCATCGAGAAGGCGACGCGGCTGAAGGTGATCGGCCGCGCCGGCATCGGCGTCGACAATGTCGAAATCCCGGCCGCCACGGCCAAGGGCATCATCGTGATGAACACGCCGTTCGGCAATTCGATTACCACGGCGGAACATGCGATCACCCTGATGCTGGCGCTGGCGCGCGAGATTCCGCAGGCCGACGCCTCCACCCAGGCCGGCAAGTGGGAGAAGAACCGCTTCATGGGAGTCGAGATCACCGGCAAGACGCTGGGCGTGATCGGCTGCGGCAATATCGGCGCGATCGTCGCCGACCGCGCGCTCGGCCTGCGCATGAAGGTGGTCGCGTTCGATCCGTTCCTGTCGCCCGAGCGTGCCAAGGATATCGGCGTCGAGAAGGTCGAGCTCGACGAGCTGTTCAAGCGCGCCGATTTCATCACGCTGCATACGCCGCTGACCGAGAAGACGAAAAACATCATCGACGCTGCGGCGCTGGCGAAGATGAAGAAGGGCGTGCGCATCGTCAACTGCGCGCGCGGCGGGCTGGTCGACGAGCAGGCGCTGGTCGATGCCCTGAATACCAAGCATGTCGCGGGCGCCGCGTTCGACGTGTTCGTCGAGGAGCCGGCGACCTCGAACGTGCTGTTCGGCCATCCCAACGTGATCTGCACGCCGCATCTGGGCGCCGCCACCACCGAAGCGCAGGAGAATGTCGCGCTGCAGGTCGCCGAGCAGATGTCGGACTATCTGCTGAGCGGCGCGATCTCAAACGCGGTCAATTTTCCGTCGATCACGGCGGAAGAGGCGCCGAAGCTGAAACCGTTCATCGAACTGGCCGAGAAGCTCGGCTCGTTCGCGGGCCAGCTCACCGAGAGCGGCATCCTCAAGGTGCAGATCACCTATGAAGGCCAGGTCGCCGAAATGAAGATCAAGGCGCTGACCTCGGCCGCCCTGTCGGGCCTGCTGCGGCCGATGCTGGGCGACATCAACGTGGTTTCGGCGCCGGTGGTTGCCAAGGAGCGCGGCATGGTGGTCGACGAGGTCGCGCGCGCGGCGCAGAGCGATTACGAGAGCCTGATCACCGTGACCGTCACCACCGAACGGCAGGAACGTTCGGTATCGGGAACCGTCTATGCCGACGGCAAGCCGCGGCTGGTCGATATCAAGGGCATCCGGGTCGACGCCGAATTCGGCAAGTCGATGATCTACGTCACCAATGAGGACAAGCCCGGCTTCATCGGCAAGTTCGCCGGCCTGCTCGGCGACGCCAAGCTCAACATCGCCACCTTCCACCTCGGCCGCATCAAGCCGGGCGGCGATGCCATCGCGCTGGTCGAGGTCGACGGCGCCGTGCCGGCTGACGTGCTGGCCAAGGTGCAGGCGCTGCCGCAGGTCAAGCAGGCGAAAGCGCTGGTGTTCTAGCTTCACGGCGCGCGTGCTCTCACCCTCCTCTTGATAGGGAGGGTAAGATACTCCCTTCGCCTATCGCCCCCACCGCGCGCGCCCCGCCGCCGCCTTGGCCGCGCCTTACGGTTACCTCAATCGAACCGGTTCCATGACCGCGGCGTCTCATCACAGGTGGTGATGCGACTCCCGTTGGCCGGGGTTGCTTGACCGGTTAGGGGCCATGGCGCCGAGAGTTCAGGGAGGCAAATTCATGCGAACGATTGCGAACATTCTTGTCACGGCCAGCCTGGTCGCGGTTGCGGCTCTGGCCGCCATGCCGGCGCAGGCGGCCGAACTCGAGGCCATTTCGGCCGTCGATGCCGTCACGGTCTATCCGGATGGCGCCAGCGTGACGCGCGTCATCACGCTCGACCTGCCATCCGGCGACAGCACGTTGGTGGCGAAGGATTTCCCGCTGGCGCTGGATCCGTCCTCGCTGCGGGTCGAGGGCGAGGCGGGGGCCAGGTTCACCATCGGCGCCATCGACACAAGGCCGCCGCGCGCGGCGCCGCCGGTCAACCTGCCGGAACTCGACAGGCGCATCGAGGCGCTGAAGGACGAGCGCGCCAACCTCGCAGGCGCAATTCATGCCGCCACCGCGCGCCGCAAATTTGCCGAGCGCTTTGCCGAGGCTTCGCCCGCCGGATTGGGCGAGAAGGGCGAGGCGCGTCCGCTCGCCGAGTGGCGCGCGGCCTTTGCCGCGGTCGCCGAGGAAGTCGCCAGCGCGGGCGCCGCGATCCGCGACGCCGAACGCAAGCAGAGCGACATCGACCGCGAGGTCGCGCGGCTCGAATCCGACCGCGCGGCCAAGCCGCCGAGCAAGCTCGAAGTGCGGATCGATCTCGCCGCCGCCACGGCTGCGAAGGCGACGCTGCGGGTGACCTACGCCGTGCGTCAGGCGCGCTGGACGCCGCTGTACGACGCCAGGCTCGACACTGGGGGCAAGGACCGCAAGCCCGGGCTCGAACTGGTGCGCCGCGCCGAGATCACACAGACCACGGGCGAGGACTGGTCGAACGTCGCGCTGGCCGTATCGACGGTCCGGACCGCGCGGGGCGGCAGCGCGCCCGAGCTGAATTCACTGATCGTGCAATACCGCGAAACTCCGCGTCCGCTGGCCGCGGGCGCTGCCCTGGATGCGGCAAAACCTCGCTCTATGCCGGCCCCGATGGCAGCGGAGGCTGTCGCCCGGCGCGCCGACGAGCAGGAAGCCGCGGTCGAAGTCGGCGGTTTCCAGGTCACGTTCCGGATTCCCGGCCGGATCAGCCTTGGCGCCAGCGAAGGCGCCAAGAGCCTGCGCGTGTCCACCGCGACCATCGCGCCCGATCTGGCGGTGCGTTCCGCGCCGGTCAGGGATCCCTCGGCATTTCTCGAAGCCCGTTTCACGCAGGGCGAGGATGCGCCGCTGCTGCCGGGCCGGGTCTCGATCTATCGCGACGGTGTGTTTGTCGGCCGCGGCCTGATGACGGGCGCGGCCAGGGGCGAGCCGGTGCGGCTCGGTTTCGGCGCCGACGACAAGGTCAAGATCGAACGCACCGTGGTCAAGCGCAACGAGGGATCGGCGGGCCTGATCGTGACGACCTCGAAGACCGACGAACGCAGTTTCAAGACCACCGTGCGCAACGGCCATGACTTCCCGATCAGGATCGCGATCGAGGACCAGTTGCCGGTCAGCGAGAACGAGGAAATCCAGGTCGAGATGCTGCCGTCGACGACCGCGCCGACCGCGACCAACCTGCGCGACCGCCGCGGCGTGCTGGAATGGGCGTTCGAGGCCAGGCCCGGCGAGGTCAGGGAAATTGCCTTCGCCTGGCGCGTGCGCTGGCCCAAGGACAAGACCGTCGTGATGCCGGGCGGGTAGGGCGGCTGTTTCTTCTTCCCCTCTCCCCTTGCGGGAGAGGGTGGATCGAATGGGCTTGCGCATTCGAGACGGGTGAGGGGTCTGTCTCCGCGGATAGAGACCCCTCATCCGCCGTCGCTTCGCGAAGGCACACCTTCTCCCACAAGGGGAGAAGGGAAGAACAGAGAAGCGAATGCCTTACTTCGCCTTCAGGAAATCGCCGACTTCCAGCAGCACGAACTCGTTGTCGTCGGCCTTGTTGGGATCGCGGCTCGACGAGAACGGCAGGTTGTTGTCGTTGCCGACGATGATGTGGGTGGCATCGACGCGATCGACGTTCTCGATGGTGAAGAACGGAAAGGTCAGCACGCCGTCGTTGAGCGGCTTCTTCGCCTTCTTGTCGGGGTCGCGGATCTTCATCAGGTCGATATAGGCGATCTTGCGCACCGGCTTGCCGACATTGGCGTCGGAGAGTTCGACCTTGTAGACCCGCTTGAATTTAGCCAGGTCCGGAAAGCAGTTCTCCCCGCGGGTGCCCTGCGGGCAGGCCTTGTCCGCGGTGCCTTCGCCGTTGTCGCGTTCGATGATCAGGCCGCTGGTGGCATCGATCATGTTGAAGTCACCGATCGCAAGGCCGTTGTGCTCGAACACATAGTGCCAGTAGCGGCCGGTGAATTTTTCCGCCGCGACGTCGAATTCGAGGATCCGGGCGGCTTCCTTGCCGTCGACCTTTTCGACGTCCTTCTTGTCGGCGTCCCACATCGGGCCTTCCAGCAGGCCGTACAGGAACTTGCCGTCCTTCGATGCCGCGAAGCCTTCATAGCCTTTGGAGCGGCGCAAATTGACTGACGTGTAGCTCGCGCCGGGTGTTGCCGGCGACTGCACCGACCAATGATCCGGCGAACGCACCGGCTTGCCGTCGGCCATGGTTTCGAACATCGCCAGCACCTTGCCGGTCTTGTCGGCCTTCAGGATGTAGGGGCCGAACTCCTCGCCGATCCAGAAAGTGTCGCCGATGATCTGAAAACCTTCGGTGTCGAAGTCGGCGCCGGTGAGATAGCGCTTGGCGGTATCTTCATGCAGGATGCGGAACGGTATCTTCTTGTCGGGATCGTGCAGGAAGATGGTTTCCTGGCGGTCGATCTTGCCGGTCGCCCAGTCGATCTTGTGCCGGTTCAGGTACAGCATGGAATCGGCCGAGTTGTAGCGCGAGCCCATGCCATTGTCGGTGAGCACCCAGAACGATCCGTCGGGCATCACCTTGATGCCGGAATGGCCCTGCAGCGGCTGGCCCTTGAACGGCAGCGACACGCCGGTCGGGCGCTCGTAGGATTTTCCCATCACGCTGCCGACGGCGTCCACCCGGCGGCCGGTGGTGTATTTGCCCGCGGTCTTGAGATCGGCCGGTGCGTCGGCGGGCGCGTCGACAAAGGATTGCGCCGGCAGCACGGCATGGCCCTTGAGCGTGGCGGGAAATTCGCCTTCGCCCTGCGCGAACGCGGCCCCCGTAGCCAGAACGATCGACGCGACGGAACAAAGCAACGACATGCGCATGGTTAGTCTCCTGGAGTTGACCATGCGGTGTTCTGCGCAGCGTGCATTACAGCACGCTGACGGCTTTATGAAACGTGCGTGACGCCTGTGGACGGCGTGCGGCTTGCGCGCCGCCGCCGAACCCTCGATGCCTTGGCAGGGCTAACTGTTGGGGCCGCGGTCCATGCCGACCGGCTGCCAGCGCCGAAGCGAGGTATTCTGCAGCACCGACGGATTGACGCAACTCACCGGCCACATGCCCTGCAGCACCAGCGATAATTCGTGGCCGACGCGGCGCTTGCGCGCCTCGTCGAAGCGTGCCGATGCCGAGGCGACGTGGGCGGTGAGGGTGACGTTTTCCATGCCCAGCAACGGATTGTTGTGGGACGGCGGCTCCTTCTCCAGGACGTCGAGGGCGGCGTGGGCGATCCAGCCTTCCTGCAGTGCCTTGATCAGCGTCTCCTCGTCGACGGTCGGGCCCCGGCCGGTGTTGATGAAGATGGCGGTCGGCTTCATCTGCCGGAAGTGCTTTTCACCGAGCATGTGGTGAACCTCCGGCCGTGCCGGGGCGTGCATCGACAGAAAGTCCGACTGCGACAGTACTTCGGACAGGGTTGCCGGCATGACGCCATGATCGGCCATCAGCGTTTCCTGAATGAAGGGATCATAGGCCATCATTCTCAGTCCGAACGGGGCGGCGCGCCTGGCGACGGCGCGGGCCACCCGGCCGAACGAGATGAAACCCAGCGTTTGTCCCATCAGCCTGGGGATCTTCAGCAGGGCCGGCCGGCCCTCCGGCCAGCGGCCTTCGCGGACCAGCCGGTCCTGCGCGACCAGCCGGCGAAAGCCGGCCAGCAGCAGCATCATGGCGTGGTCGGCGACTTCCTCGATGAAGGTGTCGGGAATGTTGGTGACGGGAATGCCGCGCGCGGTGGCGGCTTTCACGTCCACGCTGTCGACACCGACGCTGCCGAGGGTGATGACCTTGCAGTTTTCGAGGGCGTCGATCACCGCTTTGGTGATCGGCATGCCCTTGGCGTAGACGGCATCGGCATTCCTGGCGGCGGCGATGAATTCCGCCTCATTGGCCGGGGCTTCGACGATCTCGGCGTCGATCGGATCGAGCGCTTCCTTCTCATAATCATAGCCGCCGCCGGCCACGGTGAAACTCGCACCCTTCGGCGTCACCACCCTGTATTTCGGCATTTCCTTGCTCCCCGATTTGACATCTCGGTGTTGATTATGACTGCGACGTTCGTCGCCGCCTCTATTCCCATCTTGATCAGCTTATTCGAGGACTGACGGAGAAAGGTCGGCACAGCGCAAAAAGCGCCTTGCCGACCCTGCAACGGACTCTACTGCTTCTCGATTCCGGCGCCCTTGATCAGCTTCTCCCACACCACCAGCTGCTCCTTCAGGAACGCGGCGAACTCTTCCGGAGGGCCTGAAAACGCCTCCATGCCGCGGTCGGCGAGCTGGCCCTTGATGTCCGGTCGTTCGACCACCTTGCGGATCTCCGCGTTCAGTCGGGTGACGATATCCTTCGGCATGTTGGCCGGTCCGAGATAACCCTGCCATGACGTGATGTCGAAGCCTTTCACCGTGGCATCCATGGTGGGAAGTTCGGGCAGCAGGGCCGAGCGCTGCTTGGTCGTGACCGCAAGCGCCTTCAGCGCCTTGGCGTTGACATGGGGCAGGCCGGTCGGAACATCGATGAACATCATGGAGACGCGCCCGGCGATCAGGTCGGTCAACGCGGGCGGCGAACTCTTGTAGGGAACGTGAAGCAGTTCTATGCCGGCGAGGCTGGCGAACGTCGCTCCCGACACGATCGCCGCGGAACTGCCGCTGGCATAGGAATACTTGCCCGGATCCTTCTTGGCCAGCGCGATCAGTTCGGCTACCGAGTTTGCCGGAATATCCGGGTGAATCACCAGCATGAACGGCAGATCGCCGGACCGCGCGATCGGCGTGAAGTCCTTGATCGGATCGTAGGTCATGTTCTTCATCAGATAGGGATTGGCCGAATGCGGCGTATTCGTCGACACCATCAGGGTGTAGCCGTCCGGGGCGGATCGCGCCACATGGCTCGCGGCGAGCGAGCCGTTGGCGCCCGGCTTGTTTTCGATCACGATGCCGACGCCGAGAGCGGTGCCTAGTTCCCTGGAGATAATCCGGGTCGTGGTGTCGGTGCCGCTGCCGGCGGCGAACGGCAGCACCAGCGTGATGGTGCGGTTCGGGTAGGGCGCCTGCGCGGATGCGGCGGATGTCAGTCCGGCGAATGCCAATGCGAAGGCTACGGCCGCGCGCAGGCGTTGTGTCGATGGCAAAATCATTCCGTTTCGTCTCCCTTGGAGCCTTCTTGGGGCTTTTCTGATGGCTTTCTCGCCGGCCACGCTAGCCTGCCGGGGGCCTAAACGAAAGCCCGTCTGCGCCGCGAATGATCGGGGCACTGCGGGGTCAACCGGCCGCCGATGCCTGCCTTGAGGCGATCACCACGCCGGCCAGCACCAGAAGATATCCCGTCAGATGGAACAGCCGCGGCTGCTCGCCGAGCAGCAGGATCGCCATCGCCGAGCCGAACACCGGCACCAGATGCAGGAACGGCGCAGCGCGGTTCGGTCCGATCAGCGCGATGCCGCGGTTGAAGAACAGGTAGGCCAGCGTCGATGGAAAGATCATGACATAGACGACCGTCGCCAGCGTCAGCGCATCGGGCTTCAGCCGGACACCCGCCGAAAATTCGAGAATCGAGAACGGCAGCAGCAGCACCGCGCCGCAGCCGATGGTGAAGGAAATCAGCGAGAGCTGGTGTATTTTCGGCCGCCGGGTGATCAGCGCCGAATACAGCCCGAAACTCAGCACCGCGCCGGCAAACATCACGTCGCCGCGGTTGAACCGGATGTCGACCAGGGCCGCGAGATCGCCCCGCAAGAGGATGGTCAGCACGCCCGCCAGCGAGATCGTGATGCCGGCGAACTGCGCCGATGTCAGCCGCATGCCGAACAGAAGCAGTGACCACAGCGCCACGAAAAGCGGTCCCGACGACTGGATCAACAGGGCGTTCAGCGCCTCGGTATATTGCAGCGCCCAGTAGGAAATCGCATTGTTGAAGGCGAATCCGGTGGCCGACAGGGCCACCATCAGAGGCAGGCGGGCGCGCAGCGCCGGCCAATCCTGTTTCAGATGCGGCCAGGCAAACGGCATCAGCATCAGGAAGGCGCCGATCCAGCGCACGCAGGACAGAGTCATCGGTGGCACATGGCCGGCGACATAGCGTGCGAGCACGATATTGCCGGCCCAGAACAGCGAGGTCAGGCTCAAGAGCAGATAGGGCTGGTGATTGAGCCACCTGACCGGACCGGGGGCAGGCGGCGGCGCGGGAGTTGTCATGTGCTTCAGGACGGAGTTGTGCCGGAATCCTGCCGCGCGACAAGCCCCGCATCCGCAATGCTACAATGCCGGAATCAAGCGAAGGAGGAGCAGGCGATGGGCGTGGATCTGTTGAATATCGAAGGGCTGAAGGAGCTGGAGCACCAGGGGCCGGTCGTGATGGTGAACCTGATGCGGTTTCACGACCGCTCGCTCGACGGCGACGGCTCGGGTTGGGATGCGTATCTGCGCTACAGCGCGCTGACGGTGCCGATGATAAAGGCGCGCGGCGGCACCCTGCTGTGGACCGGCGACGCCAAGACGGTCGCGCTGGGCCGGCTGGACGGCAACCAATGGAATTATCTGGCGCTGGTGTATTATCCCTCGGTCGCCGCTTTCATCGACATGATGACCTCTGCCGATTACGAGACACGATGCGATCCGCATCGCCGCAACGGCTGCGCCGAGCACGTGATCATCGCGACCGCCGAGGCCTACAGCAAATTCAAGATGGGTTAGTGGCACACAAGTTTTGCGTCGTCCCGGCGAAGAACGCCGGGACCCATAATTCCGATCGTTCGTTGGTATGCGAAGTCGTCCAACAGCATCTTCACGACGCAAGCCGCCGCACCAGATCCGGAGTTATCTCGCCAATGCTGCGGATTCCCAGCAGCGCCAGGTCGCGATTGATCTCGTCCATCAGCAGGGTCAGCGCGCGCTGCACCCCGGCTTCGCCGCCGGCCACCGCCGCATATAGCAACGGCCGGCCGACGAAGACGAATTGCGCGCCCAGCGCCAGCGCCTTGATCACGTCGGTGCCGCGCCGGATACCGCCGTCCAGCATCACGGTCATGCCGCCGGCTTCGGCGGCGATTTCCGGCAGCGTGCGCAAGGCCGACACGGTAAAGTCGAGCTGCCGGCCGGCGTGATTCGAAATGATGACACCATCGACGCCGCTTTCGCGTGCGATGCGGGCATCCGCAGGCGAGATCAGGCCCTTGACCACCAGTCTGCCCTTCCAGCGGCGACGGATCATCTCGACATGCTTCCAGGCGAGCTGGTCGCGATGGCCGATGTTGCGCATCAGGTTCTTGGCCAGCACCGGCGGCCCGCGCTTGGCGTCCATGTTCTCGAAATGAGGCATGCCGTGGTTCATCAGCGTGCGGGCCCAGACGCCGAACAGCCAGTGCGGATGGGTCACGGTATCCCACGCGACGCGCGGCGTGATCGCCAGCGGGACCTGAAAACCGTTGCGGATGTTGTTCTCGCGGTTGGGCGGTACCGGCACATCGGCGGTCACGACAAAGGTGTCGTAGCCGGCGGCGGCGACCCGGTCGACCAGCGGCTCGATGCGCGACGGCTCGCCGGCGAGGTAAGCTTGGTACCAGGCATCGGGATTTTCGCGCCGCACGTCTTCCAGCGTGATCAGTGACGAGGCGCTGAGGATCATCGGCAGGTTCATCGCGGCCGCCGCGCGCGTCAGCACGATGTCGCCGCGATAGGCGCACAGCGCCGACGAGCCCATCGGCGGAATGCCGAACGGGGCCGCATAGGTCTTGCCGAACAGCGTGGTGGTGTGTTCCCGGCCGGAGACGTCGTTCAGCACCCGCGGCACGAAGCCGTATTCCTCGAAGGCGCGGCGGTTGTCGCGCACCGAGGCGTCGGTCTCGGCACCGCCCGAGATATAGCCATAGAGAAATTTCGGCAGCCGCCGCCGGGCTGTCGCCTCGAAATCGTCGAGCGAAAGGTAACGCCGCAAGGCGCGGGGCACGGCGTCGGTCGAGCGTTGCACTGTGGGTGGCGGAGGGGTGAGCGCGGTTTTGTCGTGCACGTCGGCGAGCCTTCTTCGGGGGATCTTGACCTCGATGGTGAGACAGCGCGGCTTGAGGGTCAAGCGCCGCCGCGCGCGACCTGCCTAGCGCCTGGCCGGAGGACGGCCGCCGAGCTTCTGGTCCGCCTTGATGATCGACTGGCTGACATCCTGCAGCATGCGGCGGGTATCCGCCATCAGGACGCCGGAGCGCTTGTCGAAACTTTCGATCAGTTCGCGAAGCGAGATCACGGTCGGCAGCAGGTCGCCGCCATATTTGGCGCTGCCGAGGCTCGCCAGAAACGTTTCCGTCTGGGCAAGGCTGCCGTCGATGCCTTTCAGGACATCGTCGGCGGCATCGACCACGTCGGTGATCTGTTGGCCGCTGCCCGCGAGGCTCGCCGTAAAGGTCTCGAAGTTGAGCAGTGTATCCTTCACCGCCACCTGATTGTCCTTGATGATACGGTCGATGTTGCGCAGCGCCACCCGGATCTTTTCCTGCACGTCCAGCAGCGCATCCGGATCGGCCGTCAGCACCGGCACGCCGTCCGTGTCCAGCGGAACCGGAGGGCCGTTGATCGCGCCGCCGATCAGCGAGATCGCCGCCACGCCGGTCAGTCCCTGAAATTCGAGCCCTGCCTCGGTGTCCTTGCGAATCGGAGCGGCGCTGTCGATCATCGCCAGCGCGACCACCCGGCGCGGGTTGTCCAGCGTCAGCGAGACCACCTCGCCGACCCGGATTCCGTTCAGATTGACGCTGCCGCCCTCGTGAAGGCCGGATGCGGAGCCTTCGAAAACGACCCGAAGCGGTACCTGCCCCTGGATGCCGGCGTACTTCCGGATGCCGAGAAACGCGCCGAATCCCCCGGCGATCAGCACCAGGGTCAACGTTCCGATCATCAGGCTGCTCGCCCGCGGTTTCATGTTCGGTATTCCAGCTTTCGACAGCGTGAAGGGATAGCGCAATTGCCGCGCCCCGTCACCGCTTTCCGGACCAGTGAGGGGTCACGCCGCGGGCGAGGGTCTGCGCGAGGCGACGAAAACACCGGTGAGAACCAGCGCGAAGCCGATCACGTGGAACAATCGCGGATGCTCGCCGAGAAAGACGATGGCCATCGCAGCGCCGAACATCGGGACGACGTGAAAGAACGCTGCGGCGCGGTTGGCGCCGATCAGGTGCACGCCGCGATTGAAGCACAGATAGGCCAGCGTGGAAGGGAACACCGCGACATAGACCAGCGTCAGCAGATTGGCGGTGTTGAGCTGCATCATCGGCCGGGTCATGAGTTCCCAGACCAACAGGGGAATCAGGGCGGCGGCGCCGCAGCCGAAGGTGAAGCCGACAAAGGACAGGCCGTGGATCTGCGGGCGCCTGAAGGACAGGGTGGAGTACAGCCCGAAGATCACCAAGGCGGTGACGAAGATGAGGTCGCCGAAATTGAACTCGATGTTCTTCAGCGTCGTCAGGTCGCCCTGCAGCAGGATGACCAGCACGCCCGCCAGCGACACCGCGAGCCCGCCGGCCTGCGCCAGCGTCAGCCGGATGCCGAGCAGCAGCAGCGACCATATTGCGACGAACAGCGGCGTGGATGACTGCAGCAACAGCGTGTTCAGCGCCTGGGTGTGCTCGAGCGCCCAGTATTGCATGGTGTTGAAGGCACTGATCCCGGTGACGGAAAGGATCACCATGGTGCCGAGCCGGCCGCGGATGGCGCCCCAGTCGCGCACCAGATGCTTCCAGGCGAACGGCAGGATGATGAGAAATGCCAGCGACCAGCGCAGGAACGACAGCGTGACCGGCGGAATATGTCCGGCGGCGAGCCGGCCGACGATGGCGTTGCCGGCCCAGCACAGCGCAGTAATCGACAGCAGCAGATAAGGCTGGTTGGCGATCCAGTTCCCGGAAGTCGCGGCGCCGGTGGTGGGGTTGGAAGCAGACATTCTCTGGGCTCGGTTCATGGCGCCGCGCCCGGCCCGGCAGGGCCGGGCCGGAATGTTCACCCGGCATGCCTCACAGACACGGGTTCTGGCCGTCTTTCAATGGCGGAAGACGCATCGCGACCATGCGGGAGTTGGCGCGATCAGACCGCCAGCGCGTGCGCGACCGCGCCCGCGGCGATCGCGGCGTCATGGGGGTCGATTTCGATCTGCAATCCGCGCTGCCCGCCATTGACGAAAACGGTCAGGTGGTTCAGCGCCGTCTGCTCGAGCGCCACCGGCACGCGCTTTTTCTGCCCGAACGGGCTGATGCCGCCGACATGATAGCCTGTCAGCCGTTCGGCATCGGCCGGGCGCATCATGTTCGCCGACTTGCCGTCAAACGCCGCCGCGAGCTTCTTCATGCTGACTTCGCTATCGGCCGGAACCACCACGCAGACCGGCTTGCCGTCGACTTCGGCCATCAGGGTCTTGAGCACGCGGTTGGGGTCGACGCCGAGCGCCTCGGCGGCCTGCAGCCCGGTGCTTTCGGCACTGGAATCGTAGACATAGGTGTGCAGCTTGAAGGCGCAGCCGGTCTTGCGCAGCGCCAGGGTCGCAGGCGTGGTCTTCGACATGGGCCATTGCTCCGGGATCTCGTGCCGGGAGTTCAGATAGCAATTTTCGGGGCGGTAGCGTAACGGCGTGGTGGCCACTGTATCGCCGGCGTTGTTCCTGCCGCAAGAGCAGGGCCGTTGCTCCGCCGATCCTCGCCGTGCCCTCGCGCCGCCACAAATCTTGTGGGGATATCAATGGGTTGGAGAACCTCCAACCCGGTCGAATGCCCCCGTTCCTGCTTGCTTCGATAGCCTGCATCCTTTATCCGATGGTATGCCTCGCATGCGAGCGGCCCCGGCCGTGATTTAGGCTGGGCGCTTGATCCGGAAGATTGGGAACCGATTTTCCGAACCGATCATTCTCGGACCGAAACAGTTGCAGAGGGAAGTCTTTCGAAATGGCCAATGTCGTCGTCGTCGGCGCCCAATGGGGCGACGAAGGGAAGGGCAAGATCGTCGACTGGTTGTCGGAGCAGGCCGACATCGTCGTGCGCTTCCAGGGCGGACACAATGCCGGCCATACGCTCGTCATCAACGGCGTCACCTACAAGCTGGCGCTGTTGCCCTCCGGCGTGTTGCGGCCCTCGAAGCTGGCGGTGATCGGCAACGGCGTCGTGTTCGACCCGCAGGCCTTTCTCGACGAGGTAACCCGGCTGACAGGCCAGGGGGTCGCCATCAGTCCGGAGAATCTGCGCGTCGCGGAGAACGTTACGCTGATCCTGCCCCTGCATCGCGAACTCGATGCGCTCCGGGAGTCGGCCAGCGCCCTGACTGCGATCGGCACGACGCGGCGCGGTATCGGCCCGGCCTATGAAGACAAGGTTGGCCGCCGCGCCATCCGGCTGATGGATCTCGCCGATCTCGACACCCTGCCGCACAAGATCGACCGCCTGCTGACGCACCACAACGCGCTGCGCCGCGGCCTCAAGCTGGAGGAAATCGACGGCGCCGGCATCCTGAAGGAATTGAGCGCGCTGGCGCCGCAGCTCTTGCCCTACGCCGAGACGGTATGGCGGTTGCTCGACCTCAAGCGCCGGGAGGGCAAGCGCATCCTGTTCGAGGGCGCGCAAGGCGCCTTGCTGGACGTCGACCACGGCACCTATCCCTATGTCACCTCGTCCAACACCGTGGCGGCTCAGGCGGCGACCGGTACCGGCATGGGGCCGTCGGCGGTCGGCTATGTCCTCGGGATCTGCAAGGCCTATACGACCCGGGTGGGCCAGGGCCCGTTCCCGACCGAGCAGGACAACGAGATCGGCCGCAAGATCGGCGAGCGTGGCCGCGAGTTCGGCACCAATACCGGCCGGCCGCGGCGCTGCGGCTGGTTCGACGCGGTGCTGGTGCGCCAGACCGTGCGGACCTGCGGCATTCACGGGCTGGCGCTGACCAAGCTCGACATTCTCGACGGCTTCGATTCGATCGAGGTCTGCACCGGCTATACGCTGGACGGCAAGGAAATCGACCATTTGCCGGCAGGCGAAGGCGCGCAGGCCCGGATCAAGCCGGTCTACGAGACCATCGAGGGCTGGAAGGAACCGACCGCCAATGCCCGCTCCTGGGCGGATTTGCCGGCCCAGGCCATCAAATATGTCCGCCGGGTCGAGGAACTGGTGGGTTGTCCCATCGCCTTACTTTCCACCAGCCCCGAACGCGAGGATACTATTCTGGTGCAGAACCCGTTTGAGGCTTAACGAGATGTTACCGGAAGGCCGGCAATGTGAAGGCCTGCAATATTGAGACGATATGGCTGATTACTACCCGCTGATCGCCCGCGCCATTGCCGGCCTGGACCCCAGTGCCCCCGGCGAGAGCCGCCGCGCCCTGTACGAACGGGCCCGCGCCGCGCTGATCGCGCAACTGCGCAGCGTGCAGCCGCCGCTCAGCGAATCCGAAATCACCCGCGAGCGGCTGTCGTTGGAAGAGGCCGTTCGCAAGGTCGAATCCGAAGCCGCCCAGCGCGCCCGGGACGCCTCGCGCGGCGGCGCTCGCGCCGGCGATTCATTTCGCGCCACCACCAAGCCACCGGCGCGGCCGGGTGAGCCGGCGCCGCCGGTTGTCGCGCAGCCGCAGCCACCGGCTTCCCCGCCGGTGCCGCCGCGTCCCCGTCCGCCGTTGTCGCCGCCCGCGCGCAACGAACGTCCGCCGCTCGGCCAGGACGATCGCCCGCGCGCCCCACGCCCCGACGCTGCTCCGCCGCCGCCGCGTCCGCTGCAACCGCAGGTCCCGATGCAGGATCCGCAGCTGCCGCCGACCCGCGAACGCACCGGCGCGCCGCGCCGCGGCCCCGACAACAACGCGCCGCAGGCGCCGGGCATGCGCGGCTTCCGCGACATCGCCGCCGACGCCGACGATCTCGGCCGCGCGGCGGCGCAGGCCAACCGCTCGGCGCGAAAGACCTACGCCAACGTGCCGTCGCCCTCGCCGGAATTCGACCGGCTCGAGCCGAGCATGGAGAACCGCGGCGCCGATCCCGACGCGCCCTATTCCTACGACGAATCCGTCGAGGAGGCGGAGCGCTACGCGCCCTCGACGCAGCCGCAACAACCGCCGCAGCGCCCGCAGCGTTCGCGCCTGACCCAGGACCGCGAGAGCGAGGCGAAGAAGCGGATCCGGTCCGGCACCGTGTTCCCGTTCAAGAGCGCGATCGCGGTCGGCGTCGTGCTGATCCTGGTCGGCGCCGGCATCCTGTGGGGCAAGTCACTGGTGACGACGGTCAGCGGGCTGTTCAAGTCGCAGCCGGTGGCGGACGCGCCGAAGGATCCGTCGACGCCGCTGTCGAAGCCGAAGATTCCCGATCGCGTCGGTCAGCCGTCGTCGACCGACCAGGTCGCCCCGGTGGCGCAGCGCGTGGTGCTGTATGACGAGGATCCTTCCGATCCCAAGGGCAAGCAATATGTCGGCTCGGTGATCTGGCGCACCGAACAGGTCAAGGCGTCCGGCGCCCAGAAGGCCGATATTGCCGTGCGCGCCGAGATCGAGATCCCCGACCGCCAGTTCAAGATGACGATGTCGTTCCTGCGCAACACCGACACGTCGCTGCCGGCCAGCCACACCGCGGAACTGACCTTCATCCTGCCGCAGGATTTTGCCGGGGGCGGCATCGGCAACGTGCCGGGCGTGCTGATGAAGTCCAACGAGCAGGCCCGCGGCACGCCGCTGGCGGGCTATGCGGTGAAGGTCACCGACGGCCCGAAGGCGCTGTTCCTGGTCGGCCTCTCCAACATCGAGTCCGAGCGAACGCGCAACATCCAGCTGTTGAAGGAGCGCTCCTGGTTCGACGTGCCGCTGGTCTATGTCAACCAGCGCCGCGCCATCATCGCCATCGAAAAGGGCGCACCGGGCGAACGCGCCTTCAACGAGGCCTTCATGGCGTGGGGCGAGTAAGGGGCTACGTTCGATCCCGTAGAGATCGGATGGGGCCGGTGGGCGCAATCCGGGAACGCTGCGCGCGAGTGGCCCCGGATTTTGCAAGGCTCACTCCGGACCGGGAGTCAGGTGGCCGCAACACCACAACCCGTCATCCTCCGCGAAAGCGGAGGATAAAGTACGCCGCGGCCTGTCGATTTTACCTACTGTCTCTGGAATACTGGATCGCCCGCATTCGCGGGTTGCGCTTCGGCAAATTCCGCTATGTTACGAAGAAATCTCGAGAGCAACCCATGAAGCGCTATCTGATCTTCGCCGCTGTCGGCCCCTTTCTCGGCGGCTTCCTGCTGCTGTTCGCCACCACCTATGCCTCCGGCTACTGGACCCAGATCAGCGCCGCGGAGGTGGCAAAACTGTTCGTGGTGTTCGGCAAGACGCTGCAGTTCGCCTATCTGTTCGGCATCGTGCCGGCACTGATGATGGCGGCGGTGGACGACATCCTGTTTCACGTCCAGCGGATCAACTGGGTGGCGCGGGTGCTGATCGTCGGGGTGATCGCCTTTGCCACGGCGCTGTTGATCTACGGGGGCCAGAGAACGGACCCCGGCGCGCTCCAGTTCATTCTGTATGGCCTGCCGGGCTTCGTCCCCGCGACCGTGGCGTCATGGCTGGCGCACAAATACGCCGAGCCGCGGCCGGTAGCGACCGCATAGCCGCGACGGCGTGACGCAACTTGCGGCCGTTTCGCGCGTTACCATGTGATGACCATGTCGAACGAAGAAATCATCTCTCCCAACTCCGCGCGCGGCCGGAAGACCGGGTTTCGCGGGGCCGAGGCGCTTGGCCCCATCATCGATCAGGACGGCCGCGAGGTCCCTCCTGAGAGGCTGGGTCCGCAGGTCGGCGGCGTCAAGTTCGAGTTCGGAACGTCGAGCAATCCGTTCGGAAATCTCACCCGCGAGCAGCGGCTGGCGCGGCTCGAAGCCCTGTCGAAGCTGCTCGATGTCGCGTTCGTCGTGCCAGGCACCAACATCCGTTATGGCATCGACGGCCTGATCGGATTGGTCCCGGTGTTCGGCGATATCATCACCACGGCGATTTCGCTGTGGGTGGTGCGCGAAGCGCGCGCGCTGGGCGCGCCCTGGTATCTGACGACCCGGATGCTGGGCAATGTCGCGCTCGACGGCGTGGTCGGTCTGGTGCCGATCGCAGGCGACGCCTTCGACGTCATGTTCCGCGCCAACGTTCGCAACGTGCGGATGCTGCAACGCTGGCTGGAAAAGCAGCCGCGCTGAACATTGGACGATGTCGACTTGGATTCATTCACCTCTCCCGACGGGAGAGGTGAAGTAAGCATGCGCCCAGGTAAAAAGCCTACCGGAAGAGATTCTTACGCGGCGTCCGCGTTGGCGTCGTTACCGGCGGGCTCGGGTTCGGGGGCACGCGGGCGACGCTCGAGCGGAAAGTCCTGGCTTTCATACAGCGTGCGAATGCCGCTCTGGTCGAAGCGGGCCTCGTCGACCTGGAGATACGCGCCGTTCAGCGAATCCGCCGGCAATTCCTCGATCGCGAAGCGAACCGCTTCGGCCGCGGTGCCAAACCGCCGGTAGGCGAAGCCCGCCCGCTTCTTCTTGCGGATCGCGGCAGGAAACAGTTCGGCGGCAGTATTGTAACTGAAGGCAGCCATGGTCAGTGACCTCTAATCTTTTTCGTGAGGACGCGATTCGGAAACCGCGAACGTGTCGTGCGGGCGGGGCTCAAGGGCGCCGTCGGCACACGTCATTTCAGGACAGTCTTTAATATAAGCTCGTTTGCCAGAAATGCGACTCCTGACAGGCCGGATGATGAATCCGCGCATCCTGGTACCGCTTTCGTATTTAGTTATGATATTTCAATGGCTTGCGCGGGTCAAAGCTTGCCGAGCAGCAGCAGGATGAGCAGCACGACCAGAATGACGGCGCCGAGACCCATGCCGGAGTGGCCAAAGCCGTATCCATAGCCGCCGAACCGGCCGCTGAAGCCGCCCAACAGGAAAATAATCAGGATGATGACGAGTATCGTTCCGAGCGACATGGCACTCTCCCCCGAGAGGCGGCCGGCGAACGGAAATCCGCCGCTACGCCTCCGGTAGCCAAGCATATCCCGGGCCAGGGTTCCATCGCGGGAACGACCGGCTCCTCGTCCCAGCTATTTCGGCTGCAGCTTCAGGGCCGCCGAATTGATGCAGTAGCGCAGGCCGGTCGGGCCGGGGCCGTCCTCGAACACGTGGCCGAGATGGCCATTGCATTTCGAGCACAGTACTTCGGTCCGGACCATGCCGTGGCTGATGTCGCGTTCCTCGTCGACATGGCTCTCCAGCGCCGGCTGGGTAAAGCTCGGCCAGCCGCAGCCGGAATCGAACTTGGCGTCGGATTCGAACAGCGTCTGGCCGCAGCCGGCGCAGATATAGGTGCCGGCGCGATGCTCATGCTCGTATTCCCCGGAGAACGGCCGCTCGGTGGCCTTCTCGCGCAACACCGCATACTGCATCGGCGTCAGTTCCTTGCGCCACTCGGCGTCGCTCTTCTCGAGCCTGCCGTCCGTCGTCCTGGTGTCAGACATTCATCCTCCTCGTGAATTGCGCCTTCAGTTGGTGGCCTTCGCCTGGCTCACCAGCGTCGGCTTCGCCGTATAGTGCTCCGCGAAGATCTTCTTCAGGTTCTCGACCTTCGGAAGGTCGTGCATGCGGATATAAGGCTGGTTCGGGTGCAGCGTCAGGTAATCCTGGTGATAGGCCTCGGCCGGATAAAACGCCTCCAGCGGCCCGACCTTGGTCACGATCGGCTTTCTGTAGACTTTGGCGGCGTTGAGCTGGGCGATATAGGCCTCCGCCACCTTCTTCTGCTCGTCGGAATTGGTGAATATCTCCGAGCGATAATGGGTGCCGACATCGGGGCCCTGGCGGTTCAACTGCGTCGGGTCGTGCACGACGGAAAAGAAAATCTGCAGCAGCTTGCCGTAGCTGATCTTCTTCGGGTCGTATTTGATCTCGACCGTCTCGGCATGGCCGGTGGCGCCGGTCGTGATCATGGTGTAGTTCGCGGTCGCCTTGCTGCCGCCGGCATAGCCGGATACCGCGTTCAGCACGCCCGCGGTATGCTGGAACACGCCCTGCACGCCCCAGAAGCAGCCCCCGGCGAGGATGGCGGTCTGGACTCCGTCGGTGGCTTTGGCGTCGACCGCGGGGGCGGGAATGATCACGGCGTCTTCGGCCGCGCGCGCGGGCGCGAGGGCCAGGGCTGAGATCGCCAGCGCGCTGAGCGCGGCGGCTCCAAGCGAAAGGCGGGTGAAGCTGCGGGACATGGGGTTTCCTCAGGGGTCAGCGGATGGGTGAGCAGTTTAATGAGGCTGCCACGGTTCGCAACGCCGGCGGCCTGCCCGATGTCCCCAAGATACGCGGCGGGACGGGGGTTGTTACGGCCGAATGCACACGAGTTCGTGAACCTTCTCCCTTCCCCACCGCTTCGCGGGAGGAGGGGATGCGCCGGCTCAGATCACCACGCTCAGCCGCTTGGCGGCGCGCGTAATGCCGGTGTAGAGCCAGCGGGCGCGGCTTTCCTGGAAGGCAAAACTTTCGTCGAACAGCACCACGTCGTCCCATTGCGACCCCTGCGACTTGTGCACCGTCAGCACGTAGCCGTAGTCGAACTCGTCATAGGGTTTGCGCTGTTCCCACGGGATGGTGTCGATGGCGCCGCCGAAGCAGTCGCCGCGCACCGACACCTTCGTCACCTTGTGCCCGAAGTCTTCATCCGGCGACAATCGCATGGTGATGATCTGGGATTTCGACGCTGCACGCGACTTCACCCGCCACAGCCCGCCATTGAAGAGGCCCTTCTTGCGGTTGTTGCGCAGGCACACCAGCTTGTCGCCGGCAACGGGAAGGGGATCCTCGATGTTCTGCTTCTGCCGCACCCGCATGTTGTAGGCACGCCGGGTATTGTTGCGGCCGACCAGCACCTGGTCGGCCTGCATCACCCTTTCGGGATCGAGTTCGTTGCGCGACACCACCTGGCTCTCGCCGTAGCGGCCGATATCGAGGTCGCGGCCCTCGCGCACGTCCATCGACATCCGGATGATCGGGTCGTCCTGGGCCTGGCGATGCACCTCGGTCAGCATCACGTCGGGTTCGCTGTCAGTGAAGAAGCCGCCGCCCTGGATCGGCGGCAACTGCGCGGGGTCGCCGAGCACCAGCAGCGGACATTCGAACGACATCAGGTCGCGCCCGAGTTCGGCGTCCACCATCGAGCATTCGTCGATCACGATCAGCTTGGCTTTCGAGGCCGGCGCGTCGTCCCACAGCTCAAAACTCGGCTGCTCGACGCCGGATTCGCGCGCGCGGTAGATCAAGGAGTGGATGGTGGAGGCGTTGTCGCAGCCCTTGTTGCGCATCACCAGGGCGGCCTTGCCGGTGAAGGCCGCGAATTTCACCCCGCCCTCGACGCCCTCGGCGATGTGCCGCGCCAGCGTGGTCTTGCCGGTACCGGCATAGCCGAACAGCCGGAACACCGGCGGCGTGCCGTTCCTGCCCGGTTTGGCCTTGAGCCAGTCGGCAACGGCTTTCAGCGCGGCGTCCTGATGCGGCGTAAAGGTCGGCATGGGATCTCGATAAAGGGGAGAGACGGGCAGCGAGTGCGACCGCGACTCACCTGTCAAAGCTAACCATTCGCGCTGCTCTTGCAAGGCGACTTCCGCCGCGCGGAATTGCGGGGAGGCCGGACACTGAAGCAGGCTGGACTCACGCTTTCACGGGAATACACTGTTTGAAAAACAACGAGCCGCGCGGGAGCGAAATCATGAAATTCGGCATCTTCTATGAGCTGCAACTGCCGCGCCCTTGGGAGGCCGGGAGCGAACTGAAGCTCTACCAGGACGCGTTGACGCAGCTGGAGACCGCCGACCGGCTCGGCTACGATCATGCCTGGGTGGTGGAACATCATTTCCTCGAGGAATATTCGCATTCGCCGTCGCCGGAGTCCTTTCTCGCCGCGGCCAGCCAGCGCACCAGTAACATCCGGCTCGGCCACGGCATCTTCCAGCTCACCACCAATCATCCGGCGCGCGTCGCCGAACGGGTCGCGGTGCTCGATCTCTTGAGCAACGGCCGCTGCGAATTCGGCATGGGCGAAAGCGCCTCGATCACGGAACTCACGCCGTTCGGCCGCGACATGGAGACGAAGAAGGAAGTGTTCGAGGAGGCGGTCGCCGCCATCTTCCCGATGTTCGGGGAGGGCGGCAGCGAGCATCACGGCAAGTATTTCGACATTCCGCTGCGCAACGTGGTGCCCAAACCCGTGCAGAAGCCGCACCCGCCATTGTGGATGGCGTGCTCGCAACTGCCGACCATCGAGCGTGCCGGCCGGCACGGTTTTGGCGCGCTCGGCTTCCAGTTCGTCAGCGCAGATGCCGCCCATGCCTGGGTGCACGCCTATTACAACGCCATTACAAAACGGCTGAAGAAGCTGGCGGACTACGAGATCAATCCGAACATGGCGCTGGTGTCGTTCTTCATGTGCGCGAAGACCGACGAGGAGGCCCGCGCGCGGGCGGATGGCGCAACCTTCTTCCAGTTCGCGCTGCGCTTCTACGGCGCCTCGCAGAACCGGCAGCGTCCCGATCCCGGCACCGTCAACATGTGGGACGAATACAACAAGTGGAAGCGCGAAAATCCGGAAGCCCAGGAGGCCGCCTTGCGCGGCGGCCTGATCGGTTCGCCCGAAACCATTCGCAGGAAACTGCGGCGTTTCAGAAGCTCTCATATCGACCAGGTGATCCTGCTCAACCAGGCCGGCAAGAACAGCCACGAGCACATCTGCGATTCGCTCGAACTGTTCGCGAAGGAAGTCATGCCGGAGTTCCGCGAGGACCCGGAACATGACGCCTGGAAGGCCGGCGTGATGAGCGGCGCCATCAAGCTCGAGGAAATCGATACCGAGGCGTTCACGGATCGCTACGGCAAGCTGGCGGTGACTGTCGCGCCGGCAAAGGCAAACGCGGCGGCGAGTTAGCGAGTTCGCTTAGCTCCGCAGCGCCGCCAGCAACTCGTCCGGCCGCTCGACCATCATCATGTGGCCGGCGCCTGACAGTACTACCGTGCGCGAGTTCGGCAGTGCGGCGGCCAGCGCCTTGCCGGCCCGGGCCGGTGTCATCATGTCGCGCTCGCCGAGAATGAGCGTGGCCGGAACCTTGATCTGCGCGGCGGCGGCCAGCGCGCCCTGATAGGCGTTGCAGGCCGAGAGGTCGTTGAACAGCACGCCGGGCCGGCACTGCTCCAGCACCCGCTGCGCGCCGCAATGCATCCACAGGCCGGGCGCGAGGCTGCCGCCGAGTTCGGCCTGGTAGCCAAGGCCCCAGATCGAGACCATGTCGATGGCGTCATGGTCGTTGGCTTCGGCGGCCCTCAGCAGATCGGGGCCGACCGTCATGGTCGCCGCGGTGCCGATCAGGCTCAGCGCGGTCACCCTGGCCGGGTGCCGCGCGGCGGTCTCCAGCGCGATCAGCGATCCCATGGAGTGACCGACCAGCCGTGCCGTCGCAGCACCGGCCGCATCGAGCAAGGCCGCGGTCCAGTCGGCCATGTCGGCGATGGTTGCCAGCGGCGCGCCGCCGGAGCGGCCGTGTGCCGGCAGATCCGGCGCCAGCACGCCAAACCCGTGATGCGCGAACCACCTCGAATGCAGCGCCCATGTGGTGTGATCGAAGCCGGCGCCGTGCAGCAGCACGATGGTGGGCAGGGATTTGTCGTATTCCCGCCCGCCGGTGGCGACGAAGGTATCGGTGCCGTTGACGGTGAGTTGCATGGCTCAGGCCTTCTGCGAGATGCGGAGCGCCTGGCCGAGATCGTCGACGATGTCGGTGGCGGATTCGATGCCGACCGACAGCCGCACCAGTTCCTCGCCGACGCCTGCGGCCTTGAGCTGGGCGGCATCCATCTGCTGATGGGTGGTGCTGGCGGGGTGAATGACCAGCGTCTTGGCGTCGCCGACATTGGCGAGATGGCTGATCATGCGGAGCGCTTCGATGAACTTCCTGCCGGCGGGCCGGCCGCCCCTGATGCCGAAACTGACGATCGAGCCCGCGCCGCGCGGCAGCAGCGTTTTCGCAAGTTCATGGTCCGGATGGTTCGGCAGCGACGGGTGCAGCACCCATTCGACCGCCTTGTTGGCGGTGAGGGCCTCCAGCACCGCATGGGTATTGGCGATGTGGCGGTCCATGCGGACGCCGAGCGTCTCGACGCCCTGCAGCAGTTGAAACGCATTGGTCGGCGACAGGCAGGCGCCGAAGTCGCGCAGGCCCTCGCGGCGCGCGCGCAGCAGGAAGGCGCCGATGGTGGACTCCTCGGTGAAGACCATGTTGTGGAAGCCGTCGTAGGCCTGGCTCAGCTCGGGGAATTTCCCCGAGGCTTCCCAGTCGAAGCTGCCGCCGTCCACCACCACGCCGCCGATCACCGTGCCGTGGCCGCTGAGGAACTTGGTGGCCGAGTGGTAGACCAGGTCGGCCCCGTGCTCGAAGGGCTTGATCAGCCAGGGCGAGGTCAGGGTGGAGTCCACCAGCAGGGGCACGCCGGCCTCGTGGGCGATTGAGCTGACGGCGGGGATGTCCAGCACGTCCAGGCCCGGGTTGCCCACGGTCTCGCCAAAGAAGAGTTTGGTGTTGGGCCGCACGGCGGCGCGCCAGCCGTCCAGGTCGCCGGGCTTGACGAAGGTGGTGTCGATGCCGAAGCGGCGCAGGGTGTAGTGCAGCAGGTTCTGCGAGCCCCCGTACAGCGCGGTGCTGGCCACGATGTGCGAGCCCGCGCCCATCAGGGTGGCCACGCTCAGGTGCAGGGCCGCCTGGCCGCTGGCCACGGCAATGGCGCCGATGCCGCCTTCCAGGGCGGCCATGCGCTGCTCGAAGACGGCGTTGGTCGGGTTGCTGATGCGGCTGTAGACATGGCCGGCGCGCTCCAGGTTGAACAGCGCGGCGGCGTGGTCGCTCGACTCGAAGACGAAGGAGGTGGTGAGGTGGATGGGCACCGCGCGTGCGCCCGTGGTCGGGTCGGGCGCGGCACCGGCGTGCAGTGCCAGGGTGTCGAAGCCAGGGTCGGAATAGCCGGGCATGGGTGTCTCCGTAGTTACCCGCGGTCGGGCCGAGGCTTGTCGCATGCCCTCTTGACCCGACGCACGGTTACGTCTTATTGTGGGCTATATTCAATTCATAACAACATCGCGAGGAGCACACCATGAAAGTCAGCGACATTCTGCGCGTCAAGGGCAGTACCCTGTACACCGTGACCCCTGAGGAAACGCTGGCCAAGGCCCTGGATGCGATGTCCGAGAAGGACATCGGCTCCCTGGTGGTCATGGAGAACGGCAATCTGGTGGGCATGCTGACCTTCCGCGAGGTCATCCAGCAGGTGGTGAAGAACAAGGGCAGCGTGGGCACGACGCTGGTGCGTGCCGCCATGGACAGCGCGCCCCTGATCTGCGACGTGGAGACCGAGCTCGACGAGGTGCGCCGCATGATGCTGGAGCGCCACGCCCGCTACATGCCCGTCATGGATGCCAAGACGCTGATGGGCGTGATCAGCTTCTACGATGTGGCCAAGGCCGTGGTGGACAGCCAGAACTTCGAGAACAAGATGCTCAAGGCCTACATCCGCGACTGGCCGGAAGACGATGTACCGGATTCCAAGTTCTGAGAACTTGCGAATCAGGTTTCTTGCTTCCGCTGTCCCCGGCCGCTCTGGGATAATCACTCCCCATGAGCGGCAACACCTTCGGACATCTCTTCACGGTCACCAACTTCGGTGAATCCCACGGCCCGGCCATCGGCTGCGTGATCGACGGCTGCCCGCCCGGCATGTCGCTCAGCGAGGCCGACATCCAGCCTGACCTGGACCGCCGTCGCCCCGGTACCTCCAAGTTCGTCACCCAGCGCAACGAGCCCGATGCGGTGGAGATCATCTCCGGCGTCTACGAGGGCCAGACCACGGGCACGCCGATCTGCCTGCTGATCAAGAACACCGACCAGCGCAGCAAGGACTACGGGCAGATCCTGCAGACCTTCCGCCCCGGCCATGCCGACTACAGCTACTGGCGCAAGTACGGCATCCGCGATCCGCGTGGCGGCGGCCGTTCCTCGGCCCGCCTGACGGCGCCCATGGTGGCGGCCGGTGCCGTGGCCAAGAAGTGGCTCAAGGAAAAATTCGGCACCGAGTTCCGCGGCTGCATGACACAGATCGGCGAGGTCGCCATTCCCTTCGAGTCCTGGGACCACGTGCCCCACAACCCATTCTTTGCCCCGGTGGCCGACGTGTCCGCGCTGGAGAGCTATATGGAGGCGCTGCGCAAGTCCGGTGACTCCTGCGGTGCGCGCCTGCGTGTCACCGCGACCAACATGCCCGTGGGCCTGGGCGAGCCGCTGTTCGACAAGCTCGACGCCGACATCGCCTACGCCATGATGGGCATCAACGCCGTCAAGGGCGTGGAGATCGGCTACGGTTTTGCCAGCGTGGCGGACAAGGGCAGCACGCATGGCGACGCCCTCACGCCGGATGGCTTCAAGGGCAACAAGGCCGGCGGCGTGCTGGGCGGCATCAGCACCGGGCAGGACCTGGACGTGTCGATCGCCATCAAACCCACCAGCTCCATCCTGCTGCCGCGTGAGTCCATCGACACGGCAGGCCACAGCACCGAGGTCATCACCAAGGGCCGCCACGATCCCTGCGTGGGCATCCGTGCCACGCCGATCGCCGAGGCCATGCTGGCCCTGGTGGTGATGGACCACGCGCTGCGGCACCGCGCGCAGTGCGGTGATGTTCAGCTGCCCATCGCACCCATCCCCGGTTCTGTTTAAGCCATGTCCGCGCCGATGACCGAGGCCGAACGCGCCACGCGCATCGATCTGGCCGCGGCCTACCGCCTGGCTGCGCTCAACGGCTGGGACGACACCATCTACACCCACATCTCCGCGGCCGTGCCGGGCGAGGAGGGCGCCTACCTGATCAACCCGTACGGCCTGCTGTTCGACGAGGTCTGCGCCTCCAACCTCGTCAAGGTCAACACACGCGGCGAGAAGCTCGACGACTCGCCCTATGCTGTGAACCCCACGGGCTTTGCCATCCACGGTGCCATCCACGCGGCGCGCGCCAGTGCGCGTTGCGTGCTGCACCTGCACACCGAATGGGGCCTGGCCCTGGCCATGGTGCCGGGCGGCTTGCTGCCCACCACGCAACATGCCATGCGCCTGTTTGATCGCCTGGGCCGCCACGCCTACGAGGGCCTGGCGCTGAGTGAGCCGGAGGGTCAACGCCTGGTGAAGAACCTGGGCGAACTCGACGGCCTGATCCTGGAAAATCACGGTACGCTGACCGTGGGGCAGACGGTGGCCGAGGCCTATATGCTCATGCACCACCTGGAGCGCGCCGCGCGCGCCCAGCTGCGGGCCATGGCCGCCACTGGAGGCCGCGTGCTGGTCGCCAGTGAGGCGGTGGCCGCCAGGACCTATGCCCAGTGGACCGGCGACGGCAGTGAACGCGATGGCGACGCTGAATGGCCGGCCCTGCTGCGCAAACTCGACAAGATCGATCCCACCTACCGCAACTGAAGAGGAGTTCATCCATGCCCACCATCCGCGTTGAAATGTTCGAAGGCCGCACGCCCGAGCAGAAGAAGGAATTCGTCAAGGCCGTCACCGAAGCCGCCGTCCGCACCCTGGGCACCTCGCCCGAGGCGGTGGACGTGATCCTCACCGACATCAAGAAGTCCGACTGGGCCTCGGGTGGCGTGCTCTGGAGCGAGAAGACGAAGTAGGGCGCCCGGTGCCCCAAAACCGCCGGCATCTGGTGCCCTTCGCGGCCCTGTCGGCCAGCTATTTCGCGCACATCGGTTTCTTCAACCCCTACCTGCCGCTCTGGCTCAAGGAGCGGGGTTACAGCCTGTTCGTCATCAGCCTGCTGGTGGCGGTGCCCGCGGTCACCCGCCTGGTCGGACCCTACGCCTGGGGCGCACTGAGCGACCACACCGGCGAACGCGTCAAGCTGCTGCGCTACGCCGCCACCACGGCGCTCCTCGTTTCGCTGGGCCTGTGGGTGGAGGCCGGCGTGGGGTGGCTGGCGCTGGTGCTCTTCCTCATGTTCCTGCACACCAGCGCCATGATGCCCATGAGCGAGGCCGCCATGGCCCATCTGGTGAGTGCCGGCGGCGCCTTCGATGCCAAGCGCTATGGCCGCGTGCGCCTGTGGGGCTCGCTGGGCTTCCTGATCACGGTGTTTGCCGCCGGCGCCTGGTTCGAGGCTTTTGGCATGGACCACTTTCCGGCCTGGACCGTCGTGTCCATGGTCCTGGTGGTGGCGAGTGTCTGGTGGCTGCCGGATCTCAAGGAAGAGCTGCACCCGCATGAGCAGAAACGTCCGCTGCTGCCCATCCTGCGCCAGCGCGCGGTGCAGTGGTTCTTCGCCTCGGCGTTCTTCCATGTGCTGGCGCACATGGGTGTCTACATCTACTTCTCGCTGCACCTCGATGCGCTGGGTTACAGCAAGACCGTGATCGGCATGATGTGGGGCATCTCGGTGGTGGTGGAGATCGTCTGGTTCTTCACGCAAAGCCGCTGGCTGCCGCTGATCAGCCTGACCGGCTGGTTGCTGCTTTGCGCCGCGCTCACCGTGCTGCGCATGGGCATGACCGCCGCCGGCGCCGAACTCTGGCCGGTGCTGCTGCTGGCGCAGTGCCTGCATGCATTCACCTTTGCTGCGCACCACGCGGCCTGCATCGCGCTGCTCTCACACCATTTCCCGGGCAGCCTGCGCGGGCGCGGCCAGGCGCTGTACACCGTGCTGGCCTATGGCGTGCCCGGCGTGCTCGGCGGTCTGGCGGGGGGCGTGCTGACCAGCCATCTGGGCCTGGCCAGCGTGTTCTGGGCCGGGTTGGTGTGCGCCGCGCTGGCCACGTTCTGTGCGTGGCGGGTCTGGCGCCATTTACATGGCCCGCACCACGCCCTCAGTTAGCCAGGCTTCCACGCCGACACCAGCGAAGCCGCTTCATCCTTCTCGCGCGGCTCCAGCCCGCGCGTGGGCGTGCCGATGCAGGTGAAGCCCACCAGCTGCTCGCCCTCTTCGCAGAAGGCCTGCACCAGCGCCGGGTGCTGGCATTTGCGTCCGCTGAGGATCTTGGCGCCGTAGCCCAGGCTGTGCAGGGCGTTCATGAAGTTGCCCATGGCGGCACCCACGCAGATCCACTGCTCGTGCGGGGGCACTTTTTCCACGCTGGCGTCGATGCGCGCCACCCAGGCCACCAGCACCGGCCCGTTCCAGGCGCGCTCGCGTTCGGTGGCCACCTCTTCCTCGCTTTTGCCGGCGTCGCGCGCGAACTGCTCGAACAGCGCGGCCAGGGCCGGGCGCTGGGCTTCAGCGATCGTCACCAGGCGCCAGGGCTGCAGCCGGCCATGGTTCGGCGCGCGCAGTGCGGCCTGCACGGCCAGCGCAAGCTCTTGCGCGTCGGGCCCGGGGGCCACCATCCAGCGCGGGCCGAGCGAATGGCGGCCCAGCAGGGCGGCCAGGGAAACGGGCATGTCGGTTGTGATGCGATCGCTCATGCCGGTCAGTACAGCAGGCGCTCGTGGATGCGCTGCGCGGCAGCCAGCAGCTTGTGGTCTTCACCCATGCGCCCGACCAGCTGCAGGCCCACGGGCAGGCCCTTGGCGCCGGTGGCGAAGGGCAGGTGCACGGCGGGCAGGCCCAGCAGGGACCAGCTGCGGCAGAACAAGGGGTCGCCGGTGGCGGCCAGGCCGGCCGGCGCCACACCCGTGGTGCTGGGGGTGAGCAGCACATCATGGCGTTCGAACAGGCTGTCGATGCGCAGGCGCCAGTCGGCGGTGCGCTGCAGATAGGCCTCATGCGTGGCGCCGTCGATGGCCATGCCGGCGTCCAGCAGGGCCACGAGCTGGGGGCTCAAGGCCTCGCGATGGCGCAGCCGCTCGTGGCTGAGCGAGCGCGCCATCTCGAAAGTCATCAGGTCCTTCTGTAACTGGATCAGTTCGGCAAAGTCCTGGGGCAGCACCACGTCCTGGCAGCTGTCGCTGTTGCGTGACAAGGCCGCGGTGGCGATCTCCCAGGCGCGCTGGGTGTCCAGTTCGGCCAGCGGCCAGGACGGCGAGGGGAACAGGCCGATGCGCAGCGTGCCGTGTTCGTGGCCCGCCAGCAAGCGCATGTCGCCCGTGAGCACGGCACCCAGCAGGGCGGCGTCGCGCACGCTGCGTCCGAAGCCGCCGATCACGTCCATCGTGGGCGACAGGCTCTTCACTCCCGCGCTCATCACGCGGCCCAAGCTGGGCTTGTAGCCCACCACGCCGCAGTAGGCGGCCGGGCGGATGATGGAGCCGGCCGTCTGCGTGCCCAGGGCCAGCGGCACCATGTGCTCGGCCACGGCGGCGGCCGAGCCGCTGGACGAGCCACCCGGGGTGTGCAGGGGGTTGTGCGGGTTCACCGTAGGGCCGGGCGTGAAGTAGGCGAACTCGGTGGTGACGGTCTTGCCCAGCAGCACGGCGCCGGCTTCGCGGCACAGGGCCACGCTGGCGGCATCGGCCGCCGGGCGGTGGTGGGCGTAAAGGCTCGATCCGTAGCCGGTGGGCAGGTCGGCGGTGTCGAACAGGTCCTTTACGCCAATGGGCAGGCCGTGCAGCGGGCCGCGCACGGCGCCGGCGTCCAGCGCGCGCGCATGGGCCAGGGCCGAGACGGCGTCGATGTGCACGAAGGCGTGGATGTCCTCGTTGCGCGCTGCGGCGCGCTCCAGGCAGGCGCGCACCAGGTCTTCGGCCTTGAGCTCGCGCCGCGCCAGCAGGACGGCGGCCTGGGCGGCACCGAGTTCGTGAAGTTTGGGAGTGGTCATGCCGTCTTCCTCGTGATTCTTGTCGCTGAATGTTAGCCGAGCCCTGAACACCCTCCCCAGTGGCACAATTCCGAATCAACGCCCGGAAAAGATGTCCATGAAAACCGTCCTCGTTCTCAACGGCCCCAACCTCAACCTGCTCGGCACGCGCGAGCCGGCCGTGTATGGCTCGCAGACCCTGGCCGATGTGCAGGACCTGTGCGAGCGTGCCAGCGCCGCCAACGGCCTCAAGCTGGATTTCCGCCAGAGCAACCACGAGGGCGAGCTGATCGACTGGATCCACGAGGCCGGCAGCCAACAGGCCGCCGGCAAGCTGCTGGGGGTCATCCTCAACGCCGGCGCCTACACGCACACCAGCATCGCGCTGCACGACGCCATCAAGGGCGCGGGGGTCACGCTGATCGAGCTGCACATCAGCAATGTGCATGCGCGCGAAGCGTTCCGCCACACCTCGCATATCTCTCCGGTGGCCAAGGCCGTGATGGCCGGCTTCGGCGTCAATGGCTATGCCCTGGCCATCGCCGGCCTGGTGCAGCTGACGGAGAAGAAATGAGCCGCAAGGCGCCCGAGCTGCTGGCCCCGGCCGGTTCGCTGGCCATGCTGGAGACGGCCTTCGCCTTCGGGGCCGATGCCATCTACGCCGGTCAGCCGCGTTACTCGCTGCGCGTGCGCAACAACGACTTCGGCGACATCGAGGTGCTGAAAGCCGGCATCGACCGCGCGCACGAACTCGGGCGCAAGTTCTTCCTCGTGTCCAACATCTTCCCGCACGGCAACAAGGTCAAGAGCTATGTGAGCAATATGGCGCCGGTGATTGCGCTGAAGCCCGACGCCATGATCATGTCGGACCCCGGCCTCATCATGCTGGTGCGCGAGACCTGGCCCGAGATGGAGATCCACCTCTCGGTGCAGGCCAACACCGTCAACTCGGCGGCCGTGAAGTTCTGGAACCGGGTGGGCGTCAAGCGCATCATCCTTTCGCGCGAGTTGTCGCTGGACCAGGTCGAGCAGATCCGCCAGGATTGCCCGGACAGCGAGCTCGAAGTCTTCGTGCACGGCGCGCTGTGCATCGCCTACTCGGGCCGCTGCCTGCTCTCGGGTTACTTCAACCACCGCGACGCCAACCAGGGCAGCTGCACCAACGCCTGCCGCTGGGACTACAAGACCCACACGGCGCAGGTCGACGCCAGCGGCGACGTGCTCGCGCCGCCACGCGCTGCCGGCCACAGCTGCGGCTCCGGCGAGACGTTGCCCAGCGAGGCGCGCGAATCGATTTCCTACCTGCTCGAAGAAAGCAAGCGCCCCGGCGAGTTCATGCCCATCGAGGAAGACGAGCACGGCACCTATGTGATGAACTCCAAGGACCTGCGCGCCATCGAGCACATCCAGCGCCTGGTGGCCATCGGCGTCGACTCGCTCAAGATCGAGGGCCGCACCAAGAGCCCGTACTACGTGGCGCGCACCGTGCAGAGCTACCGCCAGGCGATCGATGACGCCGCCGCCGGCCGCGGCCTGGACCCGGCCCTGCTGGGCCAGCTCGAAGGCCTGGCCAACCGCGGCTACACCTCGGGCTTCTACCAGCGCCACACGCCGCAGGAAACGCAGAACTACCTGAAGGGCTTTTCCGAATCGGGCCGCAGTCAGTACGTGGGCGATGTCCTGGCCTTTGATGCCGCGCGTGGCCTGGCGCAGGTGCGTGTGCGCAACAAGTTTTCTGTGGGCGACCGGCTCGAACTGATCCAGCCCGCTGGCAATGCGGACTACGACATCAGCCGCATGGAGAACGCTGAAGGTCAGCCCGTGAACGTGGCTCCCGGTGACGGCCATACCGTCTGGCTGCCGCTGCCGGCCAGCAGTGTTGGCGCCTTCGTGGCGCGTTACGTGAACCTGCCCGCCCAGGCGCCGGAGACCGCCGCTGCCTGAGGCGGCGCCTGCCATGTCCCAGCCCGCCCTCTTGCAGGTCGACGAGGCCGAGGTGCAGATCAGCGCCATCCGCGCCCAGGGCGCGGGCGGGCAGAACGTCAACAAGGTCTCCAGCGCGATCCACCTGCGCTTCGACATCCCCGCCTCGTCCTTGCCCGAGGACGTGAAGGAGCGCCTGCTGGCCCTCCGCGACAGCCGTATCACCCAGGAGGGTGTGCTGGTCCTCAAGGCCCAGCAGCACCGCAGCCAGGACCTGAACCGGCTCGACGCATTTTCCCGCCTGCACGAGCTGGTCAACAGCGTGGCCCAAGCACCCAAGACGCGCCGCGCCACGAAGCCCACCTATGGCTCACGTCAGCGTCGGCTCGAAGGCAAGAGCCAGCGTTCCGAGACCAAGGCGCAACGGGGGCGGGTGCGCAACGGATCGGACTCGCACTGAGAACGGCTGGGCCTTGCCGATATGACCCTTTTGGGGGATGGCGCATGCAGGGCTGCACGCCAATAATCCCCGCTGCTGTCAACTTCCCTCAATCTGCTCATGGTTCAACTCCTGTTCATCGCGGCCTTCCTCTTCATCGCGTTCATCGCACCTCTCAAGATCACCCTGGGGGTGGCTTGCTCCCTGCTGCTGGTCGTAGGTATGGTCACACTGACGGCTCGCAAGCTGTCCGGGGCGCCATCCTCGCTGGGGGATGCGGTGCGTGCCGTGGGTCTGTCTTTCCTATTTGTGGTGTTGGCAGGGTTTGCTCTGTTCAAGTTCGCGGATCTGACCGGCTTCCGTCATTTCAGCGGGCTCTCCCTCTGGCTCGTGCTGGGCCTTTTCCTGCTGGCCTATGTGCTGGGCTTCAAGCTGAGTCTGGGTTTGCCTCTGGTGACGAGCCTGATGGTTGCACTGGTTGCTGCCGTGATTTCCACCGCTCTGTATTGGGCAACGCGTGGTCCTGAGACTTCGCACGTATTTCGGGCAAATCCGAACGATCCAGCTTCGCAGTTGAAGGTGGATGAGCTCAACTACATGAGTCAGAAGTTGTTTCCGGCGCTGGCTCAGGAAATGCAGCGGATGACGACGCAATGTTCTCCCAGCGATGCCGATCTGAAGATCAAGTTCAGGCTGAGTGCCATCGTGGCACGGGACGGACGGATGAACTCGGTATCCGTGCAACCCCAGAGCGCGTATTCCCAGTGCGTGGCCCGTTATTTCGAGCAGAAGCATTGGCCTGCGCCTGCCTGTGATTGCACTGCACTACCGATCGGTTTCAATTTCGGTGGCCGCGACAATTGAAACCGAGGAGCCGGAGCCAAGGCCCCGCCTTCGCACGGTTTATCGGGCTGGGCCACAATTTCAGCTTGTCTTCCAAGACGTCCACCCCTGAAATCTCCATGACCACCTCTCTCCAAATCGATTTCGTTTCCGACATTGCCTGTCCCTGGTGTGCTGTCGGCCTGGGTGGCCTGGAACAGGCGCTGGACAAGCTGCTGGGCCAGGTCGATGCCCACATCAGTTTCCAGCCCTTCGAGCTCAACCCGGCCATGGGCCCCGAGGGCCAGGACATGACCGAGCACCTGACGCAGAAGTACGGCTCAAGCGCTGAGCAGCAGGCGCAGATTCGCGAGACCATCCGTGCGCGTGGCGCCGAGGTGGGGTTCAGCTTCAAGCCCGAGGGGCGCGGCCGCATCTGGAACACCTTCGACGCCCACCGCCTCCTGCACTGGGCCGGCGAACTGGGCCCCGACCGGCAGTACGCGCTCAAGAAGGAACTGCTGGCCGCCTACCACGGCCGTGCCGAGAATGTGTCCGATGCCGAGGTGCTGCTGCGTGCCTGCCGCACGGTGGGCCTGGACGAGGCCCGCGCCCGCGAGATCCTGGGCGGTGACGAGTACGCCCTGGTCGTGCGCCAGAACGAGTTGCAGTGGCAGCAGGCCGGCATCAGCTCCGTGCCCGCTGTCATCGTGAACGGCCGCTACCTGATCTCGGGCGGCCAACCCGCGGCGGCCTACGAGCAGGCCCTGCGCCGCATCGCCGCCGAGGCTGCAGCTCCCGACCCGGCCTGAGCGACAGCAAACTGCAAGCTTTTGTTTCCGCAGACCGACAGCCCGGCGGCTTTGGGGTAAGGTCGGGAATTGCGGTGGGATTCGCAACGCGCGCCATGCGCGTCGCGAGGTATGCATCCCCCGCCCAAGGAGAAAGCCATGTCGGTCCTGCTGCGTTACGTGATGATCGTGATCGCCTGCATCTGTCTGCTGGCGGGCATGCAACTGCCCCATCTGGCCGACCAGTACGCCAAGCGCGTCGATGCGACGCTGCGTGAAGTCACCCTCAATTTCCAGCCCTTCCTGATCATCGCGAACCAGCACACGGCGGGCAACGTCGAGGCGCTGATCGCCATGCACCGCCAGAGCAATGTGGCCGCCTTCAAGGCCGAGGGCGACGCCATCGAGCGCATGTACCAGCGCAAGCTGCGCTTCGAGGGCGAGGCCAAAGCGTTGCAGACCCATCTGCCGGGTCGTCTGTGGCATGTGGCCTTCCGCGCCGACCCGGACCTGCGTGAGCAGACCCTGATCCAGTACAACGCCACCGTGCCCTTGACGCAGGAGGCCCTGATCGCCGGCGGCGTGGTGGCGCTGCTCATGCTGCTGCTGCTGGAAGTCGCCATGGCCGTGGGCCGTCGCCTGCAGGCGGTGGCCACGCGCTACATCAACCACCGCTGGCGCGGTGCGGCCTAGCCGTCGACCGGCTCCACCGTCACGGCCACCGTCAGGGTGTGCTGGCCGCCGCCGTGGATGACGCCGCGGATGGGCGAGATGTCCGCGTAGTCGCGGCCCGTGGCCACCGTCACGTAGTCCTCGCCCGGTGTGCCCCAGCCGTCGCGGTCATTGGTCGGGTCCAGGTCATACCAGCCCTGGCCCTCCTCGGCTCCGGGCAGGTCCGGCAGGAAGATCGACACCCAGGCGTGTGAAGCATCGCTGCCCACCAGCCTCGGCTGGCCGGGTGCGGGCTGGGTCAGCAGATAACCGCTGACATAACGCGCGGCCAGGCCCAGGCTGCGCAGGCAGCCCAGCATGATGTGGGCGAAGTCCTGGCACACGCCCTTGCGCTGGGCCAGGGCTTCGAGGGGTGGTGTGTTGACCTCGGTGCTGGCCGTTTCGTACGTGAAGTCCGCATGGATGCGTTGCATCAGGTCGCGTGCGCCGGCCAGGGCCGACACGTCGGGACCGAAGCTGGGGCGCGCATAGGCTGCGAAGGCTTCGTGACGCGGCGCGCGTGCCGAGGCAAAACTGAACTCGGCGGCCGAGCTCCACGCGGCGCCTGCATGGTAGCGAAACTGTTCGCGCAAGGTCTCCCAGCCGATGCGGCTGTCGACGGCTTCGGGCGCGCGCGTGCGTACCTCGCTGCGAGCCACCACGCGCAACTCGGTGTGCGGCGTCTGCAAGGAGAAGAAGACGCGCCGGTTGCCGTAGATGTCGTCGGTCTGCGTTGTCTGGGCGGGCGTGGGGGACACGTCAAGGCGGTGACTCAGCAGGGTCTGGTACGGGGTGTCCAGCGGCTGCAGGTAGGCCACGTGCTGCGCGGTCTCGACGGCCGGCGTGTAGTCGTAGTGGGTCTCGTGCGTGACGCGCAGATCCATGGTCTTTCCTGCCGGCGCCCGGGTCAGGCCCCCAGGCTCTTGCCGGAGTCGCCCGTGTGGGTGAAGTAGCGCAGGCTGATCTCGTCCGAGACGCGCCAGGCGGCCTCGCTGCACTGCGCCAGCAATTCGGCCAGCCGGGGCAATGCGCCGTCCTCGCGGGTCTGGCACAGCGCATCAAACTCCCACTGCTCGGGGTCGGGCACCATCAGGGCCAGGGCATCCATCTCGCCGCTTGGGTTGCCGGCGAGCTTGGCCAGGCGGCCACGCAGGGTCTGCACCACCCAACCGAGGGAGCGCGGGTTGTCCCGGTCCAGCACCAGCAAATCCAGCAGGGCCGGCACTTCGCGGGCCTGCTGGTACTGCGCGTGGAAGGTGATGGTGCTGTCGAACAGGGCGATCAGCGCCTCGAAGCCGCCGTCGTCATGGACGGCGCCGGTCTCGAAACTGCGGGCCAAGGCGGGCGCCAGGAAGCACAGGCGCTCGATCTGGCGGCCGATGGACAGCAGGCGCCAGCCGTCGTCGCGGGTCATGCGGTCGGTCTGGGCGCCGGTGATGGCGGCCAGGTGGCCGCTGGCCGATTCCAGCGCGCGCAGGGCTTCCACGGCAGAGTAGTCGCCCTGGGCCACGTGCTTCGCGCAGCGCTGCGTCATCTCGGCTTCGGCCCGGGTGATGATGTTCCACTGCTCCTGCGAGAGCCGCTCGCGCACCGCGGCGGCGGCCAGCTTGAGCGCGCGCAGGGTGTAGCCCACGCTGGTGGCCATGTCGTGGCTGCCCAGGCTGGCAATCAGCGAGCGCTCGAACACGCGGCGCGCCTGCAGGGCGGTGGGCACGTCCGGCAGCACCAGGGTGTTGCGCAAAGCCAGGTCGCTGAGCCAGGTCAGCAGCGCGGGCGAGCAGGGGTCCTGCCCGTTCAGGCTGTCGAGCGTGAGTCGTGCCAGCCGGATGTTGTTTTCGGTGCGCTCCGTGTAGCGGCCCAGCCAGTAGAGATTCTCGGCGGCGCGGCTGGTGACCAGGCGTTTGCGCTGCGTGAGGATGGGGGTGGCGTGGTGGGTCGACAGCAAGGTCGTACGGTCGACCTCACCGTGGGTCATGACCCAGGTGTCCGCGCTGCTGCCGCCGCGCTGCATGGAGGCCATGCCCGCGCTGGCGTTCACCAGCCGGGTCAGGCCGCCGGGCAGCACGCGCCAGGACTGCGGGCCGTCGGCGATGGCAAACACGCGCAGCATGAGCGAGCGCGGCGTGATGCGATCGTCCTGCCAGGTGGGCATCTGCGAAGGCGGCAGGTAGCGCTGCACCGTGTGCTGGTCACCCGCGCGCATGATGCGACCGGCCCATTCGTCCAGTCCGCTGCGTGTCAGGCTGCGGCCGAGCACGGCCTCGAAGCCGCTGGCCGCATCCGGATAGGTCGGCTTGATGACGCACTCGGCCAGGCGGGGCAGCACGTCTTCCATGCCGGCGCGTTCGCCGCACCACCAGGTGGGCAGCGCCGGCAGGTGCATCTTTTCCCCCAGCAGGTGGCTGGCGATGGCCGGCAGGAAACCCAGCATGGCGCTCGATTCGAGAAAGGCCGAACCCGGTGCGTTGGCCACCAGCACGTTGCCCGCGCGGATGGCCTGCAGCAGGCCGGGCACGCCCAGCGTGGAGTCGGCGCGCAGTTCCAGCGGGTCCAGGAATTCGTCGTCCAGGCGCTTGAGCAGGCCGTGCACCGGCTCCAGGCCGCGCAGGGTCTTGAGGTAGAGCTTCTGGTCGCGCACCGTCAGGTCGCTGCCTTCCACCAGGGTCAAGCCCAGATAGCGCGCCAGGTAGGCGTGCTCGAAATAGGTTTCGTTGTAGGGGCCGGGGGTGAGCAGGGCGATATGCGAATCGGCGCCGGCCGGGCTCATCTGCTTGAGCGCGTCGATCAGTGCGCGGTAGGTCGCGGCCAGGCGCTGGATGTGCATGCCCTCGAAGGCCGGCGCGAACTGGCGCGAGATCGAAATGCGGTTCTCCAGCAGGTAGCCCAGGCCCGAGGGGGCCTGCGTGCGCTGCGAGATCACCCACCAATTGCCGTCGGGACCGCGCGCCAGGTCAAAGGCGGCAATGTGCAGGTGCGTGCCACCCACGGGCGCCACACCGTGCATGGGGCGCAGGTAGCCGGGGTGGCCCTGCACCAGCGCGGGCGGCAGCAGGCCGGCCTTGAGCAGTTCCTGCGGGCCATAGACATCGGCCATCACGTGTTCCAGCACGCGCACCCGCTGCAGCACGCCGGTCTCGATCTGCTGCCAGCTCTCGGGCGTGATGATCAGCGGGAACAAGTCGAGCGACCACGGCCGTTGCGGGCCGCTGGCATCGCTGTACACGTTGTAGCTCACGCCGTTGTCGCGGATCTGGCGCGCCAGGCTCTGGGCGCGGTGGTTCAGGTCGGCGAAACCTTCGTGGCCCATCTGCTCGAAGAATTCTGCCCAGGCTGGCGTCGCCTGCTGTCCCGACAGGCCGCCGCGGAATTCATCGTAGTGGCCGCTGCCGGCCGGTAGCGCCAAGGCCGCTGCCCGTTGGGCCGGCGAGGGTGGGCCGGCAGTGTCGAAGAGGTCGGGATTGGCGTGGTCCACTGTGACGGTATTGTTACATCACTACCGCATGGCAAAGCGGTTTTCTGACTCTTGAAACACAGACGGACCGGGAATTTGCGGCTTCCTGGCAACTGGCCGGCGGCAAGCCGTCATGTTGAAGTACCTAGCCCCTGAACTATCCGTCCGTGGACAGCGCATACGGCACATGTTGCGGCACGACGAGCGTGCCCTGTGCATCGGGGATGGCCTCGATGTGCATCACGGGGGCCGATCCGCGCACACCACCGAAGATGGTGGCAAAAGCGGTATCGGCGGCATCCCGGCCGGTGGCAAAGCGCACAAAACCCATGGGGATGGCCACGCCTGAGGGGTCGAAGAGGTACCAGCGGTCGCCCAGATAGGCCTCCACATAGGCATGGAAGTCGGTCGGGCCCAGGCCCGGGTCTGCACCATAGTCGATGCCGGTGACAAAACGGGCCGGTATGTTGACGGCGCGACACAGGGCAATCATCAGGTGGGCAAAGTCGCGGCACACGCCGACCTCGTCCAGCAAGGTATCGACGGCGGACGTGTTGCCGGTGGAGGAGTTGGAGCGGAAGGCGACCCGATGCATCACCCAGTCGCGGATGGCCTGGACCCGCTCGTAGCCCTGGCGCAGATGACCAAATTCCTTGACCGCCAGCCGGTGCAGCCGGTCTGACTGGCAATAGCGGCTGGGGTAGATGTAGGGCAGCACCGACTCCGGCAGGTTGGCCACGGCCACCTCACCGATCTGCTCCGGTGCCGCGGTGTAGTGGTTGATGTCCACCGTGGCGTCATAACGCACCGTCAGCGGACCAGCAAAGGCCTCGAGGCGAAGGATGCGGGTGGCCGTGACGGGGTCGGTGGACAGATGGGGCAGCAGGTTCTGGCTGATGCCCAGCGACTCGCTCACCACGGTCTGGTGCCGGGTTTTCGCGGCATGCAGGCTGAAGATGAAATCACAACCGGGCGGGTCGATGTCGTAATTCAGCTCGATCGAGAATTTGAGTCTGACCAATTCGATCTTTCGGTAAACGGGCGCTCTGTGCGTGGATTCAGACAGGGTAGCAGTTGCAGCGGCCGGCCCTCAGTTCATGGTGAGCCGCGCCGCAAGTCCAGCGTGAACGGAAACTCGCGGCTGCCTGGCAACTGGCTGTTGGCGGGCGGCACCTTGATCGCACCATCGCTGTGGCCCATGCGGAAGAAACGCGCCAGGCGCCGGCTTTCGGCCTCATAGGAGTTGACAGGGAATGTGTCGTAGTTGCGCCCGCCCGGGTGGGTCACGTGGTACTGGCAGCCGCCCAGCGAACGTTTCATCCAGGTGTCCACGATGTCGAAGGTCAGCGGCGCGTGCACGCCGATGGAAGGGTGCAGCGAGGAGGGCGGGTTCCAGGCCTTGTAGCGCACGCCGGCCACAAACTCGCCCACCGTGCCGGTGGACTGCAGCGGCAGCGCCTGGCCGTTGACGGTGATGGCGTGGCGGCTGGGGTTCAGGCCGGTGACACGTACCTCGATGCGTTCCAGCGAGGAGTCGACGTAACGCGCCGTGCCGCCCGAGGTGCCCTCTTCGCCCATGACGTGCCAGGGCTCCAGCGCATTGCGCAGGGTCAGCTCCACACCCATGCTCTGCACCTCGCCCACCAGCGGGAAGCGGAACTCGAAGTGCGGCGCGAACCAGGCGTCGTCGAAGGCAAAACCGGCCTGCCGCATCTCGGCCAGCACGTCGGCGAAGTCCATGTGCACGAAGGTGGGCAGCAGGAAACGGTCGTGCAGCTCGGTGCCCCAGCGCGTGGCGGGCGCCAGGTAGGGCGTGTCCCAGAAGCGCGCGACCAGGGCGCGCAGCAGCAGTTGCTGCACCACGCTCATGCGCGCGTGCGGCGGCATCTCGAAGGCGCGCAGCTCCAGCAGGCCCAGGCGGCCGGTGGCGCTGTCGGGTGAGTAGAGCTTGTCGATGCAGAACTCGCTGCGGTGGGTGTTGCCCGTGATGTCGACCAGGATGTTGCGCAAGGTGCGGTCCACCAGCCACGGGGACATCTCGGCACCCTGCTTCTGCCGGTTGGCGTGGATCTCGCGCAGGGCGATCTCCAGCTCATACAGCTGGTCGTTGCGCGCCTCGTCCACGCGCGGGGCCTGGCTGGTCGGGCCGATGAACATGCCGCTGAAGAGATAGCTCAGCGAGGGATGGTTGTGCCAGTAGAGCAGCAGGCTGGCCAGCAGCTCGGGGCGGCGCAGGAAGGGACTGTCGGCTGGCGTGGCCCCACCCATCACCATGTGGTTGCCCCCGCCGGTGCCGGTGTGGCGGCCGTCGGTCATGAACTTCTCGGCAGAGAGGCGGCACTCGAACGCCGCGTCGTAGAGGAACTCCGTGTGATCCACCAGTTCGCCCCAGTTGTGCGCGGGGTGGATGTTGACCTCGATCACCCCCGGGTCCGGCGTGACCTGCAGCAGCTTGAGGCGTACGTCGCGCGGCGGCGGGTAGCCTTCGAGCACGACCTTCATGCTCAATGCCTCGGCCGTGGCCTCGACGGCAGCGAGCAGGTCCAGGTAGTCTTCCAGCCGCGCCAGGGGCGGCATGAAGACATACAGAAGGCTGGATTGGCCGCCGTGCGCTCCCTCGGCCTTGGGGCCGTTGGCGCGCATGGGGTCGCGCGCTTCGACGCACAGGGCGGTGCGGGTGATCCAGTGCGCCGATTCGAAGCGCTTCGGCGCGCGCGGCTCGGCCAGCGTTGCGTGCGAGGGCTGGCCCTCGCCGCGCAGATGGGCTTGGGCGGCGCCGGTCCGGCCGGGCGCGCCGGCGTGGCCCTGGCCTTGCACGGCCACGGTGCCGCCCTCGGCGAATCCGCCGCCCATCTGGTGCGGCGCGTACTGGGCGCGCAACTGGGCTGCCTGAGGCAGCGGCGTGCGCGGCGCGTAGGGGTCCTGTTCGATCAGGTAGGGGTAGTCACCCTCCTTGACCCAGGGCAGGGACTCCAGCGGCAGGCGGTAGCCCATGGGCGAGTCGCCGGGCAGCAGGTACATGCGGTCGTCGCGGAAGTGCCAGGGCCCGGTGGACCAGGGGGCACCGGCAAGCTCGGGGTCATTGGCCTGCAGCGGCAGCACATAACCCACCGCGGCATCGAGCTTCTGCCCGAACACGCGGCGCAGCCGGATGCGTTCCATCTCGTCATCGAGCTTGCACTCGAAAGGGTCCACGTTCACCGGCAGCTTGCGCTCGCGCCAGAGGTAATAGAAAACGTCCTCGTAGCCCGGCTGGATGTACTGCTCGCTCAGGCCCAGCTTGGTGGCCAGGGCGTGGGTGAAGCGGCGGGCATCCTCGCTGGTGTAAGTGGCCGGCGTGCTTTCGTCGGCAAACAGCTCGGGCTTGTGCCAGACCGGCTCGCCGTCCCGGCGCCAGTAGATCGACAGGGCCCAGCGCGGCAGCTGTTCGCCGGGGTACCACTTGCCTTGGCCGAAGTGCAGAAAACCGCCTTGCCCGTACTTGGTGCGCAATTTGTGCACCAGTTCGGTGGCATAGGACCGTTTGGTCGGTCCCAGGGCGTCGGTGTTCCATTCTGGTGCGTCGCGATCGCTGGCAGCGACATAGGTCGGCTCGCCGCCCATGGTCAGGCGCACGTCGCCCGTCTGCAGGCGGTGTTCCACCGTCTCACCGAGTTGCATGACGCGGGCCCATTGCTCGTCGGTGTAGGGTTTCGTGACCCGCGGGGATTCGTAGATGCGGGTGACCTGCATATGGTGGGCGAACTCCACCTCGCTCTCGTCCACACCGCCCTCCACGGGCGCAGCACCCGAGGGCTGGGGGGTGCAGGCCAGGGGAATGTGGCCTTCGCCGGCCATCAGGCCCGAGGTCGGGTCCAGGCCGACCCAGCCTGCCCCCGGCAGGTAGACCTCGCACCAGGCGTGCAGGTCAGTGAAGTCGACCTCGGTGCCGCTGGGTCCGTCCAGCGACTTCACGTCCGGTTTGAGCTGGATCAGGTAGCCGGAGACGAAGCGCGCGGCGAGTCCGCAATGGCGCAGGAGCTGCACCATGAGCCAGCCCGTGTCGCGGCAGGAGCCGCTGCCCAGGCCCAGGGTCTGCTCGGGCGTCTGCACCCCGGGCTCCATGCGGATCAGGTACTTGATGTCGCTCTGCAACTGCTGGTTGAGCTTGACCAGGAAGTCGATCGTGCGCATCTTCGTGCGGTCGATCCGGGCCATGTACACCTTCAGGTGCGGCGTGAGCGCTGGCACGGCCAGGT
Organism: Bradyrhizobium sp.; assembly: GCF_030697065.1. Classification (GTDB taxonomy): domain Bacteria; phylum Pseudomonadota; class Alphaproteobacteria; order Rhizobiales; family Xanthobacteraceae; genus Bradyrhizobium. Next base: position 68,068 of record NZ_JAUYQU010000087.1, read on the forward strand.
AGGGCGCGAGCTCTTCGCGGGTGGCCGCGCTGTAGCTGAAAGGAAACTCCTCGGCCTCGGGCTCGAGGAAGAAGTCGAAGGGGTTGTAGACCGCCATCTCCACCACCAGGTCGACCGTGACCTTGAATTCGCGGGTCTTGTCCGGGAAGACCAGGCGGGCCTGGTAGTTGGCGAAGGGGTCCTGTTGCCAGTTGATGAAATGGGTGGCCGGCTCGATCTTCAGGGAGTACGAAATCACCTTGCTGCGGCAGTGCGGAGCCGGGCGCAGGCGGATCACCTGGGGCCCCAGCTTGACCAGGCGGTCGTACTGGTAGTGGGTGACGTGGTTCAGTGCGGCGTGGATGGGCATGGCTCGGACTCGATCAGGAAGGGCCCACAATAGCAGCAGAGGCCCATAGTCCAGGACCGCAAGAACCGAGCCAGCCCGCGCCTGGGCCCGGAAATTGCTGTATGACTCACAGGAGAGAAGGTGCCATGCAGAAATTCGATGAGATGTACACCACCCTGGCCGCCGCCGGTGCAAGCCAGAGTCAAAGCCCGGGCGGTGGGCAGGCCCAGTCGCAGTCTCAGGCGGGTGGGTCCGCGGGCGAGGTGCGCGAGCACTACCGGAGCTATGCGAAGTGGCTGTCGCGCCAGAACGACGATGTCATGCAAGCGCGTCGTGCCGAGGCCGAAATGATCTTTCGCCGCGTGGGCATCACCTTCGCGGTCTACGGCGCCAAGGACGAGGACGGCGCCGGCACCGAGCGACTGATCCCCTTCGACCTGATCCCGCGCATCATTCCCGCACGGGAGTGGTCCAGCATGGAAAAAGGCCTGGTGCAGCGGGTGAACGCACTCAACCGCTTCATCCACGATGTCTACCACGAGCAGGAGATCATCAAGGCCGGCGTCATCCCCGCCGAGCAGATCCTGAACAACGCACAGTACCGCCCCGAGATGAAGGGGGTGGACGTGCCCAACCAGGTCTATTCGCACATCAGCGGTGTCGACATCGTGCGTGCGCCCAACGCGAAGGGCGAGGGTGAGTACTACGTGCTCGAAGACAATCTGCGCGTGCCCAGTGGCGTGAGCTACATGCTGGAAGACCGCAAGATGATGATGCGGCTCTTTCCCGATCTCTTCAGCGCCCACCGCGTCGCACCCGTGGCGCACTACCCCGATCTGCTGCTGGAAACCCTGCGTGCTTCCAGCCCGGGCGGCGCGGCCGAGCCGACCGTGGTGGTGCTCACGCCCGGCATGTACAACAGCGCCTACTTCGAGCACGCCTTCCTGGCCCAGCAGATGGGGGTGGAACTGGTCGAGGGGCAGGACCTGTTCGTCAAGGACAACTTCGTCTACATGCGAACCACCCGTGGTCCACGGCGGGTGGACGTGATCTACCGCCGGGTCGACGACGATTTCCTCGACCCCAGGGTCTTCCGCCCCAGCTCCACCCTCGGCTGCCCGGGCCTGATGGACGCTTACCGCGCGGGCCATGTGGCCATCTGCAATGCAGTGGGCACGGGCGTGGCGGACGACAAGTCCATCTACCCCTATGTGCCCAAGATGATCGAGTTCTATCTGGGCGAGAAACCCATCCTCAGCAACGTGCCCACCTACATGTGCCGCAATTCCGAGGACCTGAAGTACGTGATCGCCAATCTCAAGGACCTGGTGGTCAAGGAAGTGCACGGCGCCGGGGGCTACGGCATGCTGGTGGGGCCCGCCTCCACCAAGGCCGAGATCGAGGACTTCAGCAAGGCCGTGCTGGCCAACCCGAGCAACTACATCGCCCAGCCCACGCTGAGCCTCTCCACCTGCCCCACTTACGTCGAGCAGGGCATCGCCCCGCGCCACATCGACCTGCGGCCCTTCGTGCTCTCGGGCAAGACGGTGCAGATGGTGCCGGGGGGCCTGACGCGCGTGGCACTCAAGGAAGGCTCCCTGGTGGTGAACTCCTCGCAGGGCGGTGGCACCAAGGACACCTGGATTCTGGAGATCTGACATGCTGAGCCGCACCGCCGATCACCTCTACTGGATGAGCCGCTATACGGAGCGGGCCGAAAACACAGCGCGCATGCTCAACGTGAGCTACGAGACCTCGCTGCTGCCGCAATCGGCGGCCGTGGCGCAGGTCGGCTGGCAGGGCCTGCTGTCCATCAGCGAACTGCTGCCGTCCTATACCGCGCTCTACGGTGAGGTCACGCCCCAAGGCGTCATGGAGTTCATGGTCAGCGACGAGGACAACCCCTCATCCATCATCTCCTGCCTGCGGGCTGCACGCGAGAACGCGCGGGCCGTGCGCGGCACGCTGACCACCGAGGTCTGGGAAACCCAGAACCAGACCTGGCTGGAAGTCAACCGCATGCTCAAGAGCGGCGATTTCGAACGCGATCCTGGCCAGTTCTTCGAATGGGTCAAGTTCCGTTCGCACCTCTCCCGTGGCGTGACCGTGGGGACCATGCTGATGGACGAGTCGCTGCACTTCATGCGCCTGGGCACCTTCCTCGAGCGCGCCGACAACACCGCGCGTCTGGTGGACGTCAAGTTCCATGCCGCGCAGCGCGACTTCTTCGGCAACGCCAAGCAGAAGGACCAGGAGTACGACTTCTACCACTGGAGTTCGATCCTGCGTAGCGTGAGCGGCTTCGAGATCTACCGCAAGGTCTACCGCGACGTGATCCGGCCCGAACGCGTGGCCGAGCTGCTGATCCTGCGGCCCGACATGCCACGCTCCCTGCATGCGAGCATGAACGAGGTGGTCAGCAACCTGGGCCTGGTCAGCAGCGACGGCGACAGTGAAACGCTGCGCCAGGCGGGCAAGCTGCGCGCCGAGCTGCAGTACGGCCGCATCGACGAAATCCTGGCCACGGGGCTGCATGCCTTCCTGACCCAGTTCCTGGACCGGGTCAACGACATCGGCTCACGCATCAGCCAGGATTTCCTGATGCCCGAAATCGCCTGAGTCCGCTGCCTGGCAGGGCGGGGCGGCCGTTAAGATGGCGGCTGTCCTAGGGCCTGTTCACACTAATTTCTCAAGATGCGTTGCGGATCAAAAAAGTCATGCGGTAGGCGCGTGGACGCCGCCGGGGTATCCCCCGGCAAGTCCGCGCAACACCCCGCATGGCTTTTTTGGCCGCAACCCGAAGGGAACGGGGTTAAAACAGCGCCACTCGTTGTTGCACTCCTAGCCCAGGCGGTCAGCCTGGGCGTCGTCGCGCGCCTAGATTGGCGCTGTTTTAACCACGTTCGCACTTGAGAAATTAGTGTGAACAGGCCCTTATCCCACGAGTGAATTTTCATGACCTACTGTGTCGCCGTCCGCAACGATGCCGGACTGGTCTTCTTGTCCGATTCGCGCACCAACGCCGGCGTCGACCAGATCAACACCTTCCGCAAGATGCACGTCTACGAGGTGCCGGGTGAACGGGTCATGGTGCTGCTGACTGCCGGCAATCTGTCCGTCAGCCAGTCGGTGGCCAGCGGCCTGCGGGTGCAGATGGAAAACCAGGGCGAGAAGAGTCTCGCCTCGGCCCCCAATATGTTTTCCGCCGCCAAGCTGGTGGGAGATGCCGTGCGCAAGGTGCACGCGCGCGATGCCGAAGCGCTCAAGGAGTTCGGCATCGAGTTCAATGTGAGCCTGATCTTCGGCGGCCAGATCAAGGGCGAGGAGCCGCGCCTCTTCAACATCTATTCCGCTGGCAACTTCATCGAGGCCACGCGCGAGACGCCGTATTTCCAGATCGGCGAGTCCAAGTACGGCAAGCCCATCCTGGACCGTGTCGTCGGTGGGTACCTGTCGCTTGACGAAGTGGCCAAGTGCTGCCTGATCTCCATGGACTCGACCATGAAGTCCAACCTGTCGGTCGGCCTGCCGTTGGACCTCATGTGCTATGAAAAAGATAGCTTGCAAGTCCAGCGCAGGGCCCTGATCGACAGCAAGGACCCGTATTTCTCTTCCCTGCGCGAGCGCTGGGGTGAGCAGCTGCGCAAGGTCTTCAACGAGTTGCCCGCGCCGGGCTACTGGAAATAGCCGAAGACATGTCTTAGACCAGGGCTCCCGCGGAACTGGCTTTGCCAGGCCGCCGGGAGCGCCCCCCTTCCGCCGCAGGCGAGAAAGGGGCTGAGGGCTGCGGCTCCAGGCCTGCCTGCGCAGGCTTGGACAGTCCGAAGAGCTACGGCCTCTGGCCGTCAGCGCGTGGTGGCGTCGCCGCTCGGGGGGTTAACTTCCAATTACTCCGCCATCGAGCTTGCGGATCACCACCGTGGCTGAGCGCGGGCGGCCACCCGGCTTCTTGTCGGGCCAGGTCGAGTACTTGCCGGGGTTGGCCGGGTCGCTGCGCTCCGAGGGGCTCTCACCCGGGTGCTGGATGTTGATGAACATGGTGCGGCCATCCGGCGTGGCGGTGGCGCCCGTGATTTCGCAGCCACTGGGGCCGGTCAGGAAACGGCGGATCTCGCCCGTGGCCGGGTCTGCCGCGAGCATCATGTTGTTGCCCATGCGCGCCAGATCACCCTTGCCCATGGCCGAGGTCGACATGTCGGTCTGGATCCAGAGCACGCCGCGGGCGTCGGTCCACAGGCCGTCGGGGCAGGCAAACAGGTCGCCCTTGACGTTGCCACGGGCCTCGGCGCGTTCGTTGGCCGGGTCGCCGGCCAGCACGAAGTGGTTCCACTTCATCGTCAGTGCGGAGAAGTCGCCCTCTTCTTTCCAGCGGATGATGTTGCCCATGCTGTTGTTGGCGCGCGGGTTGGCCGCGTCCAGCCCGGCGTTCTTGCCCACACCCCGGTTGCTGTTGTTGGTCAGGGTGCAGTAGACCCAGCCGTTCTTGTCCACATCGATCCACTCGGGGCGGTCCATCTTGGTCGCACCCAGCAGGTCGCTGGCCTGGCGGCTCTTGATCAGCACCTCACCGGGGTCGGCAAAGCCGTTGGCCGCCGTCAGCGGGCCCTGGCCGTGCGTGAGCGGCAGCCACTGGCCGCTGCCGTCGGCATTGAACTTGGCCACGTAGAGCGTGCCGTGGTCCAGCAGCGTGGCATTGGCGCGGGCGCCGCCACTCTGGATGCGGTCACGACTGACGAACTTGTAGATGTACTCGAAGCGCGCGTCCTCGCCCATGTAGATCACGGCGCGGCCATCTTTCGTGACCGCTACCGTGGCGCCTTCGTGCACCGAGCGACCCAGCGCCGTGCGCTTGACGGGCGTGGAGGTCGGGTCCATGGGATCGATCTCGACCACCCAGCCGAAGCGGTTCGGCTCGTTGGGTTCGCGGGTGGCGTCGAAACGCGCGTCGTGTTCGTGCCAGCGGTAGCCGGCGCCGCCCTTGCGCAGGCCCCAGCGCGCCTCGTGCGGGCTGGGCTTGTCGCCGCCGCTGAAGTAGTTGATGAAGTTCTCTTCACAGGTCAGGTAGGTGCCCCAGGGCGTGATGCCGCTGCCGCAGTTGTTGAGCGTGCCCAGCACGCGCTGGCCGGCCGGGTCCGCACTGGTGCGCATCATGGCGTGGCCGGCCGCCGGGCCAGAGACGGCCATGGGGGTGGCCGCCGTGATCCGGCGTGCCAGGGACGACGGGCGCACCAACTCCCACTGCGCGCCCTTGCGGGCCACTTCAATGACGGACACGCCGTGCGCGGCCTGCGACTTGCGCACCTTCTCCGCACTCCAGTTCTGCATGCCGTCGGGGAAGAGCAGGCCGTCGTCGGTGTACTCGTGGTTCATCACCAGCAGGCCGCGCTGCGCGCCGTCCAGCGGGTAGAAGTGGATACCGTCATGGTGCATGCCCATCTGGGCCTGCTGCTCGTCGGCGCTGTTGCTGGCATCGTCCTTGAAGGCCCGGCTCATGCCTGCCAGGCCGATGGGCTCGCCCCAGGGCGCGATGACCTGGGCGACATAGCCCTCGGGCACGGTGATCGTGTCAGCGGTGGACACCGGCACACTCTTGAATCCCAGCAGCGGGCCACCGCCCATGCTGGCGCAGCCAGCCAGCGCGGAAGCGCCGGCCAGGGGCGCCAGCAACTGGCTGATCGCCGCGCCCAGGCCGCCTTGCAGCAGCGTACGGCGCGTGGGGCTCGAAATATCGTGGATGCTGGGGTTGGAGGAGCGGTTGCTGTCCTCCATGGTGGAGAAATCTTTGGCCATGGTCTGATCTCGGAGAGGGTTGTTTCAGCCGGTCAAGCGACCGGCCCCAGCCCATTTATAAGTCTGACCGATGACAGCTTGAAGACAGTGCTGCCACGCGGCAACACCTCAGCGGGTCTCGCCCGGGTCAGGCGCTGAACCTGGCGTAGGCTTCTTCGTCCATCAGAGCGTCGAGTTCGGCGGGCGCGGCGAGCTTGACCTTGTAGAGCCAGCCTTCACCCAAGGGTGCGCTGTTGGCCAGCGAGGGGTCGGCGCGCAGCGCCTCGTTCACCTCGCTCACCGTGCCGCTCACCGGGGCATAGACGTCGGCGGCCGCCTTGACGGACTCCACCACGCCGGCCACGTCCTTGGCAGCCAGCGTCTTGCCCAGCGCCGGCAACTCCACGAACACGATGTCGCCCAGGGTGTCCTGCGCGTGCACGGTGATGCCCACCACGCCAGTATCTCCTTCCACCCGCACCCACACGTGTTCGTCGCTGAACCTGATCATCGCCATCTCTCCAAGATTGAGGGCGTGATCTTACCTGCCCGGATTGCACCAGGCGCATAAAAAAACCGGCCCAGGGGCCGGTTTTTCAGAGGAAGCCGAGACTTCAGTAACGGTTGCGGCCACCGCCGCCGCCGCCGGCGCCGCCGCCGTAACCACCACCGCCGCCGCCGCCGCTACGGCCGCCGCCGAAGCCGCCGCCGCCACCACCAGTGCGCGGCTCCATCGGACGGGCAACGTTCACGACCATGTCGCGGCCGTCAACGTTCTGGCCATTCATGCCGCGGATGGCAGCTTCGGCTTCCGCCGGGCTGGACATTTCCACGAAGCCGAAGCCCTTGGAGCGACCGCTGTCGCGGTCCATCATGACCTTGGCGGACTGAACCGAACCAAACTCACCGAATTTTTGTTGAAGATCGTCGTCCCGCACCGAGTAGGAGAGGTTACCGACATAAAGTTTGCTGCTCATGATTGAGCCTTTCTAAAAACGCGCCGTGGGTCGCAATGCAACTTGTGACGCAGGGGAATGACAGTCCGGATGGCCTGTCAACGAAACGTGCGCCGTGCGGGCGCGGGTGCGCCGCCGGTGCGGGGAGGAAGGTGGCGGAAGGTGATGCGGCCCTTGCCCAGGTCGTAGGGCGAGAGCTCGAGCGACACCTTGTCGCCAGCCAGGATGCGGATGTGATGCTTGCGCATCTTGCCGCCGGTGTAAGCAATCAGGCTGTGGCCGTTGTCCAGTGTCACGCGAAAGCGCGAATCGGGGAGCACTTCCTCGACCTTGCCTTCCATTTCAATCAGTTCTTCTTTGGCCATGGGGTTTTCCTCGTGGGTAAGACAGTGTAGGGGGTTTCAGGCGGCACAGGCCTGGCGCTGCTGCAGCCAGCTGTGGCCTTCGGCCACGGCGTACTGAAGGGCGCTTTCGCGGGTGGCGAATTCGGGCACGAAGCGGTAGACCCGGTCAGAGGTGCCGCGGCCGCTGCCGCTACGGATGGACACGGAAGCCGTGTAGTGGCCCGATTCGGTGGTTCGGGTGAGGGGTGAGACAAGGTACTTGCCCACCGAGAAAGCATTTTCTAGCGTGGTAATCATCAAAACTCAGGGCGACGCGTGTCAGCACGCGGCGCAGGAAACAGTAAAAACCGTCAGCCCTGGGGCTGGACGTTGCGGCACAAGCCGCTTTGGGTGTTCGGTCCAGGGGAAGGAATACAGACCGGGGATAGGGCTCGCCGCAGAGGAGGGGAGTTTGACGACCGGGGGCCGTTGGTGGCGGCCAGAAGGTGAGGAGGGCGGCTTGTAGGTGCCGCGAACCAAGTCAGACAACAGTCGATGCAAAGGTAAGCAAATCGCAGAGACCGTCGTATTGTACGCGGTATTGTGAAATTGTGCCGGTATATTTTTTACCGCGCCCGAACGGGCCGGCAGAATGAGCGCTGCGCGCGTCGGGACGAAGCATCTTCCCCGGGCCCACAAGAACCAGAACATGAGATACCTGGGCAGTACTTACATCGCCGTGGCCATCCTGGTCCTGACCTTTTTGTTGGGGCTGTATGTTGATGTGCGCAGCGAGGACATGCATGTGCGCCACCTGGGCATCAGCACCCGCCTGGAGCGCATCGTGCGCCTGGAGCAGGAACTCACCAGCCTGCTCAGTGGCGCCGTGCTGGAGGAGAAGCTGCTGCGGGTGAGCCGCTACGACAGCGTCGACGACAACCTGACCGCCACGGTAGCGACCGTGGCCGAACTCAGCCGCGAGATGGAGCTCTCGGGGGACATCTCCGTGCTGCTCGATCTGCAGCAAGGCCTGCGCGTCACCGAAGCGCGCTCCCTGCGCCACATGCGCGCGGGCAACTGGGGCCGGGCACGCGCCGTGCTCTTTGAGGACGACTACGTGCTGGCCAAGAAGATCTACGAGATCACCACCGAATCCGTGATCAACGCGCTCACCGATGAGCTGGCCGCACGTGCCCGCAGTCTGGAGCAGATGCGCCAGCTGACCCACGGCCTGCGCCTGGCCGCGCTGGGCCTGCTGCTCTGGGTGGGCTGGATGTTCTCGCGCCGCCTGCGCAGCGAGGTGGCCGAGCAGGCCCGCCTGCACCAGGCCATCGAAACGGCCAACGAGCAGCTGGAGGCCAGCGTGCGTGAGCGCACGGCCGAGCTGGAGGCCGCCAACCACCAGCTGGCCGAGCTCAGCAGCACCGATGCGCTGACCGGCCTGGCCAACCGGCGACGCTTCGACGAGGTCTGGGCGGCCGAATGGCAGCGCGCGGCCCGCGTGGGCCTGCCGCTGGCCCTGGCCCTGATCGACGTGGACCACTTCAAGGCCTACAACGACCACTATGGCCATCAGGCGGGGGACGCGTGCCTGCGTCAGGTGGCGGAGATCCTGGCGGCCGAGGTGCGCCGCTCCGGCGAGCTGGTGGCGCGCTATGGCGGCGAGGAGTTCGTGCTTGTGCTGCCCGGCGCCACGGCGGCCGAGGCGTGCGCCGTCGCAGAGCGTATCCGCTGCGCCGTCCAGGCCCGGTGCATGCCGCATGAACATTCACCGGTGGCGGCCCTGGTCACCGTCAGCATAGGCGTGGCCTCCGGCCTGGTGCAGCGCGCCGAGCAGGCCGAAGCCCTGCTCAAAGAGGCGGACGGGGCTCTGTACCTCGCCAAGGACCAGGGGCGCAACCGCGTCCTCACGGCCGCCTGAGGCCGCCGCGGCTTGCCATGCCTTTTCCCCTCAGATCGGTGTCGAATAGGGTCGAGGCGCGCGGATCCACGTGTACCATTGCCTGCATGGGTATCGTCCGCCTCTACCGCCGGTGTGCCAGTCCTGCCGTGTGCCGCAGCGTGCTGCTGGCCTGGGTGCTGCTATTCGCCGGCGCGCAGGCCTCGGCCCAGGAGGCCGGGCGCACACCGGACACCGACAAGCAGGTGCTCCTGCTGCTGCAGCCCGGGTACGGACGGCCCGGCGTCGACGCCTATGTGGCCAGCTTCGTCGCCACCTGGCGGGGGCTGGGCATGCCGGTCGAGAAGGTCTACGTGGAGTACCTGGATCTGGCGCGCAACCCGGACCCCGCTTACCGCAAGCTCAGCCGCGAACTGCTGCTGCACAAGTACGCAAACCGGCCGCTGGACCTGATCGTCACCTTCCAGCAGACGCCGCTCAATTTTCTGCTCGAAGAACTGCCGACCCTGAGCCCGATGGCGCCGGTGATCGCCTCCAACGCGTCCCTCAGTGCCGAGCGGGCCCTGCAGAGCGGGCGGCGCTTCCTGCGCCAGGACGTCAGCTTCGACTACGCCGGCACCCTGGACATCGCCCTCAAGCTCTTTCCCGCCACAGCCAAGGTGCTGGTGCTGGGCGGCACGGGCGTGCCGGACCTGGCGGCACGGCGTGAAATCGAAGCCCTGGCGCCGCGCTGGCAGGGCCGGCTGCAGTTCGAGTACACCAATGAGCTGAGCTACGAGCAGATCCTGCAACGCCTGGCCCAGCTGCAGGCCGGCACCATCGTGCTGCGCACCACCTTCAACCGCGACGCCGCGGGCAAGGCCTTCAGCTCGGCCGATGTCGGCGTGGCGTTTTCGCGCGTGACCAGTGTGCCCACCTTCTACCTCTTCGACACCAAGTTCGGCATCGAGTCCAGCGTGGGCGGCATGATGTACGCCATCGGTGCCGAAGGTGAGCGCGCCTCGCGCCTGGGCCACGACATCGTGCAGGATCGGCTGCAGCTCCAGGAGGCCGTCACCCCGCTGCCCAGCCGCAGCGTGCCGATGTTTGACTGGGCTCAGCTGGAGCGCTGGGGCGCCCACACCTCGGCGCTGCCGCCCGATAGCGTCATCATCAACCGTCCGCGCAGCCTGTACGAAGAGCATCGCACCCTGGTGCTGGGCACGGGCGCGGCGCTGCTGGTGCTGTCGGGCATGGTGGTGGTGCTGACCCTGCAGAACCGGCGACGGCGCGTGGCCGAGCAGCAGGCACGGGACAGTGAGGCCGGCGTCAGGATGCTGGTGGAGCACGCGCCCGAGGCCATCGTCGTCTGCGACCTGGACACGGGCCTGTGCGTGCAGGCCAACCGCAAGGCGGAGCTGCTGTTTGCCAGCACGCGTGAGGAGATCCTGCGGTCCGAGCTGCTGCGTTTCTTCGCGCCGGATGCGTTCCAGCCCGACGGAATGTCGGTGCAACGCTTCCTCGACACCACCCTCGCCACCCTGCCGCGCGGGCAGCACGTGGTGCAGGAGTGCCGCGTGCGGCCGGTTGCGGGCGGCGCCGACGTGCTGTGCGAGATGAACCTGCTGCAGATGCCCTCGGACCGGCGCCGGCAGTTGCGGGTGAGTTTCGTCGACATCACCGAACGCCGCGAGAACGAGGCGCGCATCCACCGTCTGGCCTTCTACGACCCCATGACGGACCTGCCCAACCGGCGCCTGCTGATGGACCGCATGGGCGTGGCCCTGCACGCCGCGCAGCGCTCGGGTGAATGCACCGCCGTGCTGTTCCTGGACCTGGACCACTTCAAGAATATCAACGACGCCAGTGGTCATGCGGTGGGCGATGCCTTGCTGCAGCAGGTGGCCGAGCGACTGCGCGGCCTGCTGCGCGAAGAGGACACCGTGGCGCGCATCGGGGGTGATGAATTCGTCATCCTGCTGCCCCATGTGGGCGGCGACGAGCACGAGGCCGGCCTGCTCGCGCTGGGCGTGGCCGAGAAGATCCGCAGGGCCCTGCAGCAGCCGGTGGAACTGCAAAACCAGGTCTATGCCTCGGGCTGCAGCATCGGCGTGACGCTGCTGACCTCGCAGAGTCGTTCGGTGGACGACCTGCTGCGTGAGGCCGACACCGCCATGTACCGTGCCAAGGCTTCCGGGCGCAACGCCATTGCCTTCTACGAGGCGGCGATGCACGCCGAGGTGCAGGAGCGCCTGGCGCTGGAAGTCGACCTCAAGCACGCCATCGGCAACGGCCAGCTGGACCTGCACCTGCAGTCACAGGTGGATGCGGGTGGCCGCACCTGTGGGGCCGAGCTGCTGCTGCGCTGGCAGCATCCGGTGCGCGGCTTCGTGTCGCCGGCGCAGTTCATCCCCGTGGCCGAGTCCACCGGGCTGATCCTGGAGCTGGGGCACTGGGTACTGATGCGGGGCTGCCAGATGCAGATCCAGCTTGCCGCTGCCGGCCACGACATTCCCCTGTCCATCAACATCAGCCCGCGCCAGCTGCGCGAGCACGACTTTGTGGCGCAGGTGCGCCGCGTCCTGGCCGAGACGGGCGCCCCGGCGGACAAGCTCATCTTCGAGGTGACCGAAGGTCATCTGGTGGAAGATGTTGAAAAGATCCTGGTGCGCATGAACGAACTGGCGGCGCTGGGCATACGCTTTTCCATCGACGACTTCGGCACCGGCTACTCCAGCCTGGCCTATCTGAACCGCATGCCGCTGTACGAGCTGAAGATCGATCGCAGCTTCGTGCAGGGCCTGCCCGATGACCTGCACGCCCGCGGCATCGTGGAGACCGTGCTGTCCATTGCGCGCAACTTCTCGCTGCACGTGGTGGCCGAGGGCGTGGAAACCCGGGCCCAGGCCGATTCTCTGAAGCAAAGCGGCTGCCCCAGCCTGCAGGGCTATCTGTATGCGCGGCCGGTGCCGCTGCAGGACTGGTTGGCGCAGCAGGCCTGAGGCCGGGCGCAAACTCAGAGCGCGTTCAGTCGGCGCGTGGCTTCCCGGACCGTCAGCGCTGACAGGGCAGCTCCGTGCCGCGCCACGAATTGCGTCACGCCCTTCGGATCCCAGCGCGCGTAATCGCGCAGGGCCCAGCCGATGGCCTTGCGGATGAAGAAGTCTTCCTCCTGGCCCAGGGCCAGGGCGTAACCGTAGAGGCGTGTGGTGTCGGTCTGCAGCCGCCAGCCCAACTGGTGGATCATGGCGATGCGGCGCACCCACAGGCTCGCGTGCTGCAGCGCCTCGTCCATCAGGGCTTGCGCGTCGGGTTTGGTCTTGCGGCCTGCCAGCAGCACCTCACCCACCACGCCAGCCAGGCCGTCCACCGTCTCCCACCAGGGCTCGCACTGTGCCAGGCTCAGCAGCTCGGGGATGTGCTGCAGTGTCAAGCCCCTGGCGTGCCTGGCCAGCAGATCCACCGCCGTGTAGCGGTACTCGCGCTCGGGCAATTGCCACAGCAGGCTGGCGGCCTGCAGTGCGCCGGCGGCGTCGAAGTGCACCGCGCCCAAACCCGCCACCGCCGCGCGCCGAACCGGGCTCTGCAGCCCCAGGAAGGGGAACTGCTCGCGCAGGTAGGCGCGCATCTGCTGTGCCCGGCCGGCGTCGGCCAGCGGTGTCAGTGCGGCCTGTACCCGGGTAACGTAGTCCGCGGGTGCAAGGGCCGCGCCGGCAGGCTTCTTCAATCGTCCACCTGGAGCGCGCCGCGGCGGATCTGGTCACGCTCCAGGCTCTCGAACAGGGCCTTGAAGTTGCCCTCGCCAAAGCCCTCGTCGGCGCGGCGCTCGATGAACTCGAAAAACACCGGACCCAGCAGCGTCTCGGAGAAGATCTGCAGCAGCAGGCGCGGCTTGCCATCCTTGGTGGAACCGTCCAGCAGGATGCCGCGCGCCTGCAGCTCGGGCACCGGCTGGCCGTGGCCGGGCAGGCGCTCGGCCAGCATGTCGTAGTAGATGTCGTTGGGCGCGGTCATCAGCGGGATGCCGGCCAACTGCAGCGCGTCCACGCTCTCGAGCAGGTTGTCCGTCAGCAGGGCGATGTGCTGGATACCCTCGCCGCTGAACTTCATCAGGTACTCCTCGATCTGCCCCGTGCCCCGGCCCGATTCCTCGTTGAGCGGAATGCGGATCAACCCGTCGGGCGCCGTCATGGCGCGGCTGGTCAGGCCGGTGTATTCTCCTTGGATGTCGAAATAGCGGATCTCGCGGAAGTTGAAGATGCGCTCGTAGAAGGCGCCCCAGAAAGCCATGCGGCCGCGGTACACGTTGTGCGTCAGGTGGTCGATCACCTTGAAGCCGTGGCCGCGCGGGTGGCGGTCCACGCCCTCGATGAATTCGAAGTCGATGTCGTAGATGCTCTTGCCGTCCTCGAAGCGGTCGATCAGGTACAACGGCGCGCCGCCGATGCCCTTGATCGCCGGCAGGCGCAGCTCCATGGGGCCGGTGGGCACCTCCACCGGTTGCGCGCCCAGCTCCAGCGCGCGGGCATAGGCCTGGTGCGAATCACGCACGCGGAAGGCCATGGCGCAGGCACTGGGTCCGTGCTCGGCGGCAAAGTAGCCGGCCAGGCTGCGCGGCTCGCGGTTGACGATGAAGTTGATGTGACCCTGGCGGTACAGCAGCACGTCCTTGCTGCGGTGGCGCGCCACCAGGGAGAAGCCCATCTTCTCGAACAGGGGCTCCAGGGTGTTGGGGGCGGGCGAGGCGAACTCAACGAATTCGAAGCCGCACAGGCCCATGGGATTGTCGAACAGGTCAGCCATGAAAAGTCTCCAGAAAAAATGATCAGCAGGCGTGCCGGGGCACGCCACGGCGAGGGACGCTCAGCCTTGCGCAGGGGGCGCGCAGGGCCGACCGCGCGTGCTGCGCGCGAGGTGCTGGCCGACGATCAGGAACTGGGTATCCATGGTTTGGGCTGATGGTACGCCAGCCAGTTTCAGGCACGCGGCCGCACCATCTCGGTCGGCTGCACCCAGCGGTCGAAGTCCGCCGCGCTCACGTAGCCCAGCGCCAGCGCGGCATCGCGCAGGGTGCTGCCCTCGCGGTGTGCGTGTTTGGCGATCTCCGCGGCATGGTCATAGCCGATGTGCGGCGCCAGCGCCGTCACCAGCATCAGCGAGCGGTCCAGCAGCTCCTGTATGCGCTGCGGGTTGGCCGTGATGCCGCGCGCGCAATGCTCGTCGAAACTCGCCATGCCCTCGGCCAGCAGGCGGATGCTCTGCAGCAGGTTGTGGGCGATCAGCGGCTTGTACACATTGAGCTCGAGGTTGCCCGAGGCGCCACCCATGCTGATCGCGACATCATTGCCCATGACCTGGCAGCACAGCATCGTGAGGGCCTCGCATTGCGTCGGGTTCACCTTGCCCGGCATGATGGAGCTGCCGGGTTCGTTCTCGGGGATGCCGATCTCGCCCAGCCCCGCTCGCGGGCCCGAAGCCAGCCATCGCACATCGTTGGCGATCTTCATCAGCGCGACGGCCAGTGTCTTGAGCGCGCCGTGCACGGCCACCAGACCGTCGTGCGAGGCGAGGGCGGCAAACTTGTTGGGTGCGCTGATGAAGGGCAGCTGTGCGCCGTGTGCCAGCTCGGCCGCCACCCGTGCCCCGAACTCGGGGTGCGTGTTCAGGCCCGTGCCCACGGCGGTGCCGCCGATGGCCAGCGGGTACAGCGAGACCAGGCTGTCGCGGATGAGCATGTACGCGTGGTCCAGCTGCGCGGCATAGGCGGAGAACTCGTTGCCCAGCGTCAGCGGCGTGGCATCCTGCAGATGGGTGCGGCCGATCTTCACGATGTCGGCAAAGGCCGCGCTCTTGGCGGCCAGCGTATCGCGCAGGCCCGCCAGGGCCGGCAGCAGCGCCACGGTGATGCCTTTGGCCGCCGCCAGGTGCATGGCCGTGGGGAAGACATCATTGGATGACTGGCCCAGGTTCACGTGGTCATTCGGGTGCACCAGCCGGTCCTGCCCGCGCGGGCCGCCCAGCAGTTCGGAGGCGCGGTTGGCCAGCACCTCGTTCATGTTCATATTGCTCTGGGTGCCTGAGCCCGTCTGCCAGACCGAGAGCACGAACTCGGCCCCGTGCTCGCCATCCAGCACTTCCTCCGCCGCGCTGGCGATGGCCATGGCCTTGTCGGGCTCCAGCAGGGCCAGCTCCAGGTTCACGCGGGCGCTGACCAGCTTGATCAGGGCCAGCGCCTTCACGATCTCTGCGGGCATGCGTTCCGTGGAGATGGAAAAAAAGGCCAGCGAGCGCTGCGTCTGCGCACCCCACAGCCGCTCGACAGCGACCTCGATCGGGCCGAAGCTGTCGTGCTCCGTGCGGGTGGTGGCGATCGGCTTAGTCCGGTCGGGCATGGGTGCGCTGGTGGACACGGTACGACTCCTTGGGGACGGAATGCAATTACACACCCACCCTTGCGCAAAGCGCAAGATGCGCATTGAATCGGGCGTGAGCCGCGTCTGATCCCTACGGTCACAAAGGATGCCCACCATGTCTACCCACCATCGCCGCTTCAGCGAACTCTTCGTCCAACTGGGCCTGCCCGGTGAAGAGAAGGGCATCGCTGCCTTCATCCAGACGCACTCTCCGCTGGACTCCGCCACGCGGCTGGAAGACGCGCCGTTCTGGACTTCGCAGCAGGCATCGTTGCTGCACGAGCATTTGCAGGACGATGCAGACTGGGCCGAGGTGGCGGACCAGCTCAGCCTGGCCTTGCGTGCCGTCGAGTCCTGAGTCGCGCCGCAAAGACCCTGTTGCCGCGTGACGCCTGTTGTGGTCCTAAGATGGCCACTGTTTCAGGTATCCCTTATCCATTCCAGGAGTAACTCATGTCCCTTTCCATGTACCAGGCCAGCGTACCGCGCTTCATCAATGCCCTGAACAGCCTGTCCGCCATCCTGGACAAGGCGCAGGCCCATGTGGATGCGAAGAAGCTCGACGAGACCGCGCTCACCGGCTTTCGCCTCTATCCCGACATGCTGCCCCTGGCGCGCCAGGTCATGATCGCCGCCGATACTGCCAAGGGCCTGGCCGCGCGCCTGGCCGGCGTGGAGATCCCGGTCTATGAAGACACCGAGAAGACCCTGGCCGAACTGAAGGCACGCATCGCCAAGACCGTGGCCTATCTGCAGACCTTCAAGCCCGGACAGATCGACGGCACCGAGGACAAGGAAATCGTCATCAAGCGCGGCGACAAGGAAACCCGCTACACCGGCATGCAGTTCCTGCTGGGCCACGCCACGCCCAACGTCTACTTCCACGTCACCACGGCCTACGCCATCCTGCGCCACAACGGCGTGGAGATCGGCAAGCGCGACTATCTCGGCACGGTCTGATCCAGATTCCGTCCAGCACAACACTCCAGGAGGCCCCATGATCCAGATGACCGTCAACGGCCAGGCCAGCAGCCTGAATGCCGACCCCGCCATGCCCCTGCTGTGGGCCTTGCGCGAAGACCTGCAGCTCACCGGCACCAAGTTCGGCTGCGGCATCGCGCTGTGCGGCGCCTGCACCGTGCACGTGGACGGCCAGGCCGTGCGCTCCTGCGCCACGCCGCTGGCCGATGCGGCGGGCAAGAAAGTCATCACCATCGAAGCCGTCGGCAAGGGCCGCGTGGGTAAGGCCGTGCAGGCCGCCTGGGCCAAGGTGGACGTGCCGCAATGCGGCTACTGCCAGAGCGGCCAGATCATGAGCGCCGTCGCCCTGCTGAGTGTCAAGAAGAACCCGAGCGACGCTGACATCGACGCCGCCATGAGCGGCAACCTCTGCCGCTGCGGCACCTACAACCAGATCCGTGCCGCCATCCAGGACGCCGCACGTAACCTGTCCAAGGGGGCCTGACATGACTGCTTCCATCCTCCATCCCGCCCCCTCGCGCCGCGATTTCCTGAAAGCCGGTGGCGCCACCGGCGCGGCCCTGGTCGTCAGCTTTGCCCTGCCGCTGGGTACACCGCGCGTGCTGGCCGCCACGGCCCAGGGCGCCTTCGCGCCCAACGCCTTCCTGCGCATCACCCCGGACAACCGCGTCACCGTGGTCTGCGGCTCCTCCGAGATGGGGCAGGGCGTGCTCACCGCCATCCCCATGCTGGTGGCTGAAGAACTGGACGCCGACTGGAAGCTGGTGCGCGTGGAGCAGGCGCCTTCGGACACCGCCTTCAACAACCCCGTCTTCGGCATGCAGGCCACCGGCGGCAGCACCACCATCCGCGCCTTCTACACGCCCATGCGCCAGGCCGGCGCCGCCGCCCGCGAGATGCTGGTGGCCGCTGCGGCCCAGCAGTGGGGCGTGCCCGCTGCCAGCCTCAAGACCTCGGCCAGCCACGTGATCGGCCCCAAGGGGAAAAGGCTCAGCTACGGCCAGCTGGTGGAAGCCGCCGCCAAAGAGCCCGTGCCGAAGGATCCCACCCTCAAGAAGAACGCCGACTTCAAGATCATCGGCCAGCGCACCCGCCGCCTGGACACGCCGGGCAAGCTCAACGGCAGCACCCTGTTCGGCATCGACGCGCAGGTGCCGGGCATGCTCGTGGCCGTCATGGCCCGCGCGCCCGTGCACGGCGCCAAGCCGCTGAAGTTCGACGAGGCCGCGGCTCGCGCCGTCAAGGGTGTGCAGGCCGTCATCGCCATCCCCGGTGGCGTGGCTGTGCTGGCCGGCGGCTACTACGCCGCGCGCCAGGGCCGCGATGCGCTCAAGGTGCAGTGGGACCTGGGCGCGCACGCGGACCTCTCCAGCGCCAAGATCAAGCAGGCCCTCAACGCCGCCGCCGACGCGGCCGGTGCCGTGGCCAAGACCAGCGGCGACACGGACGCCGCGCTCAGCGCCGCCGCCACCCGCCTGAGCGCCACCTACGAAGTGCCCTACCTGGCGCACGCCACCATGGAGCCGCTCAACTGCCTGGCCTGGGTGAAAGACGGCGGCGTGGAGATCTGGGCCGGCACGCAAAGCCAGGGCCCGGCCGCCGGCATCATCGCCAACGTGGCCGGTGTGCCCGTGGCGAACGTCAAGGTCAACACCATGATGCTGGGCGGCGGCTTCGGCCGGCGCTTCGCCCCCGACTTCATGATCGACGCCACGCTGCTCTCCAAGATCAGCGGCAAGCCCGTCAAGCTCATCTACACCCGCGAAGACGACATGGCCGCCGGCTTCTACCGCCCCGCCTCGCTGGTCAAGTTCGAAGGCGGGCTCGATGCCAAGGGCCAGCCCACCGCGCTCAAGGCCCGCGTGGCCTCGCCCTCCATCATGGCGGGCTCGGGCTTCATGAAAATCCCGGACAACGGCGTGGACAGCTTCGCCGTGGAAGGCCTGGCCGACCAGCCCTATGGCATTGCCAACCAGCACGTTGCCTACGGTCGCGCCGAACCCGGCCCGCAGGTGTGGTTCTGGCGCTCGGTGGGCCATTCGCAGAACGCCTTCTTCATCGAAAGCTTCATCGACGAGATGGCCGCCGCCGCCAAGGCCGACCCCTACCAGTTCCGCGCCAAGCTGCTGAAAGACCAGCCGCGCGAACTCGGCGTGCTCAAAGCCGCCGCGCAGAAAGCCGGCTGGGGCAAGCCCTTGCCCAAAGGCCGCTACCGAGGCATCGCCGTGGCGGAAAGCTTCGGCAGCTTCGTGGCCCAGGTGGCCGAGGTCTCGGTGGCCAAGGACGGCACGCCCCGGGTCCACCGCGTGGTGGCCGCGGTGGACTGCGGCCTCACGGTGAACCCGCTGACCATCGAACGCCAGGTGGAAAGCGCCATCGTCTACGGCCTGTCGGCTGCGCTCTACGGCCAGATCAGCTACAAGGACGGTGTGGTGGAGCAGGGCAACTTCCACAACTACCCCGTGCTGCGCATCAGCGAAATGCCCAAGGTGGAAGTGCACATCCTGCCCAGCCAAGAGGCCCCTGGCGGCATGGGTGAGCCCGGCACGCCACCCATTGCGCCGGCGGTGTGCAACGCCATCTTTGCCGCCACGGGTGTGCGGGTGCGGAGCTTGCCGATCGACACCAGGGCGCTGACGAAGGCCTGAGCCGGCGAGTTGGCGTCAACGAAAAACGGGGCCTGCGGGGCCCCGTTTTTCATTACCATCCACAGCATGCCCGCCACCGAAATCAAAGTCACCGCTGCCGGCGTCGTTGCCGGCAAGGAACTGCTCATCCCCACTGGCGAGCAGGGCAACACCCTGCCGCATGTGCAGGACTGGGTCACCAGCCGGCTCAAGGCCAGGTCACCCGTCAAGGACGTCAGCGCCGCAGTGCTGGTCAAAGGCATCAAGCAGTGGGCGGCGTATGAGGAGAGGGTTGGGTCCAGGAAGGTCAGGACGGTCTTCAAGATCACCTAGTGGCCTGAGTTCTCCATCGGGCGCTCGCAGGCGAAAGAATGCGAAGGGCGCAGGCCGGTGGTTGAGACCCACCTGCGGCAGGCCGGTGGTGGCGTACCAGGTCGCAGAGGTTGGCCGTTACATTGCGGGGTTTCACGGTTTGTCATGAGCGCGGCCCTGCGCTATATTTGTCCGAATTCTTCAAACAAAACAAGCACTTAGCTTGCAGCAAGGGAGGCGCCAGGATGACCATCCGTCCATGTTATTCCGCACTTTTGCGGTCGATATCACTTTAGGCCGTATAGAGATGACATCTAGCGCCCGCCGCGTCAGCCGGACTGGTCTGACGTTCTGCATCTTGTACACCGTTGTAGCTTCTGCATTGGTCGTAATCGGGGCATTCGTTGCAGACGATACAAAGAGCCGAGTGGTGTTGATGCAGATGCCAATCGCATTGCAGGGCGCCTTGCTTTACGCAATTGGCTTGGGTGGATTCTTGCGCGCGCTCTCCTGGCCAGTGGCCTACGTCATACTTGGCGTTCCCACCCTGCTTGCGCTCTATGCCGTAGGCGCATTCGTCGAAAGAGCATTTCGAGGAGGTGATGATGTGGTCTAACCAGTCAATCGAGAGTGGATCGCCTGCGGCTCCCACTCATCTCAAACGTTAGATTCATGAAGACACCAGCATTCGTCTTAGCCCTCCTACTGCTGGCCGTGCTTGCCCTTGTTAAGGCGGGCACGAGTAGCGCGGCAATCAATGCATTCTTGACCGTTGCAGCCTTGATGATGATTCCTTGGTACTTCGGTACGCGCGACCGCACGAAGCCACCATCGAATCCGGAAAAAATATTTGCCAGCTTGTGGGTTTGGTTCAGGCGAATCGTCGCGCTGATATTGGGGGGGCCACTTCTATTCGGGGGCTTTCACACCATGTTGAAACCGGCGTCCGATGGCCCGCTGTCATCTTGGTTTGCGCCCTGGGTGCTTATTTTGTTTGGTTTGTTAATCTTGTACTCGGGCTGGTTTGGAGCCGGTCCAGATCGGTATGCCTTTCGAGACGACATTGACCAACACAAGGAAAACAAGCGCCGATACGGTTGGTGGTTCTAATGAACGCATCTAACAAGATGCTCGTCGCGGACCCGCGGCAGCAGGATGCCGCTGCGGGGCAATTGCTGCGTGCCGGACAGCGCCAACGTTATGCCTCATGTGCAATCACATGCCGCTTGGCTGCTTTGTTGAAATTGGATGCATAGAATGAAGTTGGAAAGAGTTGGAAGGGAAAGAGCGAGTGATCTAACGCATCTCTTCACATCCACGTTTGGTTCTTCGGAGGGGGCAGACGAAGGAGCCCTGATTGGGAGTCTGGTTGCCAAGTTGAGTGCCGACATCGATGATCTTGAAATTCTCTGCTTCTGCGCTGTTGAGAATGAACAGCTTATCGGAGCCATCTTCTTTACGAGGCTTCACTTTGCAGATAGAGCACCGATTTACATGCTCGCTCCCGTGGCAGTAGCTACCGACCATCAAAAGTCTGGTGTCGGGAAGGCGCTGATCAGGCATGGGCTCAACGAGCTGGCCAATCGTGGCGCTCTGGTGGCGGTAACCTATGGTGATCCGTCCTACTACGAAAAATTCGGCTTCAAGCCGCTTTCAGAGAACGTCCTGAAGGCCCCAATGGATCTGTCCATGCCGCATGGATGGCTGGGGCTGTCTCTTACCGAAGAGCCTATTCAGACGCGCGCCGAGCGTCCAGCTTGCGTCGATGCATTCCTCGATCCGGCGTACTGGTAAAACACGAGCTTGAATCAGCATATCTTTCCGGGGCGGTTCCTCCTTGTCGTGAGTGTTCCCCGCCATCGAACCCACCTTTTCGTGCGCCGGCAGAAAGACTATCCTTCTCCGAACCCCGGCACCCGGCCCGGCGACGGATGACTGCCCCATGAAGACCCTCTACCACGCGTCCAGCGCGATCGAAGCGCATATGCTGCAGGACCTGCTGCAGCAGGAGCGCATCGCGGCCTTCGTGCACGGCGAGCATCTGCAAGGCGCCATCGGCGAGCTGCCGGCGGCCGGGCTGGTGCGGGTGGAGGTCAACGACGCCGACTACGAAATGGCCCGTGCCGTGGTGGCGCGCTGGGAGGCGCAGCAGCCCCGGGAGGCCCCGGCGCCAGCTGCTGCGCCCGCCAGCCGGTTGCCCGCTTTCCTGATGGGGCTTGCGGTGGGTGTGGCGCTTTGCCTTTTGCTGACCGGCCGCTGAGCGGGCGCGCAGGGCGGCCCCGGCCGCGTGCTGTGCCGGCGGCGGCCCGGAATTCCGGACAATAAGCCAATAGGCCGCTCATCCATCGTCCGCCCATGTCCGAACCTGCCACCGCACCCACCCTCGCCGAATCCGAACACCGCCACGCCGAGCCGCCGCGCGCCGGCGGGCGCGCCGCGGCGCTGGTGTTGCTGGCCCTGGTGCTGGCCGGCGGCCTGTATGCCGTGCTGCCCTATGAGCCCACGGTGAAAAAGGGCCTGGCCCTGCTGTGCTTCATCGGCCTGCTGTGGTTGACCGAGGCGCTGCACCTGGCTGTCACGGCGCTGCTGGTGCCGCTGGGCGCGCTGCTGTTGGGGTTTCCGGGGCTGGGCACCGTGCAGGCCTTCGCGCCCTTTGCCGATCCCATCGTCTTCCTGTTCTTCGGCGGCTTCGCGCTGGCCACGGCGCTGCGCGTGCAGCAGCTCGACCGCAAGATGGCCGTGGCGCTGCTGGCGCTCTCCAAAGGCCACCTGGGGCGTGCGGTGTTCCTGCTGTTCGGCGTGACGGCGGTGCTGTCCATGGGCATCAGCAACACCGCCACGGCCGCGCTGATGCTGCCGCTCACGCTGGGCATCCTGAGCCCGCTGGACCCGCGGCAGGAGCGCCGCACCTATGTCTTCGTGCTGCTGGGCGTGGCCTATGCGGCCAGCATCGGCGGCATCGGCACGCTGGTGGGCTCGCCGCCCAATGCCATTGCGGCGCGCGCGGCCGGCATCGGCTTTGCCGACTGGCTGTGGATCGGCATCCCCCTGGTGCTGCTGCTCATGCCGCTGATGGTGCTCACGCTGTGGGTGGTGCTGCGCCCGCACCTGAACCGCGAGCTGCGCATCGAGATGCAGGCCGTGCCCTGGACCTGGCCGCGCCGCCTGACGCTGGCGGTCTTCACGCTCACCGCGCTGGGCTGGGTCTTCGGCGCCGCACCGCTCAAGGCCCTGGGTATCCAGAGCCCGGACGCCTTCTTCGCCGTGGCCGCGGCCGTCGCCGTGCTGGCCCTGGGGCTGGCCAGCTGGCAGCAGGTGACGCAGAACACCGACTGGGGCGTGCTCATCCTCTTCGGCGGCGGGCTGGCGCTGGGCGAGGTGCTGGGCAACTCGGGCGCTTCGCTGGTGCTGGGCCAGCAGGTGGCGCAGGCGCTGCACGGCGCCAGCCCCTGGCTGATGCTGGCCGGGGTGGCCGCCTTCATGGTGATGCTGAGCGAGTTCGCCAGCAACACGGCCGCCGCCGCCTTGCTGGTGCCCGTGTTCGCGGCCATTGCCGTGCAGATGGGCCTGCCCGCCGAAACCCTGGTGGTGCTGGTGGCCCTGGCCGCCTCCTGTGGCTTCGCACTGCCGGTGGCCACACCGCCCAACGCCCTGGTCTATGGCAGCGGCCACGTGCCGCAGCGCTACATGATCCGCGCCGGCCTGGCGCTGGATGTGGTGTGCGTGGCGGTGCTCACGGGCTGGGGGCTGTTGACGCTGCTGCGCTGAGCCTTCCCGCCTGGGTGGGCCCGGACAGGCCTCGACGAGCGTGCCGGGGGCGATGTCATCCAGCGCCTGCGCAAGCGCATCAGTGTGCAGGATCAGCGCCGGCCGGCCGGTGGCCGTGACGTAGGCCACCGCGCTTTCAACCTTGGGGGCCATGGAGCCGGCGCCCGGCACGCCTTCTGCCAGCAGTGCGCGCGCCTGTGCCACCGTGAGCCTTTCGCGCAGGCGCGCCTGCGGCGTGCCGTGCCCGTCTTCCACCCCGGCCACATTGGTGGCGAACACCAGTGCCTGCGCCTGCAGGGCGATGGCCAGGCGTGCCGCGATCCAGTCCTTGTCGACCACGCCGGGCATGCCCTGCGTGCGCGTGGTCGTACGAGCGATGGCAATGCCACCGCCACCGCCGGCGATGACGTGCTGTTCGCGCAGCAGGGTGGCGATGGCCCGTTCTTCGACGATGGCCTGCGGGTGCGGCGAGGCCACGGTGTAGCGCCAGCCGCCGGCCAGCTGCACGGCCGGGCCGTGGGCGGGGCGCACGGGCAACAGCGGGCCGATGGGCTTGCTGGCGTTTTGAAAGGCCGGGTCGGCCGGGTCCACCATGGCCCGCGTCACCAGTGCCACGGTGGTGTGCAATGCCATCTATGCAGCGACGGGGGTGGGGGTGCGGAGCTTGCCGATTGATGCGAAGGCCTTGGTCAAGGCCTGAGCGGGGAGCGTGACTGCGAAAGAGAACGGGGCCCTTGGGCCCCGTTTTTTTATGACTGAAGTTGAGGCGGTTCGGTTGGATGCCTCTGGGAGTGTCGGGCTCCTTTCGGCCAGGAGCGGACATAGGCGTCGAAGGCACAAAGCAGGTATCGGCGTGACGGGTTTGTCCGTTTTGTTATGACCCTCGATCTGCCGTGAGATCAATCCAACCCTCTGATTTTCAAAGGATTTCTCCGAATCCCACTCACTTTGTTATTCGTCAGTCGACCTTGTTATACAGACAGGTTTGCTGGGTTTGTGGACTTTGTTCATGGTCCAGGCAGGTAGGCTGAGATGGAAAAGCCTGATATAAATCAGGCACTTAGAATAAATCACGGGAGGAAACTTGATGAGCTACGGCCTTGTTGTACAGACAGGTTTGACGTCTATATCAAGTTATCTCTCATCGAAGCCATGACCAGCGCGGAGGGGAAACAACGACGATTGAGCGAGGCGCAGTTGGCCCGGGCGAAGGCTCTCGCGGGTATCGATGCAACCGACCCTGATGTTTCGCCACCGCTAGGCGCGGTTCTGGCAGACCCTGCCCAGTTGAGCCACAACAACACGTATGGGCGGTTGCCGCGGTTCTATGTCGATCGCCTTGTGGTGTGTCGCAACTGCGGGACCGAGGAGGTGTGGCCCGCCGAGCGTCAGAAGTGGTGGTATGAGGAGGCGAAGGGAAACATCAATACGCAGGCAGTCTTATGCCGTTCATGCCGCGCCGCTGAACGAAAACGCAAGGACGCTGCGCGCGCGGCGGCGGGCCATGGCTCGCACACCAAGTGAGGTGGCTATGAGAGATAACATGTCAATCGACACGGACCCACAACAGCAGGAGGCGGCTTCGCCGCTCACGTTGGTGGTCCGGTCATTTTTACGTTAGGAGCTTGTACCCGTGTGGCTGTTGACCGTCATCGTCCTTGGTTCAATGTTCACCCTGGGGTGCTTCGCGTTGTGGCGTGCGCAGATGCTTCTCAGGGTAAATGCGACGGACTTTCTTAAGAGCAACTATGGCGT
>NZ_JAUYQU010000103.1 GCF_030697065.1 Bradyrhizobium sp.
CTGCGCCGGACTGATGGAATAGAAGCCTTCCGGCGCCTGGCGATCGCCTTCCTTGATCTTCGGTCCGAGGTCGCCCGACCAGCGGCAGATCGGATAGGCCTTCAGGAGCGCGAAGCGGCCGGAGCGGTCCTGCTTCCAGACTTCGAGTTCGGCTTCCTGCTTGAAGATGCGGACCAGCATCGGCGACTGCAGGTCCATGTCCTTCGCCGTCATTTCGGCGATCAGCTTGGGCGAGACCGGCTGGTTGGCCTTGGCGTTATTCGCCAGCGAGATCTGGTCGCTGTTGCAGCCGGCCAGCAGCACACCGGCCGCGAGCGCGGCCGAGGTAATGAGCGCGCGATACAGCGAGCGATAGATCAATGCCGAGCTCCACACCCAAAGGGCAATTCTGAACGCAATCTAAATCGCAACTTTCGCACCGCAAACATGGCGTCCAGGCCCTGAAGCCATTGACTAAAATACTACCCTTTGGGTCCCGTGGTCGCAAGCCGAGGGCGGCCTGGCGATCGGTTCCCCGTCAGGCATGGTCAATAGAGGTTAAATATCGATGTCTGGGCCTAATTGGGGCCGAAATGGCTGAATCGCGAAAAAGCCCGACATTGGCGATCGGGCCGCCATTGCGCGGCCATTTTCCACCGGAAATGCCCGTTTCAGGCCAGCTTGCGTCCGATATCGAGGAATTTTTGCCGGCGCTGTCTGCGAATCATGTCGGGGTCGAGGTTGCGCAGGTCGTTGAGAGCCTGCTCGATGGCATCGCCGGTGGTCGCGATCATGGCGGCGGGGTCGCGATGGGCTCCGCCGTCGGGTTCCTTCAAGATCGAGTCGATCACGCCGAAGCGCAGCATGTCCTGGGCCGTGATCTTCATGCTGGTCGCGGCTTCCTGCGCCTTGGTGCCGTCGCGCCACAGGATCGAGGATGCCGCCTCCGGCGAGATCACGCTGTAGATGGCGTGCTCGAACATCAGTACGCGGTTTGCGGTCGTGATCGCGATGGCGCCGCCCGACATGCCCTCGCCGGTGATGATCGCGACATTGGGCACCCCGAGCGACAGGCAGGCGTCGGTGGAACGCGCGATCGCCTCGGCTTGCCCGCGCTCCTCGGCGCCGATCCCCGGATAGGCGCCGGCGGAATCGACCAGCGACAGCACGGGAATGCCGAACCGGTCGGCCATCTCCATCAGCCGGACCGCCTTGCGGTAGCCCTCGGGCCGCGCCATGCCGAAATTATGCTTGATGCGGGATTCGGTGGTGGCGCCCTTTTCCTGGCCGATCACGCAGATGCTCTCGCCGCGAAAGCGGCCGAAACCGCCTACCAGCGCTTCATCCTCGCCGAACTTGCGATCGCCCGCGAGCGGGGTGAATTCGGTGATCAGCGCATTGATGAAATCGGTCAGATGCGGGCGCTGATGGTGCCGTGCCACCAGCGTCTTCTGCCATGGCGTCAGGTTGGCGTAGAGTTCGGCCAGGGCCTGTGCAGCCTTCTCCTCGATCCGCGAAATCTCTTCGCCGATGTCGCTGCCGGTGGCCGCCAGCGCGCGCAGCTCATCGACCTTCGAATCGAGTTCGGCGACGGGCTTTTCAAAATCGAGATAGGTGCTGCGCATGTGATCCGGCATCTAGGTAATATAAGGACGAAGCGGCGTGGACGCGAAGCGGTTTCCGGTTGTGTGGAGAAGGCACGCGATTTCAATCATTTAGCGTGCGGTCCGACGCAAATCGGGGTTCCCGTTTTCGCTTCAACGCGCAAGGGGTCGCGGGCGGGAGCTGGCTGTTTCGGGGCAGAAGGCGCCGAAGTCAAGGCGGCAAAGTGCGAGGCTACTTCTCCGACAGCGGATGCAGGTCGCGCACCAGGCTCTTCAGCCGCTCCTCCACCACATGGGTGTAGATCTGCGTGGTCGAGATGTCGGTGTGGCCGAGCAGCGTCTGCACGATCCGCAGGTCGGCGCCATTGTGCAGCAGGTGGCTCGCAAAGGCATGACGCAGCACGTGCGGAGAGACCAGCCGCGGCGCCAGGCCGGCCGCTGCGGCGAGTTCCTTCAGCTCGCGGGCGAAGTGCTGCCGCGTCAGATGCCCGCTCTCGCCGAATGAGGGGAACAGCCATTTCGAGGCTGCGGCGTTTTTTTTCTTCTCCGGCTTCAGCGCTTCCATCGCCGCGAGGTAGTCGGCCATCGCCAGCCGCGACGCTTCGTTCAGCGGCACCAACCGCTCCTTGTCGCCCTTGCCGCGCACCACGATCATGCTGATGTCGCGCCGCGCCGCCGAGCGCGGCAGCGCCACCAGTTCCGATACCCGCAAGCCGGTGGCGTAGAGCACTTCCAGCAGGCAGTGGAACCGCAGCGCGCGAAGCCGCTGCGGCGCAGAGGCTTCGCCGGCGGCGGTCATCGCCTTGGCCTGCACAAGCAGGCGATCGACATCGGCGATCGACAGCACCTTCGGCAGGCCACGGCCTCGCTTGGGGCCGGACAGGATGGCGGCGGGATCGTCGCTGCGGATCCGCTCGTTGAGCAGGAAACGAAACAGATGCCGCAGCGCCGACAGCCGGCGCGCCACGGTGGTGGATTTGAAGCCGCGGGAATCGAGGTCGGCGAGATAGCCGCGCAGCGCCTCGGTTTCGACGTCGACAAAGCCCTTGCCGCTGCCGGCGAGGAATCCCTGGAAATCCGTGAGGTCGCCGCGGTAGGCGTCAAGCGTATTGTCGCCGGCGCCCTGTTCGGCCGCCAGCATGTCGAGGAACAGGTTGATCAGCTTGGCATCTGAGGGTCTGGAGCGCATCCGCCCACTCTAGCGCCTATTTCTTGAGAAACCTGTCCGGGGGGATGGTGACGGTCATTTCCCGCGGCTTCGGATTGACGAAGTTTGCCAGCGCGAAAACCACGCCATAGACGATTCCGCCGAGGATGGTGACGACCGTCAAAAAGCGGAACAGGCTGGGCATCGGTAAGCCTCAGGCGGCGAATTAACCATTGAAATCATCGGGGGCCCGACTACGAACATGTTCGTCCTTCCGTGGCAAGAGTCTCTGGCAACGGTATCGGCGGGGGTAGTATAGGTGGCGCAGAATGCCGCCATCCGACGCGAAATGAGCAATTTGATGCCCGATACAGCCACACCGGCCGGCGGCACCTCGCAGGAGGCCGAGATCATCTCGGCGCTGGGAACGCGCTCGGTCGTGCTGGTCGGCATGATGGGGGCCGGCAAATCCACCATCGGACGGCGGCTGTCGACGCGGCTGCATCTGCCGTTCCTCGACGCCGATATCGAGATCGAAGCGGCCGCCGGGATGTCGATCCCCGACATTTTCGAAACCCACGGCGAACCGCATTTTCGCGACGGCGAGGCGAGGGTGATCGCGCGGCTGCTCGACGGCGGACCCGCGGTGATCGCCACCGGCGGCGGCGCCTTCATGCGCGAGGAAACCCGCAGCCGCATCCGCGACAAGGCGGTTTCGCTCTGGCTCAAGGCCGATGCCGATATCATCATGAAGCGGGTCAAGCGCCGCGCCGATCGTCCACTGCTGCAGACTGCCGATCCGGCGGCGACTGTCGGGCGCCTGATCGAGGAACGCGAGCCGGTGTATCGGCGTGCCGATCTGACGGTCTGGTCACGCGACGTGCCGCATGAGCGAATCGTCGATGAGTGTCTCGATGCCCTGCATGCCTGGTTGTGCGGCGGCGGGTCCAGGCAGATCTCCAGTACATTGAGTGCCACACCATGACCGCGCCGCTGAAGCACTCCGATTCCGTCATCGTCGACGTCGCGCTCGGCGACCGCAGCTACGACATCGTCATCGGCCGCGATGTGCTGCAATCGCTGGGCCGGCGCGTCGCCGCGTTGCGGCCCGGCGCGCGTTCGGCGATCGTGACGGATCGCACGGTCGCAAAGCACTGGCTGGCGCAAACCGAGGCCTCGCTGTCGGAGGCCGGCATCGCCTCGTCGCGGATCGTCGTCGATGAGGGCGAGGGCTCGAAAACCTATGCCGGGCTCGCCCAGGTTTCGGAGGCGCTGATCGCGGCCAGGATCGAACGCAACGATCTGGTGATCGCGCTGGGCGGCGGCGTGGTCGGCGATCTCGCCGGCTTCGCGGCGGCGATCCTGCGCCGCGGCGTCGATTTCGTGCAGGTGCCGACCTCGCTGCTGGCGCAGGTCGATTCCTCCGTCGGCGGCAAGACCGGGATCAATTCGCCGCAGGGCAAGAATCTGCTCGGCGCGTTCCACCAGCCGTTGCTGGTGGTTGCCGACACCGCGGTGCTCGACACCCTGTCGCCGCGCCAGTTCCGCGCCGGCTATGCCGAGGTTGCCAAATACGGCGTGCTCGGCGACGGCGCCTTCTTCACCTGGCTGGAGGCCAATCACGCCGACATTTTCAGCGGCGGCGCCGCGCGCGAACACGCCATCGCCACCTCCTGCCGCGCCAAGGCGGCGATCGTCGCGCGGGACGAACGCGAAACCGGCGAACGCGCGCTGCTCAATCTCGGCCATACGTTCGGGCATGCGCTGGAGGCGGCCACCGGTTTCTCCGACCGGCTGTTCCACGGCGAAGGCGTGGCCGTCGGCATGGTGCTGGCGGCGGAATTTTCGGCGCAACTCGGGATGATTCCCGAAGCCGACGCGGCCCGTATCAAACGTCACCTTGCCGAAGTGGGCCTGCCGACCCATTTGCAGGACATCGCGGGATTTGCCCAGGAAGGACTGGCCGACGCAGACGCGCTGATGGCGCTGATGGCGCAGGACAAGAAGGTCAAGCGCGGCCGCCTCACCTTGATCCTGCTCGAGGCGGTCGGTCGCGCCGTGATTGCCAACGACGTCGAGCCTTCGCGGGTTCGCGGGTTTCTTGCCGAAAGACTCGCGCGCAAGCCCTGATTCCAGCCGACCATATCGAGCCCCGCCCCCGGCCTCACAGGACCGCAATGACCGAGTCGATCTTCAATCTGCTGATCGCCATCTTCCTGCTCGCCGCCAACGCCTTCTACGTGGCCGCGGAGTTCGCGCTCGTGAAGAGCCGGGGCTTTCGCATCAACGCGATGGTGGAGCAAAATCGCTTCGGCGCGCGCCTGCTGCAGCAAATGATGGGGAATATCGAGGCCTATCTCGCCTGTTGCCAGCTTGGCATCACGATGGCCTCGCTCGGTCTCGGATGGGTGGGCGAACCGACGGTGGCAGCACTGCTGGAGCCGGTGCTGGCCCCGTTGGGGATGTCCGATTCGGCGCTTCATTTCACGTCGTTTCTGGTCGGTTTCCTGGTGTTTTCCTCGCTGCATATCGTGATCGGGGAGCAAGTTCCGAAGACGCTGGCGATTCGACAGCCGGTACCGGTATCGCAATGGATCGCCTATCCGCTCTATGTCTCCTTCCTGCTGTTCTATCCATTGAACTGGCTGCTCAATGCCGCGTCCCGTTCGATCCTTCAGATGCTCGGCGTCAGGGAAAACCTCAACCAGGAAATTCTCACCGACATCGAGATCCGGGGGCTGGTGGAGATGTCGGCCGAGCATGGCGAGATGGAACAGGGCGAGGCGGAATACATCCAGAATGTTTTCCGTTTTGGCGAATTGGAGGTCTCGGACGTGATGGTCCACCGCACCGAGATGGTGATGCTCAACGCCGATCTTCCGCCCGAGGAACTGGTGCGCGAGGTGCTGGCGACCGAATACACGCGAATTCCGCTTTGGCGTGAAAAGCCGGAAAACATCATCGGCGTGCTGCACGCCAAGGATCTGCTGCGCGCGATCCGGGCCGCCGACGGCGATACGACCAGAATCGACGTCGCGGCCATCGCGCTGCCGCCATGGTTCGTGCCGGAGATGCGCCCCGTCGCCGATCAGTTGAAAGCCTTCCGCCGCCGCAAGACCCATTTCGCGCTGGTGGTCGACGAGTACGGCGAAGTCGAAGGCATGGTGACGCTGGAGGACATCCTGGAGGAAATCGTCGGCGATATTTCCGACGAGCACGATGTGGTGGTGGCCGGGGTCCGCGGCCAGCCCGACGGCTCGGTGGTGGTCGACGGCTCGGTGCCGATCCGCGATCTCAACCGTGCGATGAACTGGCACCTGCCCGACGAAGAGGCAACCACGGTTGCCGGCCTCGTGATTCACGAGGCGCGGTCGATCCCGGAACGCGGCCAGAGTTTCACCTTCCACGGCTTCCGTTTTCGCGTGCTGCGCCGGGAGCGCAACCGGATCACGGCACTTCGGATCGTCCCGGTGCCGCGCGAGGCCGAACTCGAGGAAAAGAAGCCGAAGCGGGCGGGCACGTCGTTCTAGGAGATTTGATGCCTCGCCAGCGCGGGGCATGACATCAGGGACGGTTTATGCGGCCCCGGCTTCCCCCGGGGCCTGGGCCTTGATCGCCAGCGCATGCACGGTATCGGCGAGTTCCGCCTCGAGCACCGAATTAATCATGCGGTGGCGTTCGATCCGGCTCTTCCCTTCGAACGCCGACGATACGATATAGAGCCTGAAATGCGTCTCGCCGCCCGGCCTGTGACCGGCGTGGCCCTCATGCAGATGTGATTCATCCGTGACGTCGAGGCTCTCCGGCGCGAAAGCTTCACGCAACTTGTTTATGATAGTGTCTCTGGCGCTCATGGCGGGGCAATACGTCCGATGCCGTGTTTCGTCAATGGCGCTTCACGAGAGCGAGGGATTCGCAATGTCAAGACTTGAAGCTTTTCGCATTGCGTTGTCATAGTCAGCCATGGCGATTGATTCATCCAAATTCTTCGACAGCATCCGCATCAAGCCCAACAAGCTGAGCGCGAAGCAGCAGGCGGCCGCGCGCGAAGAATCCGCCATGTGCGAATGGCCGGAGTGCAAGAACAAGGGGCCACATCGCGCGCCCAAGGGCCGCGAGAACTCGAAAGAGTACTGGCACTTCTGTCTCAACCACGTCCGCGAATACAACCAGTCCTACAATTTCTTTTCCGGCATGGCTGCCGACGCGGTCGCGCGCTACCAGAAGGATGCGCTGACCGGCCATCGTCCGACCTGGAAGATGGGCGCCAATGGCGGCAAGAAGGGCAAGGCTGGCGCCGAGGCCGATATCGACGCCGCTTCAGACCCGTTCAGCATGTTCTCGGAGCTCAACGGCCGCGGCCGCTGGCGGCCGGGTCCCGGCGGCGCCGCCGGCGAAACCAAGGTCGAGACCCGAAAGATCTTCAACGCCGAGCGCAAGGCGCTGCAGGTGATGGGGCTCGGCCCCGAAGCGACGCTGGAAACCGTCAAGGCGAAATACAAGGCGCTGGTCAAGCAGCACCATCCCGATGCCAATGGCGGCGACCGCTCCACCGAGGATCGCCTGATCGAGATCATCAAGGCGTATAATTACCTCAAGACGGTGGTGCGCGGCGTTTGAGCCGGCCTCGAACCCCTAGCGGGTATCGTTTCCTTCGGGCGCTGACGTGATCATGTGCCTGCGCCTGCGGCGGATGATCCAGGCGGCCAGCGCGGCCAGCAGCGCGCCGCCGGTCACCGTCAATATCCAGTAATGTTTGCCGATCCCGGTGTGATGCGGAATACCGGCGTATTCATGCAACGCGGAGACTGCAAGCACCCCCGGCAGCACATGGGCGGCCGCCCATAGCAGGATTGCCGGGATGTTGACGGCGAAAAAGTTCAGCGGCGGCATGCCGAGCGCGCCCGCCGTGACCGGCACGAAGGCGCGTATCGGCGGCACGAAGCGCGCGAAGAACACCGCCAGCGTGCCCCAGCGATGAAAGAACGCCTCGCTCCGGGCGACCAGCCGCGGGTAATTCGACAGCGGCCCGGCGCTCAGGATTTTGCGTTGGGCGCGATGACCGATCCAGAACGCCATTCCATCGCCGAGCATGGCGCCGGCGATTGCGGCCGCCAGCACCGGTCCGAGCCGCAGTTCGCCGCCGGGCACCAGCGCGCCCAGCGCCAGGATGATGGTCGAGCCCGGAATCACCGCGCCCAGCACGGGAATGGCCTCCAGCAACGCGGCGAGAAACAGCGTCAGATAGCCCAGCCAGGGGTGCGCGGCGATGAACGCAATCCAGGGATCGAGGAAGGAAGCCATGAAATCCCGGGTGTCGGCTGCAGTCGGTTTGGCCGCGGGCCCAATATAGACCATGGGGAAGGCGGAAAAAGCCGCCGTTTCCGGTCCGCACCCACTTTCGACGGCCGAAAGTACGGCGTGATTCGCAGGGCAGCCTTCCAAAAACCGGGGTCAGCACCTATCTTGATGATAACGCAGCGGAACTTTGATTGAGCAGCGGGCTTCTGCCGGCCGTTGCACTCTGATAGGTTCCTGTGAGCACCCATCCGCAGCCATTCAGCAAATCTGGTTTCGGGAGCGTCCGAGACCTCGGAGGATTGATGACGACCGCCGCCATGACCAAAGTGCACGAGCCCGCCGGTTTGCCTGATATGAAGGTGTCGGTCCGTCAGGTATTCGGTATCGACAGCGACCTTGAGGTGCCGGCCTATTCCGAGGTCGACCCGCATGTGCCGGATGTCGATTCGGATTACCGCTTCGATCGCGCCACCACGCTCGCCATTCTCGCCGGCTTCGCCAAGAACCGCCGCGTCATGGTCACGGGCTATCACGGCACCGGCAAGTCGACCCATATCGAGCAGGTCGCGGCCCGGCTGAACTGGCCCTGCGTGCGGGTCAATCTCGACAGCCATATCAGCCGCATCGATCTGGTCGGCAAGGACTCGATCGTCGTGCGCGACGGCAAGCAGGTCACCGAATTCCGCGACGGCATTTTGCCGTGGGCGCTTCAGCACAACATCGCGCTGGTGTTCGACGAATACGACGCCGGCCGCCCGGACGTGATGTTCGTGATCCAGCGCGTGCTGGAAGTGTCCGGCCGCCTGACGCTGCTCGACCAGAACAAGGTCATCAAGCCGCATCCGGCGTTCCGCCTGTTCTCGACCGCCAACACGGTCGGCCTCGGCGACACGACCGGCCTCTATCACGGCACGCAGCAGATCAATCAGGGCCAGATGGACCGCTGGTCGATCGTGACGACGCTCAACTACCTGGCGCACGACCAGGAAGTGAACATCGTCATCGCCAAGACGCCGATGTACGACAACGACGAAGGCCGCAAGATCGTCTCCGCCATGGTGGCGCTGGCCGATCTCACCCGCGCCGGCTTCATCGCCGGCGACATCTCGACCGT
>NZ_JAUYQU010000168.1 GCF_030697065.1 Bradyrhizobium sp.
ATCCATCGCGAAGGCGGCGCCGCTGTTCTGCAGGTCGGCGCCTGCGCAGAACGCCTTGTCGCCGGCCCCGGTCAGCACGATGACGCGCACGTCCTTGTCGTCATGCGCGTCGCGATACCCCCTGGCGATACCGGCGATCACCTCGCCATTGAGGGCGTTGCGCTTGTCCGGTCGGTTGATGGTGATCCAGAACGCAGCCCCGCGCTTTTCACGTATCACGCTGTTGTTGTCGGTCATCGCCCCACTCGCCTGTTTTGCTCATTAGCTTGCAAACTTTTGCCGCTGGATGACGGTGGACCGCAAGTCGGATCAGTTCTTGCGCGCAGTGGCTGGCGCAGCTTTCCTTATCCACACCTTGTTGTCGTGGAACGCCGCGCCGCCGATCGGAGCGATCGCCTCGGCGCCGGTCAGAGTGTTGATGCCGCGGCCGCCGATGTGCGCCTTGTTCGGCTGGATCGATCCCGCGATCAGCACACCGCGGCGAAGACCGTCGAACAGCTTGGCGTTCAACGTCGTCTCGCCGCGCGTGTTGCCCAGCAACACGGCGTCGCCATCGGCTATTCCGAGCGAAGCGGCGTCCAGGGGGTGGATCATCACCGAGGGCGCGCCCTCGCGCGCAACCGACGACGGCGTTTCATTAAAGCTGGTGTTGAGGAAGCTGCGCGAGGGGCTGGTGGCCAGCCGGAACGGATGCGCCTCGTCCGCTTCCTCGATGATGGTCCAGTGATCCGGCAGCGACGGCATTTGCTCCCACGGACCCATGCCGGCGATTCCGAAAGGCGGATGGGCCCAATCAGCCTTGAAGTGGAACTTGTTGTCCGCGTGCGCGAAGCCGTCGAGATAATGCGAGGTGCGGAAATCCGGCTGGAGGTCGCGCCACAGATCGGCCTCCAGGCTTTCGATGTCGCCGTGACCGCTTTTCTTCAACGTGGCATCGATCAGTTCGCGGGGCGTCATCTCGAAGGCGGGATGCACGGCATTGAGCCGTCGGCCAAGGCCCTGCAGCACCTCATGGTTGGAGCGGCATTCGCCGGGCGGCTCGATCAATCTGGCGCCAACCGAGATATGCTGGTGGCCGCCGCCGTAGTAGAGATCGTCGTGCTCCATGAACATCGTCGCCGGCAGCACGATATCGGCCATTTGGGCGGTCTCGGTCATGAATTGCTCGTGCACCGCCACGAACAGGTCCTCGCGCGCAAAGCCCTGCCGTACCAGCGTCTGCTCGGGCGCCACCGTCATCGGGTTGGTGTTCTGGATCAGCATGGCCTTGACCGGCGGCCCGTTGTGCAACGCCTCGGCATCGCCGGTCAGGATGCGTCCGATCCTGGACTGGTCGAGGGCCCGTGTGGTTGGATCGATGGCGTCGTGACCCTCGATGATGGATTCGTCGAATTTCCAAATCGCATAGTTGTTGAAAAACGCGCCGCCGCCCTCGTGCTGCCAGGCTCCGGTCACCGCCGGAATGCACAGCGCCGCATGCATCTGTGCCGCGCCGTTGCGGCTGCGGGTGAAACCATAGCCGAGGCGGAAGAACGATCGTTTCGTCACCCCGACCAAACGGGCAAACGCCTCGATCTCTTCGGCGGGGACACCGCAGATGGCGGAGGCCCATTCCGGAGTGCGGGTTTTGAGATGGGTCTCGAGTTCGCCGGGGCAATCAGTATAGCGCTCCATATAGGCGCGATCCGCATAACCCTCACGGAACAGCACATGCATGACGCCGCAGGCGAAAGCGCCGTCCGTACCCGGCCGTAGGATGATCTTGATGTCGGCCTGCTTCATCGTGTCGTTGTTGTAGATATCGACCACCGCGATCCTGGCGCCGCGCTCCTTGCGGGCACGCATTGCATGCGTCATCACATTTACCTGAGTGTTCACCGGATTGGTGCCCCAGATCACGACGAGATCGGAGACGCCCATCTCGCGCGGATCGACGCCGGCGATCTTGCCGGTGCCGATGGCGAATCCGACCCGCGCGACATTCGCGCAGATCGTCTGGTAGAATCGGGAATACTTCTTTACGTGGGCAAGGCGATTGATGCCGTCGCGCATTACGAGGCCCATGGTCCCGGCGTAGTAATAGGGCCAGACCGATTGGGCGCCGAATTCACGCTCGGCCGCGTCGAACCGCGCGGCGATTTCGTCCAGTGCTTCGTCCCACGAAATCCGCACGAACTGGCCGGAGCCTTTCGGGCCGGTTCGGCGCATTGGATGGATCAGCCGGTCGGGATGATGAATGCGCTCTGCATAGCGCGCGACTTTGGCGCAGACGACGCCGGCGGTGTAGGTTTGCAACTTCGAGCCACGCACCCGGCCAATGCTGGAGCCGTCGATCACCTCGACATCGAGGGCGCAGGCCGACGGGCAATCGTGCGGACAGGTGGAATGCCGGATGTCAATTCTTGGCTGCTGGTTCATGCCCCGATTGCTATCATCAAAAGCCGGAGCCGCCGAGTGCAATTTACCGCCACGCGCCGCATTAAACGCTGATTTCGGCACCCTGATATCCTGTTTTATTCCGGGATCGAGGCCTCGATCCATCGTCGACAGCCCATCCCGGTTGCCGTTAGATTTAGCTGGCGGGGGTAATGCGAAGACCCCCGGAGTTGAAAATGGCGGGAAGATTTGCGCTCTTACTGCCAGCAATGGCGCTTGCCTCCCAGAGTCCTGTCGCGGCACCATACCGGGCGATGATTATCCGAAAACCGAAAGGAAGCGCCATGGCGCGAAAGTTGATCGACATTTCCGTGCCGCTGCAAAACGACGTGCCTGCCGATCCGCCGGGTGGACAACCCGCTATCCAGTACATCGATCACCAGCAGGGCCTGCCGCGCATGATGCAGTTCTTCGAGGGGTTGAAAGCCGAGGATCTGCCCGACGGGCAAGGATGGGCGGTCGAGCAGGTCCAGCTCTCCACCCACAACGGCACTCATCTCGATGCTCCCTGGCACTTTCATCCCACGATGAACCGCGGCGAGCGGGCGTGGACCATTGATGAAGTGCCGCTGGAATGGTGCCTGCAACCCGGCGTGAAGCTGGACTTCCGACATTTTCCGGACGGCTATGTCGCAACGGCAAAGGACGTCGAAAGCGAGCTGAAGCGCATCGGCCACACACTTTCACCGCTGGAAATCGTCGTAGTCAACACCAGCGCGGGGACCAGATACGGCCAACGGGATTACGTCACGTCAGGCTGCGGCATGGGTTATGAAGCGACGATGTATCTGCTCGAGCGCGGCGTACGACTAACCGGCATCGACGGCTGGAGCTGGGATGCGCCGTTCGTCCACACCGCGAAGAAATACGCGGAGACCAAGGACGCCAGCCTGATCTGGGAAGGCCACAAGGCCGGGCGCGACATCGGCTACTGCCACATCGAGAAGATGCACAACCTCGAGAGCCTGCCGGCCGATGGTTTCTTCATCTCCTGCTTCCCGCACAAGATCCGCGGCGCCTCGGCCGGCTGGACCCGCGCGGTGGCCATTTTCGACGACGCATTGCAGGCAACAGCATGACCATGGAACTGAACCACACCCAC
>NZ_JAUYQU010000141.1 GCF_030697065.1 Bradyrhizobium sp.
CTGCGCCGCGAACGGCAACATCGCGTGCGATGCGTCGCCCAGAAGCGCGATCGGCCCCTTGTTCCATACGCCGCCGTCGCGCATCGCGAATAGCGCCCACTTCCGCCAGCTATCGACTGCGCCGATCATCATGCGCGCGGCGACCGGCCAGTGCGGATCTGCGAAATGATTGGCGATCTCGACCACGTCGCCGGGCTCGCTCCAGCCCGGCCTGTTCCATTCGCCCGAGACGATGGCGACAATGTTAATGCGCTTGCCGCCCAACATCGGATAGGCGACCAGATGAGCGTTCGCGCCCATCCAGAGTTGCACGCGCTGCGTCATGAAGCCGCGCGGCAGTTGTGATGCATCGACGGTGCCGCGCCATGCGATGCTGCCGGTGAATTGCGGCTGCGCTTCCGGAAAAATCCGATGGCGGACGCTGGACCAGACGCCGTCAGCACCGATCAGCGCCAGAGCCTGCTCCTGCTGCCGCGCCGTGCCGCTGCGCTGATCGACGGTGACGCCCTTGGGATTGACGGCGACGTCTTCGAATTGTGCGCCGAGCCGCAAATCGATGTCGGGATGGCTAGCCACGCGTGCAAGCAGCGCGGACTGAAGGTCCGCACGGCGTACGATCCAGTAGGGCGCGCCATAGCGAAGGGTGGCGGATTCGCCGAGCGGAATCCGACCGATCTCCTTGCCGGTGCGGGCCGTCATGATGCTGATCGACTCGGGCGCGATCACATGAGGGGCAAGCAGCGGCTCGAGACCGAGATCAATCAGGATGCGGCTGGCATTGGGTGATAGCTGCAGCCCTGCGCCGACTTCTTCGAGCTTTTCGGTGCGCTCAAGCACGATGACGCGAAAGCCGCGCGCGGCGAGCGTCAGCGCAGCCGTCAGTCCGCCTATACCCGCACCAGCGACAACGATGGTGCGTGAATCGGCCACAGGCGTTTTAGGCGACCTTGTCCTTCAACACGCATTCTGGAGGGCGTGCTTCGCCTGCCTTGAGGTCGGCGGCATAGCGATACAGCGTCGAGCAATAGGGGCAGATGATCTCGTTGTCGTTGCCGAGGTCGAGGAATACGTGGGGGTGGTCGAACGGCGGATTGGCGCCCACGCACATGAACTCCTTCGAACCGATCTCAATGACCGAAACGCCGGCATCATTGTGGAAGTGCGGAACGACGTGGTCGGACATTGTATTTCACCCTGGATGGCAAATGCGGTGGACGCGGCAGGCTCGATGCGCCGCGCGCTACTGTTACTGGCGGGAAGTGCTGATTCCTAGAGCCCCCGGGAGCTCATTTGCTCATGCAAATTCGACACAATCTTGTCGTCCCGGAGAAGCCCTTCTTTCGTCGGGGCTGTTGTGTCCGAAAAACGGCACACCATCTTGAAG
This sequence comes from Bradyrhizobium sp., assembly GCF_030697065.1. Lineage (GTDB taxonomy): Bacteria > Pseudomonadota > Alphaproteobacteria > Rhizobiales > Xanthobacteraceae > Bradyrhizobium. Next base: position 1,385 of record NZ_JAUYQU010000141.1, read on the forward strand.
GCAGCGCAAAGGGTTTTCGGGATGAAGCGGCGGAGGATAGTTCCGGCGGTGGTCGGCATGGTGGTGTTCGCCGTGGCGTTTGCGCAACTATGGCCGCACGCCCGGGACTCCTTTTCCGTGCTGGCGGCGCAGGACGACCCGGTCGAGCTTTCCGATGCGCAGCTAAGTTCCGCGTTGCGGAACAACGCCGCGTTGATCGCAGAGAACATCGAGGCCGCGCTCGCCGCCAACGACGCCGATCTCGCCGACAGTTTCGTCAGTCTCGCCCGGGAAAGGAATATCCCGCTCGGCGACGACCTTTTGAAACGTGTGAGCGACAAGGTCGCGGAACACAATTCGACGTCGCATATGGCAAAACGCTTCCTCACCGGGTTCGTGATCGGCGAGGCCGACGACGTCGCCAGCCTGTCGGGTACGGTGGCCGGCGATCTCTTCGTCTATGGCGACATCCGGGACGTGGTGCGCGAAGGCAAGAACCTGGCGACCGGCGAGGACACCGACCAGCTGGTGCTGGGGCTTGCCGCGGTCGGCCTCGTGGTGACGGCGGCGACCTATGTCTCGGTCGGCGGCGTCGCGCCGCTGCGCGCCGGGCTCACGCTGGTCAAGGATGCCCGCAAGGTCGGGCGGCTGGGCGAGGGGCTGACGCTGTGGGCCGGCCGTTCGGCGCGCGAGATGGTGGATACCCCTGTTCTGCAGCACGCCATCGCCTCCGGTTCGGTGCTGCGCCCGGTCCAGACCATGACCGCGATCAAGGCCGCGTTCCGCGCCGAGAAGGCCGGCGCGCTGGTGCGCCTCGCCAAGGACGTCGGCCGGGTCGGCGAGAAGGCGGGTATCCGCGCCGCAAAGGACACCCTGAAAATCGCCGAAGGCCCCAAGGATGTCGCGCGCGCCGCGCGGCTGGCGGAGGCCAAGGGCGGCCAGACCCGCGCGTTCCTGAAAGTGCTCGGCCGCGGCGCGCTCCTGCTGGTCGCGGGCGCCTTCAATATGACGATGTGGGTGTTCGGCGCGCTGGTTGCGCTGGCCGGTTTTGTGGCCTCGATCAAGGCCACCACCGAACGCATGACCATGGCCTATCTGCGCCGCAAGAAAGCACGGCGGCTGCGCCGGCAACTGGCGGCGGCGGCCCTCACGCCCGATGCATCGCTGGCAGGCGCCGTCGCGCACGGCTAAGGTCACCGCCGATTGCCGGTCCCATCTCCTTCCCGAAAAATGCGGAATTGCCAATGCCGAGTTTTCACAACGGCGATGTTGAAATTGCCTATCTCGACGAAGGCGAGGGCGATCCGATCCTGCTGGTGCACGGCTTTGCCTCGACCAAGAATGTCAACTGGGTCTATCCGACCTGGGTCTCCGAACTGAGAAAAGCCGGCCGTCGCGTCATCGCGCTCGACAACCGCGGGCATGGCGCGTCCGGCAAGCTCTACGACGCGGCGCAGTACGAGATCGCCATCATGGCCGGCGACGTGATCGCGCTGATGGATCACCTCGCGCTCGAGCGCGCCGACGTGATGGGATATTCGCTGGGCTCGCGGATGACGGCGGTGCTGGCGCGGCAATCGCCGCAGCGGCTGCGCTCGGCGATTCTCGGCGGCATCGGGATTGGCCTGATCGAGGGCGGCGGCCCCGGCGAAAACGTCGCGGCGGCGCTCGAGGCGCCGTCGCTGGAGGATGTCACCGATCCTGTGGGACGGACCTTTCGCGCCTTCGCCGACCAGACCCGCAGCGATCGCCGGGCACTGGCGGCCTGCCTGCGCGGCTCGCGCCGGCTGATGACCCGGGAAGACGCCGCCGGCATTGCGGTGCCGGTGCTGATCGCGGTCGGCACCACGGACGACATCGCGGGTTCGGCGGACGCGCTCGGAAAGATCATCCCGGGCGCCGATGTGCTCCACATTCCGAACCGCGACCACATGCGGGCGGTCGGCGACAAGGTCTACAAGGCGGGCGTGCTGGAATTTCTGTCACGCCGCAAGTGAGGTGTGGGATTCGTCGTTGCGCGTGAAATAGCGGGCCAGCGCGATCAGCGCGACGAAGCTCGCGACCCAGGCGAGCCGCGCGCCGTAGCGGTCATGCGGCCCCGAGATCACGCCGCAAACGAAGGCATTGCCGAGCAGCGCGAGCGTGACCGTGGCCGCGAGCAGCGTGAGATCGTCGAGCCGCCGCCGCCAGACCGCGCTGGCGAAAATGGCAACGACCGCCAGCATCGACGCCAGCGCGACCGGCACGTGGAGCCGGTTGATGGCGGGAAAGTCGATGTCGTGGTGCTGTTGGTACGCGGCACGCATCGGCTTGATCTGCGAAGGGATAAAACGCTCGATGATCCCGTAGGTGTGGCCAACCAGGCCGTTGGTGCCTTCGCCGGTTCCGACATGGACCAGTTGCTGCGCGGTGGCGACGATGGCGGCCCCGGCCTGCCGCAGCGGATATTCGACCAGCGACCGCCGCACGATCAGGCCCATCTCGTCGTCCAGGCCCTTGAAACGGCCGAGATCGTCGAACACGCTGCTGCCCCACAGGAATTCGTCGGCGGTGGCCGGCAATTCATGGCGATGCGGGCAGAGCTTCAGTTTCTGCTGCGGGCAATGATCGTCGAGATATCGTTTGACGATGCCGTCCTGCAGCATCCGGCCGAACGCAACGCCGTAGCCTCCCGGTGTCCAGGCCAGCTGTCCTGACAAGCCAAAGTTGGCGGATAGCAGCATGGCGGAGCCGGCGACGAGCGTCAGGCTGCCCTGCAGCAATCCCGAAACCGCGATCCGTTCGCGCAGAAAGGGGCGCGCGATCCAGCCGGCGCAGCACAGCCCGAGCAGCACCGCCAGCGTGGCGCTGTGGGTCGCGCCGGCGAAGGCCGTGAAGGCGAACAGCGAACATTTTTCGACGCCGGAAATCCGCTCCCCGTGCACGACCAGGATGAACAGCGCCAGCACCGAGAGGCCGGTAAAGATGTCGGTCAGCAGCGTGGAGGCGAGCCACGGCAGCGCCGTGGTCAGGATCAATGCGAGGCTGATCGCCGTTAGCCGCCATGGCCGGAGCAGGCCGAACACGCGCAGCGTCAGTTGCAGGATCCACAGCGTCGCCAGCGCCTGCACACCCAGATTGATCCAGAAGCTCGAATCCTCGCCGAAATGCAGATAGAGCCCGAACACGGTGGAGCGGCTGGGGACCAGATAGCTTTCGTACCACCGGGCCAGATAGCCCCCGGTGTCGTATTGCAGCAGCGGATAGCCGTTCCACAGCGCCGGGAGCACCAGCAACAGGGGAATCGCGACCGCCGACATCCAGACCCAAGCCGGATCGGTCACGCGCGCATGCATGATTCGCGTAGTAATGCTGTATCCCCCCTGCGTTTGCGGCCAGCATGCCCCGGCTGGCATGCGGAAATCCACAAATAGTTGGAACCCGGCCCGCTTGATTTTCACGAATGGCGCGCCATTTTGAGCCGACGCCGGCTGGAAGCGGTGCCGCCTCGGCAGGAAATCGTGCCGTTGCAATGCTTTGGCGCCGTTTCCTGGCCTGGCCGCGGCTCACCTGGCCGGAGCCGGGACAGCCGTCTGCCCGTCGTGCTATGGTGCGCGCCGGGAAAATCAGAATTTGCGAGAGCAGCCGATGGCAGTGCATCAGATCAATCCGCAGGGTGCCAAAATGGCGGCACTCGATCCGATCTGGGATCGGGTGCGGACCGAGGCGGAAGATATCGTCCGCCGCGAGCCGGAGCTCGCCTCGTTCATCTATTCGACCGTGCTGCATCACGACCGGCTGGAAGCCGCCGTGGTGCATCGGATCGCCGAACGGCTCGATCATTCGGCGTTGTCGGGCGATTTGATCCGCCAGACCTTCGACGAGGCGCTGCGCGATGATCCCGATCTCGGCAACGCCTTCCGCGCCGACATGGTGGCGGTGTTCGACCGCGACCCCGCGACATCGCGGTTCATCGATCCCTTGCTGTATTTCAAGGGCTTTCATGCGATCCAGACCCATCGGCTGGCGCACTGGCTCTATCACAAGGGCCGCAAGGACTTTGCCTGGTATCTGCAGAGCCGCGCATCGGCGGTGTTCCAGACCGACATCAATCCCGCCGCGAAAATCGGTCGCGGCATCTTCCTCGATCACGCCACCGGCTTCGTGGTCGGCGAGACCGCGGTGATCGAGGACGACGTCTCGATCCTGCATGGCGTCACGCTTGGCGGCACCGGCAAGGAGCACGAGGACCGTCATCCAAAAATCCGTCGCGGCGTGCTGATCGGGGCGGGCGCCAAGATTCTCGGCAATATCGAGGTCGGCCATTGCGCGCGCATCGCCGCAGGCTCCGTGGTGGTGAAGCCGGTACCGCACAACGTCACCGTGGCAGGCGTTCCCGCCCGGATCGTCGGCGAGGCCGGCTGCGCCGAGCCGTCACGCACCATGGATCAGATGATCAACGCGATTGGAATTTGATTTCCAGCGGTCATTCCGCCAAAGCATGATGCGAGCGGGAATCGCGTGCCGAATTCTGCAAGTCGGGCTGGCAGTTCACCTCGTCCCGGCCTAGAACTTCCCGAAACCTCGAGAACTATTGGAGACTGCCGTGGACGTTCAGGAAGTCAGGAAACTCGACGCCTATCTCAAGCGCGTGTTCGGCAATCAAAAGCTTCGCGTGGTGCCGCGGCCGAAAAAGGACGACTCGGCCGAGGTCTATATCGGCGAGGAATTCATCGGCGTGCTGTTCGTCGATGATGAAGACGATGACCGCTCGTTCCAGTTCCAGATGGCGATCCTCGAGGAGGATCTGGTCGATCAGGGCTGAAGCCCGGCCTCGTCCTGATTTCCGGTCACTTCTCGGGCGACATTGTTACTTCGGCCCGCGCAATTGCAGCGTCAGGCGGTCCATGGCATTGGCGACGTCCCGCCATTGCGCCAGCCAGCTCCTCGGAAAGCGAAACATAAGGTCGGCGCCCTCGATGCGGCGCTCGCTCAGGCACATGCCTGGGGTGGCGGCGTCGCGCGTGCAGCGCGCATAGAGATTCGGCGCCTTCGCCAGCACCAGATCCTCGTTGCTGTAGGGCGTGCCGTCGCGAAACGCACGCATCGTCAGGCCGTCCTGTTCGGGCGGCGCGGCCGGTTCGAGATATCGCGGATAGATGGTGCGCATGCGGGCGTCCGGCGCCAGCGTGTCGTGATGCGCCGAAATCGACAGGAAGATCCGGTCGATCGGCTGTATCGATTCCTCGACGGTATCGGCGCTGACATGTTTCGGGGCGTCGGGAGCTTCGAGCGCCGGAAAGGTGAAGTTGAGATCGACGCGTTCCTGCGGTCCGGAATGGCGCTGGATCTTTCGCCGCACCGCCATGGTCGGGACATTGAAGATGGTGCCTCCAACGCTCACCGGCAGCCGCGTCGGGGCGCTCGACGTCCTGGGTCCCCAGGTCGGCCACAGCAGGTAGCCGACCACGGCCATCGCGCACGCGGTGATCACGCCCCCGACCACGACCGGAATCACGTGACTGCGGCGGCGCCGTCGCGAGCGGCGGGCGGTGTGCTGGGCGGACGAAAAGAGTGTCATGAACCAAACAGCTTGAGGTGGCCCCGAGGGACCGAATCACCCGCAAATATGCCACGCCGCCGGCGGGCTTCCGCACGATTTCGCGCGGTTGGCCGCCGCGCGAGCCATGTCCGTGGAGCGGTTCCAGCCCGCGACGTTAACCTTTCCTTAAGGATAGTATGGCGGCCGCCGGTCAATTTTGCGATGCAGGGGAGGTTGGCTGGTTGTGTAGCGAAAGTCCGTGCGATGTCGCCTGATGCGTTGAATTCCCTGTTTTCGCTTTGCGTCGGCTTCGCGCTGGCGGGCGCGCTGGCCAGCGGTTATCAGGCCCTGGTGCAGCGCCCGGCGGGCTTCGGACTGCTGCAAACCGGCGTGGCGCCGAAAGCTTTCGCCGCGGTACCGTTCCTGGTGTTCGCCGCCCCCTTCATCATCATGCGCAACACGCTGCGCGGCGCGCGGATCGAACGCCGCCGCTTCCAGTTCGTGATGATGGCGACCATCCTGGCGGGTTTCTGGAGCCTGATGTCCGGCACGTTTTTCCTGATGACGCTGCGCGCCGCCGGAGTGCTGGCCTGAGGCATACGTCTATGCCAAGGTCGCCGCGAACCGGAGACTGATTGGGCATGGCGATCTACGAACTCGACGGGCAGGCGCCCGAACTCCCCGCGGACGGAAACTTCTTCATCGCCGACACCGCCACGGTGATCGGCAGGGTCCGTTTGCGCGATGCCGCGAGCGTGTGGTTCGGCGCGGTACTGCGCGGCGACAATGAGTGGATCGAGATCGGCGAGAATTCCAACGTGCAGGACAACTCGACCTGCCATACCGACATGGGGTTTCCGCTCACCATCGGAAAGAACTGCACGGTCGGCCACAACGTCATCCTGCACGGCTGCACCATCGAGGATGACGCGCTGGTCGGGATGGGCTCGATCGTGATGAACGGCGCCAGGATCGGCCGCGGCAGCGTGGTCGGCGCGGGCTCGGTGATCACGGAAGGCAAGCAGTTTCCCGAATATTCCCTGATCATCGGGTCGCCGGCGCGGGTCATCCGCACGCTCGATCCGGCGCAAGTCGCCAAGATGGGAAGCGCGGCGAAGTTCTACGTCGCCAATGGGGCGCGATTCAAAAAAGGCATGAAGAAGATCGGCTGAAGGCAAACAGGCTCAGGTCTGCGGCCGCTTCAATTTCCTTCCGACTGACGGGCTTCCATTTCGCCGGCCTGTTTTTCGTGCCCGGCGGCCCAGAGCGCATGTTCGTCGCTGCCGTCCTGGTACGGATTGGCTTCGGCAGGAATGTTCTTGCGTGCGGCGCGCTCGCCTCGTTCGAACGGATCCGGGTCGGTCGTCATGAACTGCATTCCCGTTGTTGACGCTAAGCAGGCCAGGTTCGCTTCTGCGCATATGGCTGTGTGCCGCTGCAACAGCGGCCTGGGAGAGTTCAAGCGCTCCGGCGCGTAAAGGTTCCGCGCAGCGCGGCCGGTAGCCCTGACGGCCGTCCGGCCGGGAATGAAAGCGGCGATGCCGGAGAAAAAAACAAGGCCGTCGACGCAGTATGACGCCAACGGCCTTGCCAGCCCCGGATATTGAAATTGGCTTGCGCCATCCGGTGAATTGAATGATGCCCCGGAACACTACGGGCATATGTGATCCAGTTCACAATCGGCGATAAAAAGTTGTGACGCGCGTTTGGCGTGGCGGGCCTGCGCGATGACCCGCCAAAGGCGCCGGCAGGGGTCAGCTAGCTGCGTGGAGTGGCTCGCTTGGCAGGCGACGCCGCGCGGGGCTTTTTCTTGACCGGCTTTCGAACCGACGGTGGGCCCGAGGGTTCGGAAGCCGGAGCGCTCGCGAACGACTGGCGCAGACCGTCGATCGCACTGGTCAGGCTACCCACCTGGTCGGACAGCCGCTTGGTCTCGGCTTGCTGCGCGGCCAGCAGCCGCCTGACGGTAAGCAACTGATCCTGCACCACCTGCAACTGGTCGATCGACTCCTGCTGGGTAGCTTCCAGTCCCTTGGTTTTCTCCACCAGTTGCTCGGAGGCCTGGGCGGTGCGGGCCTGCAACTGCCTGACGGCAACGACGCGGTCGGGTTCGGGCGAGGCGCCGGTGTAGCCGCGCCACAGCGCGATGGATCCGACTCCGGCCACCAGGGCGACCAGGATAGCGGCGGCGAGGGCAATGGGCTGCGAACTGAAACGCGTGAGGCCGCTGTTTTTCGTATCGTTGAATTCGATCATGGGACTCCAAAGCCCGCCATCAGGCGAAAGTTCCAGCACGCTCGACGCCTGCCGACCGGCACGGCGCTATTCCAACAAGTCGCGGAGCGGCGACTGGCCGCTCAGAGGCACGGGTGTCGACGGCCGTCCTGGCCGCGGTAGTTCGCGGTCGACTGCCCGCAATAGCGATCGAAGCCATCATAGATGCCGTAGGGGCGCTCATTCAACGGCACCACGACGCGGTCCGGCGGCGCCGTCGTTCCCGGATAGAAATCGGCCGGGCCGTAATTGCGGGAGAAGTCGATGATCAGCGGCGCGGCATAGATCGCCTGAGCGCGTTGGCGATGAACGCGGAGGTCGGCGTCGGCGGCGATGGCGGGCACGCAGACCACGAGCAGCGCCGCGGCAGCCAGCAATTTCAGCTTCATCACGCCCTCGTTTTCGGTTCCGACCAAATCCTAGCGGCATCGGGTGGAGCGGTAAAGGGAAGAGGGGGCCGGTGGCGGGGTCCTCCACCGGGCGTTGCCGGGGCGGTCGGAGCCGCGCCGCGGTGGTGCTTCGAACAAAATATCGAAAAACAACCCCATGCAAAGATAGCGGTGGTCGCTGGGACGACTCCAGATTCGCAATAAATATGTTTTAAATCAATGGTTTATATAAAGTTGCGGCCAGCTCTTGGGGGAGAGCTGGCCGCGCGCGATCCGGTCTGGGACGGGGAGGGGTGGGGATGTGACCGGGTCGCGTGTCCTGTAATTCCTTGTCGGCGATCTATCAGCGATCCCTGGCGCTGGCGGTGGCAACGGCCGGGCGGTTGTCGCCCAGCGAGACCCATAGATTGGGATCGCTCTGCGATTGACGCTTGACGAAGCGGTATCCGGTCTCGGTCCAGGCCAGGACGTTCTCGTTCTGGTTGTCGAGCACGAACTCGCCCTTGTCGCTCTTCACGGTCAGCACCGCGTGGCCTTCGCCCTTCTTGTCGCGCACCACCGTGATCAGCAGCGCTTCGCGCGGCCAGCCGGCGTCGATCAGCATCTTGCGCTTCAACAGCACGTAGTCCTCGCAGTCGCCGTAGCCGTCCGTCGGCAACGACCATTTCTCGATCGTGCCCCAATGATCCATGTCGGTCAGCGGCTTGACGCTCTCGTTGACCCATTTGTTGACCCGTACGAGGTCCCGCCATGCCGTCTGCGACATCACGATATCGCGCGGCTGCGAGGCGCGGCCCCGGCAATCCACGGGATTGTCGGCGCAGAATTCGACCCAGCCGATCGGCGGTCGAGAGGTGTCGCCGAGGCTCGCATAGAGCGTCTCACCCGCAGCCTGCGCCGGCGCATTCAATCCAATCAGAATGGCGACGACCGCCAGTCCTTTCCCCTGTCCCAAACCAAACATTGTGGCCCCCGTTTCTTGTTGGGACCATGTTTCGCACAAAGGTTTTGCGCCGCCGCTAAGTATGCCAAGTACATTTGAGGCGAATACAAGTAAATCTCGCGGATAATTTGATCTATACTTGAATAAAATTAGATTAGAATTTTAGACATCGGCAATTGATTCAAATTTTAGCGATTAACGCGCCCGGGCCCGTCGCTGCTGGATTTGTGGCGGCAAAAGCCCGCGGCATTAACCCTGAAAGGCAGGCGCCAAACGGCCAAAAGGCGGCATCCGCAACGCGGATACCGCCTTCAGGTCTGGTCAGAACAAGGGAATGGCAGGCTAGAGCGCTTTACCGCGCGGTAACGCTGTCTTCGAGCGTCTCGGCCAACTGCTCGTGCACGAACTCCAGCGCGAAGCCTTCATCGAGATTTCGCACCACCCGGGACTGCACCTTGCCGAGCAGCACCAGCGATTTCAGCGGCGGGCGGTTTTCCGCGGCGATGGCGGCGCCGGACAGCGACATGTCGATGATCCGGCAGGTCATCTTGGTACCGTCTTCGAGCGTGAGCAGCGAAATCGGGTTGCGCGGGATGATGCGGTCGTGGCGGCGGTCTTCCGGCAGATTGAGAATGTCGCGGTTGGCGAGCCAGGTCAGCTGCGCCGCCAGCTTGTCGCGCTTGCGGGCGGTGGCGCCCACGGTCATGGCGAAACCATTGTCGATGATGCGGGTGATCTTGCCCTCGACCCGGCCGATATGGTCGAGATAGGCGATCACGCGGTCGCCGACATTGCCGATGCCCGGCGCCAGCAAGGCGAGCCCGCCCGGCGACATATTGATGATCTGGCAGGGAAACTCGCGGCGGTCCGGCAGCATATAGCGGCCGAGCAGATGAACCTTCACCCGCTGGAAGCGTCGGCGCTCCTCGGCGGCCGGCAAAATCGTTCTTCTGTGCGCTAACGCCATCTCGCCACCCGACCACCGGCTTTTCGGTGTCTCCGAACCCTACGGCCAGCAGGGTTAACGAGGGGTTAGCGGAGGTTGCAAGAAGGGTAGGCAACCCATTTTGAGGTAGTGCGGCCACGGTCCGGTAGCCCCCCACAGCAATACCGGCACATGGTGCAAACCGAGTCGCAAGCGACGCTGCCGTCAACGCCGCCGATCATTGGCATCCCGGCCGACTTGACCTAACTTCGCTCCGCCCACGCAGCCAAAACCAACACTCACCGAAGGGCCGGAGGAAACATGCAACAGATCCGCGTCGCCACCTATGACGGGCCCGGCGCCCAGCCGGTCATTCGCACCGTGCCATGGCCTATAATTCCGAAGAAGGCGGCGCTGATAAAAGTCGGCGCCTGCGGCGTCTGCGGCACCGATCTGCATATCCTGAAAGGTCATTGGCCGAAGCCGTTGCCGTGGCCGTTCACGCTCGGCCATGAGATCGGCGGCGTGCTGGTCGAGGTCGGTTCGGAATTCAAGGAAGACTTCATGAGCAAGCCGCTCACGGTGGGATCGAAGGTGATGATCCCGCCGCTGATGCCGTGCGGGAATTGCTATTACTGCATTCATTATCCGGAGAGCGCCAACAAGTGCCTGACGCCGGTGTATTACGGCCGCTATCTCGGCTTCGACAAGGCGCCGCATCTGTGGGGCGGCTGGGCCGAATATGTCTATGTCGATCTCGATATGTTGCCGGGTACCAAGATCTACAAGCTGCCGGACGACATGTCGCTGCGGCTCGGCGCACTGTCGGAGCCATTGACTTCGTGCATCCGCGCCTTCAACCGCGCCACCCGCGCCGGCGGATTCACCTGGGGCGACACCGTCGTCATCCAGGGCTCCGGCCCGATCGGAATTCTGGCGGTCGCGGCGGCGCAGGAGATGGGAGCGGGGCGGGTGATATGCGTCGGCGCGCCGGAAAACCCGCGGCTGAAGCTGGCGCGCAAGTTCGGCGCGGAAGCCACCGTCGATATCGAAGCGGTCACCACGCCGGAAGCGCGCATCAAGGCGGTGCGCGATATCGTCGGCGGCTTCGGCGCCGATCTCGTGATGGATTGCTCGGGCCATCCGAGCGCCGGCCCCGAAGGCATCGAAATGCTGCGCGACGGCGGCACCTATGTCGAGATGGGCCAGTTCACCGATGCCGGCTCGATCAACACCTCCTGGCATCGCATCTGCACCAAGGACCTCAACGTGCTCGGCTCCTGGGGCTTTACCGGCAACGATCTGCCGCTCGGCGTCGACATGCTCTATCGCACCCGCAACAAGTATCCGTGGCTGGAGATGCAGACGATCTACCCCTTCACCGAGGAAGGCATCGGCCGCGCGGTGGCGGACGCGATGGCGATGAAGACGGTGAAGTCGACCATCGTGCCGTGGCCGGAACTGGCGGAGTGATTTTGCGGGCGTCATGTCGTCCCCGCGAACGCGCTAGGGCATGCACACATCTGGTGCGGCGGATTGACTCGGGTCAGGCCAAGGGGATTCCAGAATCGGGAATCCGTGTGGTTTCTTTGGTGGCACTTCGGCTTTGGCAGGGGTGTCAGCATGCGGGTTCAGATTGACTGGTCGTTGGGTAGGTTCGGGGATCGTCGTCTCGATAAAGGGGGGCGGCGCTTGTCGAATGCATGGTCGCGGGCAAGGATGTCTGCCTGCGGCGGTTGGCAAAAGGGGTCCGGGGCCGTGAGGTGCGGTTCAACCGCTTTCTCGGCAACGCCAAGGTGACGACCGAGCGCGTAATCGAAAGCTGGAGCGAGGGTACAGCGGCGGCGGCGGAAGGCCGCCATGTGCTGGCGATCCAGGATACCAGCGAAATCAACTTCGCAACCACGGCGGAACGCCGGCGTGGGCTCGGGGAGATCGGCAAGGGCAACGGTCGTGGAGTGCTGCTGCACCCGATGCTGGCGGTAGACGCTGATAACGGCATCTGTCTCGGTCTGGTAAGCGGTCATGTATGGACCCGCCAGGGCCGCTGTACCGTCTCGCACGATCTGCGCGATTTGTCGGACAAGGAATCCCAGCGCTGGATCGCTACCGCGCTGGCGGCCAAGCCGCTGCTTGCCAAGGCGGCCATGATGACCGCGCTCGGGGATCGCGAGAGCGACATCTTCGCGCTTTATGCCAACGCGGCCGAGAGGCGTTTCCATGTGATCGCCCGCAGCATGCATGATCGCAAGCTCGCGGATGGCACCGGCCTGTATGCGGCCAGCGAAGCCCTGGCCGTCGTGGACCAGCGCGCCATCGTATTGCCGGCGCGCGCGCAACGGGCTGAGCGGATCGCACAGCTCGAACTGCGCTTCGGCGCAGTGAACCTGGCCCGGCCGCAGAACAAATTTCTGCGCCATTTGCCGAAAAGCCTGCCGCTGAATTATGTCGATGTGCGTGAACCAGATGCCCGGGCCGGCACAGAGCCACTGCGCTGGCGGCTTCTCACCACCCACCCGGTGACGACGGTGGAAGAGGCCTGGCGTATCGTCGAATGGTACAAGCGGCGCTGGCTGATCGAGCAATTCTTCCGCGTTCTCAAGACCCAGGGCTTCAGGCTGGAGGACAGCCAGGTCGCCACCGCCGAACGGCTTCTTAAGCTGGTCGTCATTGCTGCCAAGGCTGCGGTCATCACCATCCAGCTGTTGCAGGCGCGTGACGGCCGTGCCCATCAGCCCATTCGGCTCGCCTTCGATGCCAGCGCGGTCGCAACGCTCACCGCTCTCAACCGAAATCTTGAAGCCCAAAGCAAGCGGCTCAGGAACCCGCATCCACCCGACAGTCTTGCCTGGGCTACCTGGGTCATTAGTCGTCTCGGCGGTTGGGATGGCTATCCCTCGTCCAAACCACCTGGCCCTATCACCATGAAAAACGGCCTCGAATACTTCCACGCCGTCGCTGCAGGATGGAGCCTTAGAGATGTGTGCATGCCCTAG
>NZ_JAUYQU010000176.1 GCF_030697065.1 Bradyrhizobium sp.
CAGATATTCCTCTCTCAACACCTCTCCCGGATGAGTTCGCAACCGCGCCATCGCTGCCTCCTTAATGATAATCCACGATTTCAATGGCCTCGGGTCCGTCGGGCGTCCAGCGAAAACAGACCCGCCACTGTCGGTTGATCCGAATCGAATGCTGCCCGCGTCGATCGCCTTTCAATGCTTCCAGCCGGTTGCCCGGTGGGGAAAGCAAATCGTCGAGGCGGGTCGCTGCGTCCACCATATCGAGTTTGCGCAACGCGATGGCCTCGATACTCCGCCAGCGGGCCGGACAAGGACCGCCACGAAAAAGCAATTCCGTGCCCTTGTCGGCAAAGCTGCGGATCATGTTCTAGTATGCGATACGTATCGCGGATTAGTCAAGCCTAGTTCGCGGAGGCAGGTTGCCTCCCATATCCTTTTGCAAGGCTCACGAAAGGCCACAATTGCAAAAAACAAGAACCCCGGCATCGCTGCCGGGGTTCTGCATTCTTGAGACTTGCGTAAGGAAGCCTGGATCAGAAATCCATGCCGCCCATGCCGCCGCCCGGGGGCATGCCGCCGCCTGCGGCGCCGCCCTTCTTGGGCAGTTCGGCCACCATGGCTTCGGTGGTGATCAGCAGAGCCGCAACCGAGGCTGCGTTCTGGATCGCCGCGCGAACCACCTTGGTGGGATCGATGATGCCCTTCGAGATCAGGTTGACGTATTCGCCCGACTGCGAGTCGAAGCCGTACGAATACTGGTCCTTCTCGAGGATCTTGCCGACGATGACGGAGCCGTCCTCGCCTGCGTTGATCGCGATCTGGCGAGCGGGCCAGGACAGCGCCTTGCGGACGATCTCGACGCCGGTCTTCTGGTCGTCGTTCGCGGTCTTGATGCGCTTGAGCTGCTCGGAGGCGCGCAGCAGGGCGACGCCGCCGCCCGGTACGATGCCTTCTTCAACCGCCGCACGGGTCGCATGCATCGCGTCGTCGACGCGGTCCTTGCGCTCCTTGACTTCGATTTCGGTCGCGCCGCCGACGCGGATCACCGCGACGCCGCCGGCGAGCTTGGCCAGACGCTCCTGCAGCTTCTCGCGGTCGTAGTCCGAGGTGGTCTCCTCGATCTGCGCCTTGATCTGCGAAACGCGGGCTTCGATGTCGGCCTTCTTGCCGGCGCCGTTGACGATGGTGGTGTTCTCCTTGTCGATCATCACCTTCTTGGCGCGACCGAGCATGGCGAGCGTGACGTTCTCCATCTTGATGCCGAGGTCTTCCGAGATCGCCTGGCCGCCGGTCAGGACAGCGATGTCCTGCAGCATGGCCTTGCGGCGGTCGCCGAAGCCCGGAGCCTTCACAGCGGCAACCTTGAGGCCGCCGCGGAGACGGTTGACGACAAGGGTGGCGAGAGCTTCGCCTTCGACGTCTTCAGCAACGATGACGAGCGGCTTGCCGGTCTGCACGACGGCTTCCAGCAATGGCAGCAGTTCGTTCAGCGAGGAGAGCTTCTTCTCGTTGATCAGGATGAAGGCGTCGTCGCATTCCACGCGCATCTTGGCGGCGTAGGTGACGAAGTAGGGGGAGAAGTAGCCGCGGTCGAACTGCAGGCCCTCGACGACGTCGAGT
>NZ_JAUYQU010000175.1 GCF_030697065.1 Bradyrhizobium sp.
GCCACGGCCGCAAGCGCACGCACGCTTCGCATGTTCCCCTCCCTGATCATTCAGCCTCAACGGGCCAATTGAGCAGGAGGTTATCCATGACGGCGCGGCGACGCAACCGGCAAGACACCGGCAAGACACCGGCAAGGCCGGGTGCCGCGTCGATGCCTCGGAATAATGCAATTCTGTTCGAAATCCAAAACGATATGCAGCCATTGGTGCAGCGCGCAATGGTTCGTCGACCGGAACCCGTCAGACTTCCAGCTTGTCGCCGCCCTTCAGGTCGAGAATCTCGCGGGCTTCATCGGATGTCGCCACCTGCAGGCCGAGACCTTCGATGATCTTGCGGGCGAGCGTGACCTGCTCGGCGTTCGACGCCGCCATCCGGCCGGGCGCCGCCCACAGCGAGTCTTCAAGGCCGACGCGGATATTGCCGCCCATGGCGGCGGCCATCGCCGCGATCGGCAGCTGGTTGCGCCCCGCGCCCAGCACCGACCACACCATCTTGTCGCCGAACAGCCGGTCGGCGGTGCGCTTCATGTGGAGCACATCCTCCGGATGCGCGCCGGTGCCGCCCTGCAGGCCGAACACGGTCTGCACGAACAGAGGCGGCTTCACCATGCCCTGTTCGAGAAAGTAGTTGAGGTTGTAGAGATGCGCGGTGTCGTAGCATTCGAATTCGAAGCGGGTGCCGGTCTCCGACAACGTCTTGAGCACATATTCGATGTCCTGGAACGTGTTGCGGAACACGATGTCCTTGTTCTGCAGGTGCTTCAGCTCCCAGTCGTGCTCAAACTTCTTGAAGCGGTTGAGCATGCCGAAGAACGCGAAATTCATCGATCCCATGTTGAGCGATGCCACCTCCGGCTTGTAGACCGCGGCGGGGCGAACGCGCTCGTCCACGGTCATGGTCGGCGCGCCGCCGGTGGTGAGGTTGATCACGCAGTTGGAGCGCTGCTTGATGATTTTCAGGAACGGCGCGAAGGCTTCCGGGCTCTGGTCGGGCTGGCCGGTCTTCGGATTGCGCGCGTGCAGATGCACGATGGCGGCGCCGGCTTCGGCGGCATCGACCGCGGCATCGGCGATTTCCTGCGGCGTTACCGGCAGCGCCTTCGACATTGAGGGGGTGTGAATCGCGCCGGTCACGGCACAGGTGATGATGACTTTGCGGCTCATGTTGTGATCACTTTCTTGAACAGTCGGTCGATATTTCAGGATTTGTCGGTGTGCTGGGCCTTGTGCGCGGCCAATGCCGCGAGGCGTTCGTTGCGCCGCTGCGTCAGTTCGGCGATGCGTTCCGGCGTCGGCTGATGCGGCCAGGCTGCGATCACCCGGTCCACATTCGGGCTTTGATAGACGTCGGGGCCGGCGGCGGAGGAAGCCAGCTCCTTGTAGAAGCCGGTGTAGCGCGCGCAATAGTCGGGAATGCCGCCGGGTGCATTGAGTTCGATGGTCTCGAACGGCCCGAGAAACGACCAGCGCAGGCCGAGGCCGTCCTTCACGGTGTGGTCGAGGTCTTCGGCCGAGATGTAGCCCTCGCCGACGAGGCGGAAGGCTTCCGCCAGCAGCGCGCCCTGGAGCCGGTTCAAGACAAAGCCGTTGATCTCGCGGTTGATGGTGACCGGCACCTGGCCGATCCCGCGATAGATAGTTCGGGCGCGGTCGATCGCGTCGGGCGAGGTCCACGGCGCGCCGCACAGTTCGACCAGCGGTACCAGATGCGGCGGATTGACGGGATGGCCGACCAGGCAGCGCGCCCGGCCGGGCAGGGCCTGGGTGAAGCGCGAGGCCGTGATGGCTGAGGTCGAGGACACCAGCAGCGCGTTCGGCGGCGCCAGCCTGTCGAGCTGGGCGAAGATGGTTTTCTTGTCCTCGAGGATTTCCGGCCCGTTCTCCTGGACGAATTCGACGCCGAGCAGGGCCTCCTGCAGGCTCGCTGCGATCGAGACCCGCGCCACCGCGCCATCGGGATCGCTGCAAAGACCATGACGCGCCAGCGCGTGCAGCTCGTCGCGGATCAGGCGAGGTGCCGCCTTCAGGGTCGGAATGTGCGGATCGTTCAGCCGCACGTTCCAGCCCGCGCGCGCGAAGATCGTGGCCCAGGCGCGCCCGATCAGGCCGGAACCGACGATGGCGACGTTGCGTTCAGTATCGGTCATACTCTGCTCTCACAAGCTACAGCCACAGCACCTTGCGGCGCAGATCGAGATCGTCGCGCAGCGCCTTCGACGGTCCCTGGTGAATCACCCGGCCACGCTCCAGCGCCACGGTAGTATCCGACAGCGCCAGCGCCAGGTCGAGGTGGTGGTCGACGATGATGATGGCGATTTCCTTGCGCAGCCGGTCGAAGGTCTCGAATAATTGCTCCACCACAGTGGGAGCCAGCCCCTCGAACGGTTCGTCGAGCAGCAGCACCCGCACGTCGCCCGACAGCGCGCGAGCCACCGCCACCATCTGCTGCTCGCCGCCGGAAAGGTAGTCCGCCGGGCTGTCGAGCCGCTCCTTGATGCGCGGAAAGTATTCGTAGATCCGCTCCCGTGTCCAGTGCACGCCATTGCCGGTCTGCCGCTTCAGGCCGCCGAGTTCGAGGTTCTGCTCGACGCTCATGCCGGCGAACAGGCCGCGGCCCTGCGGCACATAGCCGATGCCGAGCCGGGCATTCTGGGCTGAGGAATTGCCGATCAGTTCGACGTCCGCCAGCCTGATCGACCCGTTCGCCGCCGGCGCGATTCCGATCAGCGTTTTCAAAAGCGTCGATTTGCCGGCGCCGTTGCGCCCCAACAGCGCGATGATCTCGTTCTCGTGCAGCGTGAAGTTGACGTCGTTCAGGATGTGGCTCTTGCCGTAGAAGGTGTCGACATTGCTGGCGGTCAGCAGCGCGCTGACGCGGGCGGCGGTCTCACGCGGCCTTGCTGCGACTTCCGACGCGCCGGAGCCGATATAGACGGCCTGAACTTCCGGGCTGGCCCGCGCCTGCTCGACCGTACCGTCGAGCAGCACGCGGCCTTCGTTCATCACCGTGACATGGTCGGCGAGCTGAAACACCCGGTCGATATCGTGTTCGACCAGCAGCACCGGCAGGTCCGACGAGATGCGCTTGATGATGGCGCCGATGCGCTCGCGCTCGGCGGCGGCCAATCCGGCGAGCGGCTCGTCGAGCAGCAGCACGCGCGGCGCGGTGGCAAGCGCCACGCCCATGTCGAGCAGACGCTGGCCGCCATAGGACAGCATGCCGGCCTCCGCCTGTTCGATGCCGGCGAGGCCGAGATAGCGGATGGTGGCGTCGGTCTCTGCGTTGATCGCCTCGATCGAAAGCGCCGACGTAATCGGATCGAAGCGCTGCGGATGCCGCGCCTGCACGGCAAGCCTGATGTTTTCTCCGACGCTAAGGGTCGGAAACAGATTGGTGATCTGGAACGAGCGTCCGATGCCGGCGCGGGCGATCTCCTCCGGCGTCTCGCCGGCAATCGGCTTGCCGAGCAGCGAGACCGAGCCTTCGTCGGGCGGGAACATGCCGGACAGCAGGTTGAAGGCGGTGGTCTTGCCGGCGCCGTTAGGCCCGATCAACGCGTGCAAGGTGCGGTCTTCGATCGAGATGTCGATGCCCTGCACGGCCTTGATGCCGCCAAAGCTCTTGACGATGTGGCGGGCGGACAGCACCGCCCCGTCGGTATGCGATTTGGGCCGCAGGAATTCCGGCAGCGGCAGTGCCTCGATGCGGCGCGCCGACATCGCGGCATCCTCGATGGTCTTCTTGCGGAACGGCGCGATCAGCCGCTCGGCGACGCCGACCAGGCCGGTCGGGGAGAACACGATGAAGCCGACGAACACCAGGCCGAACCAGAATAGCCAGTTCTCGGTGTAGATGCCGAGGAATTCGCGGAACAGGATGAAGAACAATGCGCCGAGCGCCGGGCCCAGGAAGCTGCGCATGCCGCCGATCACCACCATCGCCAGCAATTCGCCGGAAAACGCGACCGAGATCGGATCGGCCGAAGTCATGCGGTTCTGGAACAGCAGCAATATGCCGGCAAGTCCGGTGATGCCGGCGGACAGCACGAAGGCAACGAGCTTGTAGCGGTTGGTGGGATAGCCGAGGAAACGCGCGCGCTGCTCGTTCTCGCGGATTGCCACCAGCACGGTGCCGACAGTCGAATTATGGAAGCGCCACAGAAGAATCAGCACCGCGAACGCGATGGATGCAATGAACCAGTAGTAATTGGTGGAAGATTCGAGGTTGAGGCCGAACAGCGTCGGCCGGGTGATGCCGCCGAGGCCGTTCTCGCCGCCGGTGACGTCGGTCCAGCGGAACGCCACCGCATACAGCATCGCGGCCAGCGCCAATGTCAGCAGCGAGAAATAAACGCCGCGCCGGCGCAGGATCAGGAATCCGAAGGTGAGGGCGACGGCCATCACGATCAGGACACCGGCAATGGCCGGGCCGAAGAACGAGTCCGGCATCAGGTTGCGCTGCGTCAGCGCCGCTGCATAGGCCGCGAGGCCGAACCAGGCGCCATGGCCGAACGAGACGAGGCCGGTATGCCCGACCAGGATGTTCAGCGCCATGCAGGCCAGCGCGAAGATGGCGACCTCGGAGGCCGAGGTCATGGTGAGGCCGAGCGCGAGCAGCAGCGGCGGCAGCGCGAACAGCGCGAGGGCGGCGATGACAAGCGGAATGGGCAGGCGGTTCATCAGGCGGTTCATCATGTCAGCGTCTCACTCGAACCGCGTGATGCGTTCGCCGAACAGGCCGCGTGGCCGGAACAGCAGCACCAGAAGCATCAGAAGATAGATCGCTGCGGTGGAGGCCGCGGAATAGCCGATGCCGACCATGACACCCTTGACGAGGCCGACCAGCAAGGCGGCGGCCACCACCCCCCAGAACGATCCGAGGCCGCCGATCACCACCACGACGAAGGCCGGCGTGATGATTTCCTGGCCCATCGCCGGATGGATCGAATAGATCGGAGCCAGCAGCACGCCGGCAAGGCCGGCCAGGCCGATGCCGAGGGCGGCCACTGCGGACATATAGGGCTGCAGGGAAATGCCGAGCGCGCCCACCATGTCGGGGTTCTGTACGCCGGCGCGCACCACGCGGCCGAACGAGGTCTTCTGCAGCAGCAGCCAGAGTGCGGCGATGCAGGTAATGGCGATGCCGAGCAGCACCACGCGATAGAACGAATAGATGAAGCTGCCGATCGCGACCTGTCCGCGCAGCCATGTCGGTATCGAATAGGACAGCGGCGGTGCGCCGAAAATCATCCGCAGCGCCTGCTCCGCCACCATGGCGAGGCCGAACGTCATCAACAGCGAGAGGATCGGATCGGAGCGATAGAAGCGGCGAAACAGCGTGCGCTCGATCACCACGCCCATCAGCGCCACCACCACGGGAGCCACGACGAACGAGCCGCCGAAGCCGAGATATGGCGACAGCACCAGCGTCAGGTAAGCGCCGATCGCGTAGAACGCGCCATGCGCGAGGTTGACGATGCCGCCAAGCGAGAAGATCAGCGACAGGCCGAGTGCGATCAGCAGGTAGTAGACGCCATCAAGCAGGCCGTTGAGGACTTGCTGGGCGAGCAACATGGTGGACATGGATGGGGTCTCGGCCGGTGAGAGAGTCGAGGGGCCGTCATTCCGGGGCGATGCCACCGGGTCCGGCCTTCGGCCGGCCCGATGATAAACTCCGCATCGAACCCGGAATCTCGAGATTCCGGGTCTGGTCCTTCGGACCAGCCCGGAATGACGATAGAGATCAGTCGATCAGCTCGGGAAGGTGCAGCTGTTCTCTTCCTTGGTGGCGGCGATGATTTCAAGGTCTTCGTTGGCAGCCGGGACCGCGGGGCTGGAAGCAAAGATATCCCACTGGTTCTTGATCTTGTCGGCGGGCAGCGCCGTCACTGCATACATCTCGTGCATCAACTGATGATCCGAGGCGCGGAAATAGCCTTCCCGGGTCTTCAGCACGTCGAACTTCGCACCCTTCTCGAAGTGTTCGATGATCTTCGGCGATTCCGCGGATTTCAGGTCGTTGATGGTCTTGGCCACGATCTTGACGGCGACGTAATCGCCCCAGGCCTGGTTTTCCGGCGGCTTCTTGTATTTATTGGTGAAGGCCGCGACGAACGCCTTGGAGCCCGGCGTCTCGAGCAGATGATGCCAGACCACCGGCCATGTGCCGACGAAATTGCCCTTGCCGGCCGCCCAGGCCAGCGCGGTGTCGAAGCCGAAGCCGCCGACCGGGAAGGTCAGGCCGAACTCGGCATATTGCTTGAGGAAGTTTGTGATCTGGTTGCCGGCGAGATTGATCACGACCAGATCGGGCTTGGCTTCGCGGATCTTGAGCAGATAGGCCGAAAAGTCGGTGGCGTCGGTGGGCACCAGGTCGTCGCCGGCGAAATTGCCGCCATTGGCTTCCATGAATCGCTTCGAGACCCTCAGGAGGTCATGACCGAAGGCGTAGTCCGCCGTCAGCGAGTACCACTTCTTGCCCTTGACCAGGCCGTCGCGCAGGAACGATCGGCCGACGGTCTTGACGTACATCGAGTTCTGCGACTCCACGTGGAACATGTAGCGCTGGCAATCCTTGCCGCGCAGCGCGTCGGAGTTGCCGCCGGTGTTGATGAACAAGGTCTTGGTGCGCGAGGCGACCTGCGCGATGGTCAGGCACGAGGCGGAGGAGATTTCGCCGATGATACAGGCGACCTTGTCGCGCTCGATCATGCGCTCGGCCTTGGTCGAGGCGGTCTGCGGATTGACCGAATCCTCCTTCAGAAGCTCAACCTTGCGGCCCATCACGCCGCCGGCGGCGTTGATCTCTTCCACCGCGAGATCGGCAGCCATCACGGCATATTCGCCGAGCGGGCCGAGAAAGCCGGTGCGTGGTGTCAGATGTCCGATCTTGATGACGTCCGCGGTCTGGGCACGCAGAATCGCCGGCGCGGAGATTCCCGACACCAGGGCAATGCCACCGGCGGTCTTCAACAGGCTTCGGCGCGTGAATTGATTGTTATTGGACATCGGCCTTCATCTCCCTGGTTCGGCCGCGTAGGCTGCGGCTGTTTCTTATTTCGGCAAGCGCTGCGTCGCTTGCCGTGATCTGTGATCACAGTTAGAGTTGCAAAAGTTCGGGCCGTTGTCGAGTCCTCTCTCGAGCGTTCCGGCGTATGGGAGTTTCCGTTGAATTTGCCCGGCGCGCTCAATTTGGTGGAACCGCTGGACCGTCAGACGCTGGGGGAGCGCGCCTACGCCAGGCTGGCCGACCTGTTGATGTCCGGCCGGCTGGCGCCCGGCGAGAAACTGTCGCTGCGCGCGGCGGCGGATGTGCTCGGCGTCTCCATCATGCCGGTGCGCGAGGCGGTATCGCGGCTGGTCGCCGACAGGGCGCTGGAGGTGACGCCGAATCGCGCGGTGCGCGTTCCCCTGATGTCGGCGGCGCAGTTTCGCGACTTGACCAAGGTGCGGATCGCGATCGAAGGCCATGCCGCGGCGCAGGCCGCCCTGCACCGCGACAGCGGCGACCTCAAGTCGATCGCCCGCGCCGAACAAGCTATGCGACAGGAGAGCGAGGCGCCGGTGCCTGACCTGCCGCGCGCGGTCGAACTCAACAAGACCTTTCATTTCGCGGTTTACGAGGCGGCGCATTCGCCAATCCTGGTCGAGATCATTCGGGCGCTGTGGCTGAAGGCGGGACCCGTGATCAATCTCGATCTCAGGGCCAATCCCGATCGGCTGGCAAAGGGCGACGCAATCCGGTTTCACGCCGCGGCGCGCAAGGCGATCGAGGCCGGCGATGGCGAGGCCGCGCAGGCCGGAATTGCCGGCGACATCAGGGGCGCGGCGGATTTCATCCTGTCGCGCGGCGGACTTGCCGACTGACATTCCTGCAACCGACATCTCGGAGCGATCATGGATCTCGAACTCAAGGGTTTGCGCGTGCTGGTAACCGCCGGCGCCAACGGCATCGGGCGCGCCATTGCGCGGCGGTTCGCAGCCGAAGGCGCCAGGGTTCACACCTGCGATGTCGATGAAGCCGCATTGTCTGAACTCGCCGCCAGCGATCCCGCCATCACGTCGACGCCCTGCGATGTCTCCGATCGGGCGGCGGTGCAAACACTGTTCGCGGAAGCCCTGACAGAACTCGGCGGTCTCGATGTGCTGATCAACAATGCCGGCGTCGCCGGACCGACCGCCAAGGTCGAGGAGATGAATCCGGAAGACTGGGACCGCTGCCTGGAAATCTGCCTGACCGGGCAATTCAACTGCACCCGCCTTGCCGTGCCGCATCTGCGCCAGAGCAGGAACGCATCGATCGTCAATATTTCCTCAGCGGCCGGCCGGCTCGGCTTTGCGATGCGCACGCCCTATGCGGCGGCGAAATGGGGCGTGATCGGTTTCACCAAATCGCTGTCCATCGAACTCGGGCCGGACAACATCCGCGTCAATGCGATCCTGCCTGGCCTCGTCGCCGGCGACCGGCAGCGCCGGGTGCTGGAAGCCAAGGCGCAGCAGCGCGGGATTTCCTTCGCCGAGATGGAACGCACGGCGTTCTCCTACACCTCGATCAAGGACTATGTGACGCCGGAACAGATCGCCGACCAGATCCTGTTCCTGTGCAGCCCGCGCGGCAGGACCATTTCCGGCCAGGCGATCTCGGTGTGCGGCGACACCCAGATGCTGGGATAGGCGGGCGCGGATGATCCCGAAGGTGTGGATCGACGTTCCGATCGTGTAGCATGGCCACCATGTTCGCGCCACCCCTCGAGGACCCGCAGGGAGATCGCCGATGACAGACGCAAACCGAAAATCCCACTGGGAAACGGTCTACACAACCAAGGGCGAGAACGAGGTCAGCTGGTTTCAGGAAAATCCAGCGCCGTCGCTCGAACTGATCGACCTTGCGCGGCCGACGCCGCAGGCCGCCATCGTCGACATTGGCGGCGGCGCGTCACGGCTGGTCGACAGCCTTCTCGCGCGCGGGTTCAGGCGGGTGACGGTGCTGGACATCTCGCACGCCGCGCTCGACACCGCCAAAGCACGGCTTGGCGACCGCGCCACTGAGGTCGAATGGGTCGTCGCTGACGTCACCCGGTGGCAGCCGGCGCACGCTTTCGACATCTGGCATGACAGGGCCGCCTTTCATTTTCTGACCGATCCCGTGGATCGCGCCGCCTATGTGGTGCGTCTGCGACAGGCGGTCAGTCCCGGCGGCCATGTCATCATTGGGACGTTTGCCATCGACGGCCCGGAAAAATGCAGCGGGCTGCCCGTCATCCGGTACGATGCGGCGAGCCTGACGAAGGAACTGGGCGAAGGTTTTGAGCTGGTGGACTCCCGGCGGCAGGATCATGCCACGCCCTGGAATTCGAACCAGCGGTTTCAGTTCTGCATTTTTCGACGGACTTGAACGCGCGTCGGACCCTCTCATCTTTAATTTGTCATCAAACCGGCATGCCTTATGCAGGGCTTTCTGGCAGGCTGATACGTTTTGGGGAGTGTCTCATGGACGTTGCCGCATGGCGCCGAACCGCGATCGCTTTGAGTTGCGTGCTATCGGCGAGTCCGGCACTGTCTGCCGATCCCGCAAGACTGACCGGCTACAATGCCGACATCCGCGAAAGCTCGATATCGGGTGTTTCTTCCGGCGCGTTCATGGCGGTACAGTTCGGCACTGCCTGGTCTTCTGTGATCAAGGGCGTCGGCGTCATCGCCGGCGGGCCGTATTGGTGTGCCAAGGCCGACGCGAGCGATATCATGAACGGCTACAGGCTGCCGATCATGACCGCGACCGGATCGTGCATGACCGGGCCGCCACGGGACATGAACCGCTCCTTCGAGAAGGCGGACGCCAAGTCGGCCTCCGGCGATATCGATTCCCTGCAGTTCGTCGCACGGCAGAAGATTTATCTATTCCATGGGTACAACGACGCGGTCGTGGCGAGGTCGGTCACCGATGCCGCGGCGGATTTCTATCGCCACTATCTGGGCGAGGCCAACCGCGGCAATCTCTATTACCAGACCACCGTCGGGGCGGGGCACTCTCTGGCCGTTGCGACCGACAAACCGATCGACGGCCTCAACGATTGCCAGGTCAATGTCGCGCCGTTCATCAACAAATGCGGCTATGACCAGGCCGGAATCATCCTTCAGCATATTTACGGCGCGTTGAACCCGCCGAACCATGGCCCACTGACCGGGACGGTCAAGCCCTTCGACCAGTCCGTCTACACCAAGCCGAACGATCCAGGTCCGCTCAGTCTCGACCGCTCCGGCTTCGTTTACGTTCCCGGGGAATGCGAGCAGGGCGCGGCGTGCCGCGTCCATATCGCCTTGCATGGATGCAGGCAGGATGTCGGCAATATCGGCCGGCGCTTCATCGACAATACCGGCTACAATGCCTGGGCCGACAGCAATCGCCTGATCGTGCTTTATCCGCAAACCAGGGCCAGCTCGTTCGCGCCGTTCAACCCGCAGGCCTGCTGGGACTGGTGGAGCTACGTCAGCCACAGCGACAATTACGTGACCAAATCCGGCGCGCAGATCCGTACCATCAAGGCGATGCTCGACGCGCTGACGGCGGGCGCCGCACCCGGTGCAGCGGCGGGGCCAGCCGGCGCCCCCAATCCGCTCAAGGTGATCGATACATCGGACACGTCGGCCGATCTGGCGTGGACCCCGCTGGCGCCGACCACAGCGTATCGGATCTTTCGTGCCGGCGCCGAAGGCGCGTTTACGACAGTGGCGGATGTGGCCGGACCAAGTTTCGCCGATTCAGGGCTGACGCCGAGAACCGCCTATCGCTGGCGCGTCTCCGCCATCGTCAACGGAGCCGAAGGCCCGACGACCGACGTGGCTTCGGCCACCACGCGGGCGGCGCCCGCACCCTGTCAGAAGCCCGGCACCTGTCCGATCGGTCCCTAACGGACTTTGCACGATGCCGCCAAAGCGGCGTAAAAGCGCGGGATGATTCCGTGGAAACAGATCGATACGACAGGCGTGCCCGGTTCGGACGTCGAACTTCGTCTGATGCAGCGCGGCGCCGAATTTTCCATGAAGCTCGGCCAGAACGAGTTGATGAGCAGCCGCCTCTCGGGATCGGAGGAGGCGCTCGCCACGCTGGCCTGCCGAAGGCTGGAGGCGGTCAAGTCGCCGCATCTGCTGATCGGTGGGCTCGGCATGGGCTTCACGCTGCGCGCCGCGCTCGCGGTGCTGGGGCCGACAGCGCGGATCACGGTGGTCGAACTGGTGCCCGCCGTGATCGACTGGGCGCGCGGGCCGATGGCCGAAATCTTCGGCGACAGCCTCGAAGATCCGCGCGCGACGATTCTCGGCGCCGATGTCATCGATGTGATCGCATCGAAACCACGGGCGTTCGACGCCATCCTGCTCGACGTCGACAACGGCCCGGAGGGCCTGATCCGCAAGGCCAATGACGCTCTCTACGATGCCAAGGGGCTGAAGGCGATCCATCGGGCGCTGAAGCCGGGGGGAGTAC
>NZ_JAUYQU010000222.1 GCF_030697065.1 Bradyrhizobium sp.
CGCCGGCATGAAAGGCGGCATCGAGAATGCGCTCGATCTCGGAATCGTTCAGCGCGGGGATTACCGGCGCCACCATCACCGTGGACGGGATTCCCGCCGCCGACAATTGCCGCAGCGCTTCCAGCCGCCGGGCCGGCGTCGAGGCCCGCGGCTCCATGGTGCGCGCCAGTTTCGGATCGAGCGTGGTGACCGACAGCGCGACCTTGGCGAGATTGCGCTTCGCCATCCGCGCCAGAATATCGATGTCGCGGGTCACCAGCGCCGATTTGGTCACGATGCCGACCGGATGGCCTGCCCGTTCCAGCACTTCGAGAATCCCGCGCATGATCTTCCGCTCGCGCTCGATCGGCTGGTAGGGATCGGTGTTGGTGCCGATCGCGATCATGCGCGGCTCGTAGTCCTGCGCCGCCAGTTCCTTTTCCAGGAGCTGCGGCGCGTCGGGCTTTGCGTAGAGCTTCGTTTCGAAGTCGAGCCCGGGCGACAGGCCGAGATAGGCATGGGTCGGCCTCGCAAAGCAGTAGACGCAGCCATGCTCGCAGCCCCGGTAGGGATTGATGGAGCGGTCGAAGCCGATGTCGGGCGAGTCGTTGCGGGTGATGACCTTGCGGGCTGTATCGATTGCGACGGTGGTCTTGAACGGCGGCAGATCGTCGAGGCTCTGCCAGCCATCGTCGAAGGCGACCCGCGCCTCGGCCTCGAAGCGGCCGGAAGCGTTGGATTGCGCGCCGCGGCCACGCCGCCGCTCGCGCTCGATCGCCACCGCGAGTTCGGGAAAAGGCGAAGGTACACCCGCCGGCTCGGAGGGCGCCGTGACCGGCGGGTGCTTGAGGGCATGTGAGGATGCTCGGCTCATGCAGGCACCATAACACCCACCTAGAACAAAGCAAGAACAATGATGCCGCCCTGTGGATGACCAAGCTGGTTGACAGCCGCCAAACGCTTCATTTCATGACGTTTTTATGAATGATCTGGCGCAATGATACTGTCGCCGATGCAGGGCATACGGATGTCACCTCCTTCCGGTGACCGCGCATGAAATCTCAAATCATCGAGCAACTCGGACAGGCCGACATTCTGTTGCCGTCGCTGGTCGCGGAGGGGCTGGCCGCCAACGATCGGATCAAGGTTCGCCTGAGCGCGCTGCAGGCCGCGGCACGCCATGCGCAGCAGCCCGATCGCCCGGCCACCGATTTGCATGTCGAATGCAGCGCCGCCGGAATTCCGGCTGCGGCGCTGGCGACGCTGATCGGCGGCGCTCATCTTGCCGGCGATGGCCGAATTGCCGCGCCCAATCTCGCCAGGCTGATGAAGGAAATCCACGACGATGTCGCGGCGATGAT
>NZ_JAUYQU010000228.1 GCF_030697065.1 Bradyrhizobium sp.
CCTGTTCTTCGCTGTCGGCCTGTTCGACCCTGGTGGCCGAAGTGACGCCGCGTCCGGACAGATCGCGATGACGTTTGGCTTGGCTCTGAAGATAGGCCAATTTGTTCTCGGCCTCGGTTGCCTCGGCCCGGGTCTCACGCAGGCTCACCTTGAGCTGCTCAACGGCAGCACGCGCGGAATCGGTCTCGGCTTCAGCCTTGGCGAGCGCCAGCCGGTAGGGGGCGGGATCGAGACGAAACAGCACGTCGCCCGCCTTGACGACCGCGTGGTCACGAATGCGCACGTCGATAATCCGGCCGGGCACTTCGCCTGCAATCTGGGTAATGTCCGCCTTGACGAACGCATTCTCGGTTGATGCGTAACGGCCGCCCTGCAGCCACAACATCAGCGCTCCGAGCAGGACGAGCACCGGCACGCCGATTAGCGCCCATGGCCGCAGTCGCTTGCTCATGGCGCGGCCTTCCCATTGAGGCCGCGCGCGCTGCGCGAAACAGGTTTGCGGCTGGCAACCACGGCTTTCCCGGGCGGACCGCCATCCACGGCCGAAACCAGCGTCTTCTTGATGCGCTGCAACAACAACATGAGTTGCCTGCTTTCCGGCACCGAGAGATCGGTGAGGGCGTCTTCTACCGTTGCTTCGGCGACGCGCCAGATGCGCTTGTGCACCCGCTCGGCTTCCGGCGTGAGATATACGCGCTTGACGCGGCGGTCTTCACGCTGGGTCCGGCGCGCCACCCAGCCATTGGCCACCAGCCGGTCGATCATGCGGCCCGCGGTCGCCTTCTCCACCTCCATCATCTCGGCAAGCTCGGAAAGCGAGGCGCCCGGATGCCGGTGCAGACGGGTCAGCACCAGCCATTGCGCCCTGGTGATCCCGAGCCGGCGTACGCGGCGATCGAACTCCGTCCGCAACAGCCGGGCGACGTCGGATATCACCACGCCAATGTATTCGTCGGTATTCGGCATGCTTCAATTGTAGCCGCCGGCGAATTAGTAAGCTAGGTTATTTAATTGGTAAGCTAGGTTATTATCTGGCTCATTTTGCAGCGCAACGAGATGACCGAAAGTACCGCAAGCGCAGATACCCAGGCTCCGGCATTGACCGCGGCGCAGCGATACTGGACCCTGGCCACCGTGGTGCTGGGGTCCTCGCTCTATGGCACCGCGCTGCTCACGACATCGACCGTGCTGCCGCAGATGCAGGGTGCGATGTCGGCAACCCAGGACGAGATCGCCTGGGCGATGACGTTCAACATCCTCGCCACCGCGGTGGTGACGCCGATGACCGGCTGGCTGGTGTCCCGCTTCGGCACCAAACGCGTGGTGGTGTACTCGATTGCCGTCTTCACGGTCGCAACGCTGCTGTGCGGGATGGCGCAATCGCTCGAAATGCTGGTGCTGTGGCGCATCATTCAGGGCGGTGCGGGTGCGCCGGTCGTGCCGTTGTCGCAGTCGATCCTGTTCGCCACGTTTCCTCGCCATCAGCACACGATGGTGATGTCGATCTTCGGGATGGCGGTTGCGGTCGCGCCGGTTTTCGGTCCGGTTTTCGGCGGCTATCTCGCCGAGATCTACAGCTGGCGCTGGTCGTTCTACATGCTGGTGCCGATCGGCATCTGCGCCACCATCGGCATGCACCTGACCTTGCAGTCTTCCGTGCAACTGGAAAAGGTTCGCTTCGACTGGACCGGCTTTCTTGCGCTCGCCATAGCGCTTGCCGCGATTCAACTCGTGCTCGCGCGCGGCGTGCGGCTGGACTGGTTCAACTCGACGGAGATCGTGATCGAGTGCCTGATCGCAGCGATCGCATTCTACGTGTTCATCGTACACAGCCTCGGCGCCCGCGCGCCGTTCCTGAACCTGAGGCTGCTCACCGACCGCAACTACGCAATCGGGCTCGCGCTGGTGACGATCTACGGCATGCTCAATTTCACGCCGATGGTGTTGCTGCCGCCACTGCTGCAGCAGCATGTCGGATTCTCGGACGCGCTGGTCGGGCAGGTGATCGGATGCCGCGGCCTGGGAATGCTGCTGGGTTTTCTGGCCGCGGGCTTGATGAGCCGGATCGACCCGCGCATCAGCATGGCGTTCGGCTTTGGCCTGCAAACCGCGGCGGGACTCTGGATGCTCACATTCGATCTCAACGTGACCATGGAGATACTGGTCGTCAACAGCGCCATCCAGGGCTTTGCCGTTGGCGTCGTCTGGGTGCCGATCACGGTGGTGGCGTTCGACACCCTGGAAGCCAAGGACTACGCCGAGGCTTCCTCGATCTTCCACCTGCTGCGCAACATCGGATCGAGCTTCTTCATCTCGCTGTCGATCGCCGAGATCGTGCGTACGACCGGCTCCAATTACAGCCGCATGACCGAGATGATCACGCCCTACAACCGGGCAATCAACATGCCGGAAGTGACGGGGGCGTGGAACTTCGACACTGTGCCGGGCCTCGCCCGGGTCGCGCGGGAGATCATGCGGCAGTCGGTGATGATCGGCTATCTCAATGCGTTCACGATGTACACGGTGGCGTCGGCGCTCGCGGTTGTATTCGCCCTGCTGGTGCGGCGGCGCAAGAGGGCGATCGTGTGATCGCTATCTCCGCACCGCGTTGGTGCCCACCACAATCTGGGCAAAACGCTGCGCGCCTTCGGCGCTTAGATCCGGCGTGACCGGCCGCGCGTGGTCGAGCCCGACCACGGCGCCGCGCGGCGTTTCCGAGATCATGTTGTTGTTGACCAGCGCGGTGCCGGCGCCCGGCGTCACCGACACGCCGACGCCGACGAAGGCATTGCGGATCACATTGCCCGATATCACGACGTCGCGCAGATACTTGCCCCAGCCGGCGATGATCCCGAACGACGGCGCATTCTCGATCACGTTGCCGGTCACGGATGTGTCGGCCTCGACATAAATGCCGATGCCGGCATCGTCGTCCGGCGCGGTGCCGATCGGGCGCTTCGGCAGCAGGTTGCGGATGATATTGCCCTGCACCACCGCGATACGCCCGCCCTCGTTGAAATTGCAGACCGAAACGCCCAGCGCCGCGCCGTCGACGGTGTTGTTGGCGATCACCGCGCCCTCGAACGCGAATTCGGAATACAGCGCCACCTCGCGCACGCCGGAGACGCTGTTGCCCGTGATCTGGATGTTGGAGGCAGAATTGCCGCGCACCGCGGAATAGTCGCAGTTGCTGATACGATTGCCCCGCACGATGACGTTGCCGGCGCGAAACGCGTTGATGGCGTTGCCATATTGCCCGGAGCCGCCGGGGCCGGCCTTGATGTCCTCGATGCGGTTGTCGAGCACTAGGGTGCCGTCGTCGCCGATCGCGTGGCGGAGGATTTCGATACCGTTGTCGTTGGTGTCCAGGATGGTGTTGCGCGCAACCATCAGGCCGCGCGCGTCGAATGACGTGAATCCGGTGACGGCGATCCTCGAGATGATGTTGCCGCTGACCTCGCCGGAACAGTTTTCGAACCAGATGCCGTTGCCGCCGCTGCGGGTGATTTCGCAGTCCGTGATGCGGATGTCGCGCCCGTCGAGGCAATGCACCAGGCCGCGCCGCGTCGGCAGCGGAATGCCGCCGCCGTCGAGCGTGATGTTACTGAGGCCGATGCTGCTGCCGCCTTCGCCTTGCAGCATGGATGCGCCGCCGCTGAAGACCAGTCTGGTGGCGCCGCGCACGCCGACCAGCTGGGTGCCGTTTTGCAGGCGCAGCATGCCGGTGCGATAGACCCCCGGCGGCAGCGCCAGCGGGACCTGCGCCCGAGCGGCCTCGTCGATCGCGCGCTGCAAAGTCCTGGTCTGGTCGTCGGGGCTGCCGGGCCGTACGCCATACTGGGTGGCATCGCGTCCCAGCGCCGAGGTCGTCGGCGCCGCGCGTGCGGAACCCGGCGAGATCGCCAGCGCGCCGGCAATGCCGGCGGCGGATACTCCGATGAGATGGCGGCGATTGACGTCCATGATCGCGTCTCCGGCGGACGAACGTCCGCAAGCTCAGGAGTAACGCAAAAACACGGCGGGGCATGGTGACGGCGGCGACGAAGAAGGCGAATGTTGGAGGTAGGGTTAATCGTTGGCGAGCGTGGCCCGTCGCGCCAGCTTCACCATCTCCATCAACATCGCCTCGCCAGCGTCGACCAGTTCTTCCAGCGTGACGCGGTGCATCGAGCCCTTGCGCAGCCGTGCGCCATCGCGCGCCAGCGGCGGTATGTGGACGAACGCGGCGAGGCGGGGGCCGCTTTCGCCGCAGGTCGCCTCGATCGCGCGCCAGCTCAGGTAATTGCAGAGGTAGCTGCCGGCATCGCGCGAGGGGCGTGCATCGATCCCGGTGCCGACGGCGGCGCGCAGCAGTCTGGCGGTGTGCGGGCCGAAGGTCATGGCGTCGGCGCCGCCCGCGATCGATCCCTTGCGCACGCGCGTGTGATCGGCGTCGGGCCACAGCGTTGTGACGGCGTTGCGGGCGCGGGTTTCGATCCGGACGTAAGGCGTGCGGGCGGCGAGGCCGAACATCAGCAGCGCCTGCGGCCGGTACGCTTTCAAAATGTCAGGCAGTTCGCTGTCGACCGCTCTGTAGGTCACCGGAAAAATGTGGCCGTGCAACCCGACATCGGCGAGCGCGGGACGGCGCAGCTGCACCAGCCGCGCCACCAGCGGCTGGGTCGGATTGCAGGGCGCGCCGGGAAACGGGCCGAAGCCGGTGATGAGGATGCGGAGTTTGGTGTCCAAATTGTTCCTCTGCCGTCACGCCGGCCAAATTTTCGCAATCGTACCTATATATCGGGGATGGTCAAAACCGCATCCACCGTAACCGTATGTTCCCGGCGCGAGCCCGTCCTGGTTTGCAGGAAATGCCTCAAGCGCGTTACGGGCGGCTCCAGAATCAAGCGAGCGCTGAAGTCAGCGGTGAAGAGCCTGCGCGATGCGCAGCCGGGCCGGCGCCCGCGCCTCGTGATGACCGCTTGTTTTGGCATCTGCCCCAAGCGGGCCGTTGTCGTCGCGAGCGGAACGACACTGCATCGCGGCGAGTACATTTTGCTTGCCGATGCCGGTCAGGTCGTCGATGCCGTCGCGTTATTGATGCCGGCGGACCGGCCTTGAGTATGCCCCGATGCGATGCCGTTATCGGTATTAAATTACCGTAACCTTGTCATTGCATGGGGTTGTTTTCGTGTTTTTTGTTGAGGCCTCCGCAGGAGGCTTTTTGTTGTGTCCGGGTGCCGATAGTGCATCGCGGGTCAGGTAAATCCCGAACCGGCATGCTCCCGTTATTTGAGCATTTCCGCGATCTGCTCGGCAGCGACGGCCGGCGCAATGCGGCCGTCGGCTACCTCGGCTTCGATCTTCTTCACTTTGCCGCGGATCGCGGGATCGGCGCGCAGCCGCGCCATCATCCGCTGCTCCAGCATCGACCACATCCATTTCACCTGCTGCTGCCGCCGCCGCTCGGCGAATTCGCCTGACGCATTCATCGCGGTGCGGTGATCGAGAATCTTCTGCCACAGCACGTCGATGCCGGTCCCCGTCAGCGCCGAATAGGTCTCGACCGGCGGCTGCCAGTGTTGCGAACGTGGAGCGAGGATATGCAGCGCGCCGCGATACTCGGCCGCCGCCAGGTTGGCGCGCTTGATGTTGTCGCCGTCGGCCTTGTTGACCGCGATCATGTCCGCAAGCTCGACCAGACCCTTCTTGATGCCCTGCAACTCGTCGCCGGCGCCCGGCAGCATCAGCGCCAGGAAGAAATCCGTCATGTCGTAGACCGCGGTCTCGGACTGGCCGATGCCGACGGTCTCCACCAGTACGACGTCGAATCCTGCGGCCTCGCACAGCAGCATCGCCTCGCGGGTTTTCGCCGCGACGCCACCCAGCGTGCCGGCGGCCGGCGAGGGACGGATAAAACCATGGTCGGAGGCGGACAAGAGCGCCATCCGCGTCTTGTCGCCGAGGATCGAGCCGCCGGTGCGGGCCGAGGAGGGGTCGACCGCCAGCACCGCGACCTTGTGGCCGCGCTCGATCAGGTACATGCCGAGCACGTCGATGGTGGTGGATTTGCCGACCCCGGGCGAGCCGGTGATGCCGACCCGGATCGCCTTGCCGGTATCCGGCAGCAGCGCCTGCACGAGTTCGCGGGCCACGGCCTGATGGTCGCCACGCCGGCTTTCGATCAGCGTGATCGCGCGCGCCAGCACCGCGCGGTTGCCGGCGCGAAGGTCCTTGGCCAATGCCTTGATGTCGATGGAGGCGGATTTCGGAAGGGTCATGCCTTCGTTTACAACGGCCGGACCCGGCAGGCGAGGGGCTTGGCGTTTTCCAGCCAAGTGGCTGTAGGAATCACGGCACGGGAGCCACGCCGCTGAGGCTTGTCGGCTTGCCCTTGACGGAGCGCCACAACATCGCGCTCCAGATCAGCAGGGTAGTCACCCCGAGTGCGGCCGCTATCGGCCGCTCGAAGAACATGATGAACGCGCCGTCGGCCTTGATCATCGAGGTCATGAAGTTCTGCTCCAGCATTTCGCCGAGCACCAAACCGAGAATCGCCGGAGCGATCGGAAAGCCGTGCTGCTCCATCAGCCAGCCGATCAGCCCCATGACAAGCATGATGATGATGCCATAGGCCGAGTTGGTCATGGCGTAGGAGCCGACCACGCAGAAGATCAGAATGACGGGCAGCAGGATATTGCGCGGCACCCGCAGCAGCTGCTTGCCGCCCTTGATCGCTGCCCAACCCAGCGGCAGCATCAGGAGGTTGGCAAGGATGAAAATAATGAATACCGCATAGATGAACTGCGGGTTTTGCAGGAACACGGTTGGCCCGGGGTTCATTCCCTTCATGTAGAGGACGCCGATCACGATGGCGGTGATGGAATCGCCGGGAATGCCGAACACCAGCGCCGGAATCCAGGCGGCGCCTACCGCCGAATTGTTGGCCGAAGTGGCATCGACGATGCCCTCGACGTGGCCGGTGCCGAACTTTTCGGGCTGCTTGGAGAATCGTTTCGAGACCGCGAACGAAATCCACGCGGCGATGTCGGCGCCGGCGCCGGGCAGCGCTCCGATCAGCACGCCGATCGTCGATCCCCGAAGGAAATTGAACCAGTAGCGCTTGAATACGTCGAACACGCCGGTGAAAATGTTGCCGATCTGCTGGGCGATCATGGCCCCTCGCGCGTCGATGCTGACCATGCCGCGCAATAACTCCGACAAGGCAAACATGCCGATCATCGCGGGAATGAAGCTGATGCCCTGCAGCAGTTCGACGCCGCCGAAGGTAAAACGCGGATAGCCGGCGGCGGGATCGATGCCGATACAGTTGATGGCGAGGCCGAGCAGCAGGGATGTGACGCCCTTGAGCGGCATATCGGTGGTCATGAAAACCGCGCAGGTCAGGCCAAGCAGCGCCAGCCAGAAATATTCGAATGAGGAAAAATTGATCGCGACTTCCGCCAGCGCCGGTGCGCACAGGATCAGGATAGCGACTCCGATGAGGCCGCCCATCACCGAAAACACCAGATTGACGCCGAGATTGAGGTCGAGCTGACCTTTCTTCGACATCGCATAACTTTCGTCGGTGTAGGCGGCCGATGCCGGCGTACCGGGGATTCGCAGCAGCGCCGCGGGAATATCGCCGGCGAAAATTGCCATCGCGGTGGCGGCGACGATGGCGCCCAGCGCCGGAACCGGCTCCATAAAGAACGTCACTGGCACCAGCAGCGCGGTCGCCATCGTCGCCGTCAGCCCCGGCATCGCACCCACGAACATGCCGAACGCGGCCGAAGCCGTGATGACCCAAAGCACATAGGGATCAAAAACGAGGCGGACGGCAGCGAGGAAGGCATCCATGTCGGCCTCAGAGAATCGAGTTCAGCCAGCCGCGCGGCAGCGGCACCCGCAGTAGCGAAGCGAAGAACCAGTAGATGAGCAGCGTGCCGGCGAACGCGGTAACGGCGGCGATCCACGGCCGCACGCCGAGCCAGAGAAACAGCGTGCCGAGAAACAGCAGCGCCATCGGAATGAATCCGACGGTTTCCGCAACGAAGATGTACAGCAGCAACAGCGCGATCACGAGCAGGAACGAGGTGAGACTGCGCGGTTGCCGCGCCCAGGGCGCAATCTCGACCCAAGGCGCGCCTGCGCGTCGCGATGCGAGGCCGTTCCACATCAGCACGGCGCCGCAGACGATCAGTCCGGCGCCGAGGATTCGCGGAAACAGCGACGGGCCATATTTCTGGCCGGGAAATTCGGGAAAGCTCGCCGTCAAGGCGATCATCACGGCGGAGAGTACGATCAGCACAAGCCCGGCGATGGCGTCATTGGCGCGCAATAGCTACTCCTGTGATGAGGGAACGCCGCGCTGCCAACAGCGCGGCGATGAGGCTCAGACCTGCCGGGTTGTCAGGTCTTGGCGATGCCGGCGGCCTTCATGGCGTCGCCCATTTGCTTGTCGGCATTGTCCATGAAGGCGGCATAGCCGGCCGCGTCGTTCCACACCACGCCGAAACCGCGCGATGACATGAAGTCATTATACTCCTTGGAGTCGTAGATCTTCTTCAGCGAGGCCGTCAGTTTGGCCGCGATCGGTTGCGGCAGCCCCTTGGGTCCTGCGAAACCGCGCCAGGCGCCGGTCTTGTAGTCGATGCCCATGGCCTCCTTGAGCGTCGGGACGTCGGGAAACGTCTTCGCGCGCGCCGGGGCCATGATCGCAAGGCTGCGCGCCTTGCCGGCATCGATCATCGCGCGCGCTTCGGGGATCGAGCAGGTGGTGAAGTCTATGCCGCCGGCGGCGAGATCCTGCATGGCCGGCGCAGCGCCGTTGGAGGGCACCCATGCCACCTGGTTCGGCGGTAGGCCCATGGCTTGCAGCCAGCCGACCAGGGCGAGATGCCAGATGCCGCCTTGGCCGGTGCCGGACGCCTTGAACTTGCCGGGCGCTGACGATTTGATGGCGTCGGCGAGGTCCTTCACCGTCTTGTAGGGGGAGTCCGCCTTGACCTGAATGCCCGGGGGATCCTCATTCATCAGCGCCAGCGGAGTGAAATCCTTCGACGTGAGTTGGGTGAGGCCGGCCCAATGCATCATCGCGATCTCGACGGTGATGATGCCCAGAGTATAGCCGTCCGGCGCGGCCGTTGCGATCGCCGAGTGGCCGACCACGCCCGAGCCGCCGACGCGGTTGACCACATTCACCGGCTGGCCGAGTTCCTTTTCCAGCAACACGCCGACGATACGCGCGGTGGCGTCGGTGCCGCCGCCTGCGCCCCATGGACAGATCATCTGGATCGGCCGGGTCGGATAGGCTTCCTGCGCGAAGGATGGCTTCAGACCGAGGGCTTGACCGGTGGCGGCAGCAGCCGCGAGGGCCGCGAAGTCGCGGCGGGTAATCTTGGGCATGCATTCCTCCCGTGGCGCCAGTGAATCCCGGTGCTCTTATGAATATGCCATTCTAGGCAGCTTTGCGCTGCGGTCGCAAGGCGTCAACGCTTCGCGATCGGGGATCGCTTTTTCGGGCATGCGGCCGATCAACGCTGACCGTCGTCGTCGCCCTTGGGCCGTGAACCACCGAAAATCGCGGTGCCCGCGGCAGTCAAATAGGGCGTCAGGGTCGCCCACGGCACGAAAGCGACATACCCGCCTTCCGCATAGGGGCCGACCGCATAGGGCGGATAGTGAAAGGTCAGGCCGGAACTCTTGCCTGAGATGGTCGACGGCGCGAGCGTTACCGCGCCGATCTTGAGCAGTTTTGGTTCCAGACCTTTGTACCACTCGGCGGTTGCGGTATCGCCGGCATCGCGCTGCTTCTTTTCGGCGTTCAGCGATTCGATCACGCCCTTGAGCATCGCCTTCATCGCCGGGCCGTTATCGGCGGTCTCGATGAAGAACGGCCTGATGCTGATGCGCTTGTTCGCGGTGGCGTCCCACAGGATGGTGTCG
Organism: Bradyrhizobium sp.; assembly: GCF_030697065.1. Taxonomy (GTDB): domain Bacteria; phylum Pseudomonadota; class Alphaproteobacteria; order Rhizobiales; family Xanthobacteraceae; genus Bradyrhizobium. The sequence continues at coordinate 9,928 of NZ_JAUYQU010000228.1, forward strand.
ACATCCGAATTGGGGTGCGCGCCGCCCGTATTGATGTAGTCGGTCCTGACGATGCTGACATAGCGGCCATCGACCACGGAGCGGACTTCGTATTTGCGCTCGAACGTCCAGCCGCCATCGCGAAACAGCGCCGGATCCTGCCTGCGCGAGGCTGCGGCGTCGGCGGCATTCCTGTCGATCCACTTCTTGCCCTCGGCCAGACAATCCGCCGCCAGCGCAGCATCGGCCTTGATCCGGTCGCCGAGGAAGATGCTGGCCTCGACAGCCTTGTTCTTGATCGAGGCGTCGGGCCTGGGGTCGGCGGCGAAGGCAGCGGTGAGCGAAGCGAGGCATGCGATCGCGAGGCCTAGCCTGCGGGCATACGTCCATGCGTGGCGCAGGGGTGATCCTTTGAAAGTGGACATGGCGGGCGGGGAACCTATTCCGCCGCCTCGCTGTGCCCCAGTCGCGCATTGAGCTTGTGGATCAGCTCTTCCGCGGCATCCGCGATTACGGTGCCTGGCGGGAAGATCGCCTCGGCGCCGGCCTTGTACAGTGCGTCATAATCCTGCGGCGGCACCACGCCGCCGATGATGATCATGATGTCGTCGCGGCCCTGCTTCTTCAGCGCGGCCTTCAGTTCCGGCACCGCGGTGAGATGGGCCGCCGCCAGCGACGACAGTCCCAGAATATGCACGTCGTTCTCGACCGCCTGCCGTGCCGCCTCTTCGGCGGTGGCGAACAGCGGCCCGATATCGACGTCGAAGCCGACATCGGCAAATGCCGAGGCGATGACCTTCTGGCCGCGGTCGTGGCCGTCCTGGCCGATCTTTGCGACCAGGATGCGCGGACGGCGGCCCTCGGCGTCCTCGAAGGCGTCGATCAGCGCCTGCACTTTTTCGACCCGGTTGGACATGGTAGACGCCTCCCGCTTGTAGACGCCGGTGATGGATTTGATTTCGGCGCGGTGCCGCCCGAACACTTTCTCCATCGCATCGGAGATCTCGCCGACAGTGGCTTTGGCGCGCGCGGCATCGATCGCCAGCGCCAGCAGATTGCCGTTGCCTTCACCGGCGCTGCGGGTCAGCGCCGCCAGCGCCGCGTCGACGTCCTTCTGGCTGCGCTCGGACCGCAGCCGCGCCAGCTTGTCGATCTGCAGGCGACGCACGGTGGAATTCTCCACCTTCAGGACGTCGATCGGCGCCTCATTCACCGGCTTGAACTTGTTGACGCCGATCACCGCCTGCCGGCCGGCGTCGATCCGCGCCTGGGTTTTGGCAGAGGCTTCCTCGATCCGCAATTTCGGCACGCCGGCCTCGATCGCCTTGGCCATGCCGCCGAGTTCTTCGACTTCCTGGATATGGCCCCAGGCTTTTGCCGCGAGATCGCGAGTCAGCCGCTCGACATAATGCGAGCCGCCCCAGGGGTCGATGATGCGGTTGGTGCCGCTTTCCTGCTGCAGGAACAATTGCGTGTTACGGGCGATACGTGCGGAGAAATCGGTCGGCAGTGCCAGCGCCTCGTCGAGCGCGTTGGTGTGCAGCGACTGGGTGTGACCCTGCGTCGCCGCCATCGCCTCGATCGTGGTGCGCATCACGTTGTTGTAGACGTCCTGCGCGGTCAGCGACCAGCCCGAGGTCTGGCAATGCGTGCGCAGCGACAGCGAGCGTGGGTCTTTCGGGTTGAATTGCGTCAGCAGCTTGGCCCACAAGAGCCGCGCCGCGCGCATTTTTGCCACCTCCATGAAAAAATTCATGCCGATGGCCCAGAAGAACGACAGCCTGGGTGCGAAACGGTCGACATCGAGTCCGGCGGCGAGACCGGCGCGCAGATACTCGACGCCGTCAGCCAGCGTGTAGGCGAGTTCGAGGTCCTGCGTCGCGCCGGCTTCCTGCATGTGATAGCCGGAAATCGAAATCGAATTGTACTTCGGCATCTTCTGCGAGGTGTACGCAAAGATGTCGGAGATGATCCGCATCGAGGGCGCCGGCGGATAGATGTAGGTGTTGCGCACCATGAACTCTTTCAGAATGTCGTTCTGAATCGTTCCCGACAGTTTCTCCGGCGGCACGCCCTGTTCCTCGGCAGCCGCCACGAACAGTGCCAGGATCGGCAGCACCGCGCCGTTCATGGTCATCGACACGCTCATCTGGTCGAGCGGAATGCCGGAGAACAGCGTGCGCATGTCGTAGATCGAGTCGATCGCCACGCCGGCCATGCCGACGTCGCCCGACACGCGCGGATGATCCGAGTCGTAGCCGCGGTGAGTGGCCAGGTCGAAAGCGACCGAGAGGCCCTTTTGCCCGGCGGCGAGATTGCGGCGGTAAAACGCGTTGGAATCCTCCGCGGTGGAGAAGCCGGCATATTGCCGGATAGTCCAGGGCTGGTTGACGTACATCGTGGGGTAGGGGCCGCGCAGATAGGGCGCGATGCCGGGCCAGGTCTCGAGAAAATCGATGCCTTCGAGGTCGGCTTCGCTGTAGGCCGGCTTGACCATGATGCCTTCGGGCGTCAGCCACGGCTCGGCGGTGCCGGCGGCCTCGGCCCGGGCGGAGTTTTCAAACGCGATATTCGCAAAGTTCGGTATGCGGCTCATAGGCTTCCACTATAGCACGGGCGACTTCGGGGGTCGCTACTCTCAATCATGGTCAGGATGCTGGTGGCTGGCGATGCTGCCCAGCTTTTCCGCCCCGTAGTTCTGCAGCGTGGTCTGGCTCGGCAGGTTGGCGACACTCACCACCCAGCCGAGGCGGGATTCGGTTCCATACTGCCGCGTGGGCACCACCCGGTCCGGGCGATCGAAGGTGCCCGTCATGATCTCGATCCGGGGACCGCCGATGAGACGGTAACTCAGCGGGGTGCCGCAATCCCGGCAGAAATCGCGCTCCGCGATCGAGGAGGAGCGAAATGTGGCCGGCTTGCCCTTGGTCCAGACGAAATCGGCGTGTTCGATATCGGCGAATGACGCGAACGGCGCGCCGGACGCCTTCTGGCACATCCGGCAATGGCAGATGCTGATCTTGGCGGGCGGCGCCGATAGCGCAAAGCGAACCGCGCCGCACTGGCAGCCGCCGGTCAGAACGGGTGTTGCAGTCGTCGTCATGCCTGCTCCATTCGCTGCCAGGCGTCCTGCAGCGCCGCAAGCGCGTCGCCGCCGGCGAAGATGAAATCATTGACGCCCGCGGCGCGCAGCGCGGCTTCCTGTTCTCCCGGCCGGCCTGCCAGATAGATATGCCTTGCACCGGCATCTTGAAGGGCCTTCGCGGCAGAGAGCGCCTGGGCGGCATAGATTTTGTCCGATGAGCACACGCAGGCGAGATCAGCGCCGCAGGCCTTGAAGGCTGCGGTGAGGGCGGCCGGATCGGAAAATTCCTCGGTATCCATCGCTTCGATCCCGCCGGTTTCGAAAAAGCTCTTGGCGAACGCGGCGCGCGCAGTGAAGTCGGCGGGAGTACCGAGATTGGCGAGGAAAATTTTGGGACGCACGCCGGATTTCTTCAGGATCTGGTCGGAGCGGTCGCGCAGGTGTTCGAAGGGGGCGGCCAGCCGCATGGGAGGCAGCGGATCGAATTTTATCTTCGCTTCGCCATAGGGCGCGAGCACAATTGGTTTGGCCTCCAGCACCGCGACCTGCGCCTCGTGCAGGTTCGGAAATTCGGTTGCACCGGTCAGCACCTCCTGGCGCCTGGCGATCTTGGCTTCGCGCACTTTGCGCGTCGCAGCGACCTTGCGCTGGATCAGGCTTTGCTCGAGCGAAGCGAAACTGCCGCCGGCTTTCTCGATCTCCTGAAACAGCGACCATGCCGCTTCGCAAAGCTGCCGCGTCAGGGTTTCGATGCCTCCGGAGCCTGCGGCGGGGTCGGACACTTTGGCCAGATTGGATTCCTCCAGCAGCACCAGCTGGGTATTGCGCGCGGCGCGCCGCGCGAACGCATCGGGCAAGCCCAGTGCCAGCGTATGCGGCAGCACGGTGATACTGTCGGCGCCGCCGAGGCCCGCGGAAAACGTCGCCATCGTCGCCCTCAGCATGTTCACGTAAGCGTCGCGCTGGGTCAGCATCCGCCACGCGGTGTCGGCGGCGATGAACAACGGTTTCGGCGCAAGGCCGATGGCCTGTTCGACCCGCGCCCACAACAGCCGCAGCGCACGGAATTTTGCCAAGGTCAGGAACTGATCGGTATCGGCCGCAAGCTTTGCATAGACCATGCCCTGTGCGTCTTCGAGCGGAATTCCGTCGCTTTCGATCGCGCGCAGATAGGCGACGCCAGCTGCCAGCACGAATGCCAGTTCCTGCACTTCCGATCCGCCGGCATCGTGGATCACCCGGCCGTCGGCGGCCGCAAACGGCCCCTTGAATCCCATGGCGGCGAGGCCCTTGATCGCGCCGGTGACCGCGGGCACGATCTCGGCCCATGCATAGGGACTGGATCCCCACACCGCGCAGGCGCCGATCGGATCGAGTCCGAAGCGGATATGACAGGCGGCGGGATCGAGTCCCCTGCGCTTGACATGTTCCGCTATGTGAATCGCCGCCATCCGAGACTGCGGACCGATCTGAAGCTCGATTCCGATGCCGGCGTCGATGAAGACGCCGTCCAGGACCTTCTCGATCGCTTCCGCGGATGGATCGAGCCCAAAGCCATGGGCAGCATTGGCGCCCGCGAACACCAGGGTCAGCCCGTTGGCGCCGTTTTCGAGATCGTGCAGCGCCTGCGCATTGGCCATGGCGGCATCGGGATGGTCGATCCGCTGCATGATCTGCCATGGAGACGCCGCAGCCCTTCCTGCAATCGGCACGGCATCGCGCGCGCGCGGATAGATCGGATCGATCTTCAGGCCATCATAAGTCTTGCCGACCAGCTTCTCGAACGGCGCGCCCTTCAGCACGCCATCGACCAGCTTGCGCCAGTCATCATAGGTCGCCGGGGCGAAATCCGCGGCCAGCCGCAGGTCGTCGGTTACAGATGTCATCTACGCAGATCGCTCCCAGACGCCGTTATTTGTTGGCCGGAAATTGCCACGTGGCGGCCGCCAAGCCAAACGGTAGTTTTTGGTCCCTTCGGGTCAGTTTAGGTCGGGCAACCGTTCGATTCCAGCGCTGGACAGTTCCGCCAGCGCCGCCGCAACGCGGCGTCCCGCAATGACACGGTCGGGAGCGATCTCCGCCAGCGGCACCAGCACAAAGGCCCGTTCCGACCACCGGGGGTGCGGCAACGTCAGTTCCGGCTTCCGGATCGAGACGTCGTCATAGGCGATCAGGTCGAGGTCGAGGGTGCGCGGACCCCAGCGCATTTCCTTGGCGCGATCGCGGCCGAACTTGTGTTCGATTCTGTGCAGCGTGAACAGCAGCGCATGCGGATCGAGGCTGGTCTCGATCTCGATACAGGCATTGATGAAGCGCGCCTGCTGCTCGTCGCCCCAGGGCGGGGTGGCGTAATCGGACGAACGCGCCAGCAACGCCGCCTGCGTCATGCCGCAGATATTGCTGATCGCCTTCCGGAATGTCGCGCGGACGTCCCCGACATTGCCGCCGAGCGCGATCAGGACGTCAGCCATGCGAGGTCGCTTGCCGGGTGCGGGTCAGGACCACGCCGACATCCTCGAAGATCGCGGCGATCGGGGCATGCGGCTTGTGCACGGTGACCTTGATGGCGCTGACACGGGGAAACGCCGAGAGGACGGCTTCGGCGACGGCGCCGGCGGCACGTTCCAGCAGTTTGTAATTGGCATTCTTGAAGGCCGCGGTCGCCGTCGCCACCACGTTGGAGTAGGACACGGTATCGGCCAGCCGATCGGTGCGGGAGGATTCCGACAGGTCGGCGGACAATTCGAGATCGATGACAAACCGTTGCCCGACCTCGGTCTCATGTTCCATCACGCCATGGCGGGCATGGATGACGACGCCGGTGATGAAGATGGTATCCGTCATCGTCGGTCCCCGATTGCCGCGGCCACCCGCAGCGCCTGCACGGTTTCCGCCACATCATGGGTCCGGATGATCCTCGCGCCGCCCTGGGCTGCAATCAGATGGGCCGCGATCGAGCCGCCCAGCCGCTGCTGCGGTTCCGAGGGGCTTACCGAACTGATAAAGCGCTTGCGCGACGCGCCGACCAGCAGCGGCAGGCCGAATACAGCGAGTTCATCGAGCCGGGCCAGCGCCGTCATGCTCTGCTCCGGTGTCTTGCCGAAGCCGATGCCGGGGTCGAGCATGAGGTTGTCGCGTGAAATACCGGCCTTTTCGGCGATATCAAGCGAGCGCGTGAAGAAGGCTGCCATATCCTTCATGATATCGATGTCGGGGTCGACCCGATCGCGGTTGTGCATGACGATGACGGGCGTTTGGCGTGCCGCCAGGAGCCTCGCCATGTCAGGATCGCGCTGCAGGCCCCAGACGTCGTTGGCGAGCGATGCACCGGCGTCGAGCGCCCAGGCGACCACAGCCGGTTTCATGCTGTCGATGGACACGGGAACACCCAGCGAAACCACGTCGGCCAGCACTGGCCGCAGGCGCTGCAGTTCTTCATCCGCGGTGACGGGTTGTGCGCCATAGGGCCGGGTGGACTCCGCACCGATGTCGAGGATGTCAGCGCCATCGGCGATCATGCGGCGGGCCTGCGCCAGCGCGAGCTCCGGCGCGAGGAACTGGCCGCCGTCGGAAAACGAGTCCGGCGTGACGTTCAGCACTCCCATCACGGCGGGATAGGCCCGGGACAGCAGCGCCCACAGCACCTGACGATCTGCCGGGGTGGCGGCCGGGGCGGGTCTGGCGGCGGTCGAGATCATGCGGTCGCTTTGCGCGGTCCGTGCATGGGAGTCAAGATGCGGCGCGCGCTGCCGGACCCGATCCGGAGCGGTTCGAAAGGTGACCGTCAGTAAGTGATCTTGGGCTGAAGCTTGCGGGCCTTTTCGATCAGTTGCTTGACCGACTTTTCCGAAGGCAGGATCCGGACGAGTTTGCGCTTGGTATTCACGTCTTTCATGTTTTGTGCCAGCCGCGCCGGGTTGCGCAGCGCGAGTTCGCGAACCGTGGTGACGCCGGCGGCGCGCACCAGCCCGACCTTGGCCCTGCCCATGCCGGGAATCCGCATATAGTCGGAGACATTGGCCCATTCGAGCAGTTGCTGCTCGCTGATGCCCGTCTTTTCCGAGAGCGCCTTGCGGCCCTTGACCGTGCGGGCGGCTTCAAGAAGCCCGTCGGTGGTGCGGATGCCAAGCGATTTCAGTTTCGAAGCGGCGAAGGCTGGCAGGCCGTCGATCTCGGAGATGGGGTATGTCATGATACTCGATATCAAAAAGGTGCTTTAAGCGAACTGGCTGAGGCCCGGTGTCCCTGCAATTATCTCGCCCATCTGATCCGCTCCGATTTTGTCTCGGCCAAACCGGAAAAGTTCACGCGCGATATTCTGAATTTCGCCCATACCCAAACCAAGTCCCATCAACTTGGTTCCCAGCGCCATCAGACCACCGCCCATCAATCTCGCAAGACCGCCGCTGTTGCTGGAGGCCGCGATGGCGGCTTCCGCGCCGGGAATCTGGTCGATCAATGCCTGAACCTTGTCGGAAGGGCCTTCATTGCGAAGAAACCCCAGGATGATGCCGATGGTTTTTTCAGCCACAGCTTCATCAATGCCGGCCTTTGCAGCCAGCTGCCCAATCAGTTCGTCCATATTGCCCCGTCCTCGACCCGTTACTTGCCGGGTCCTTGCTTGTGAATTTATCTTGATCTTCCGCGTTGCGAATTACAAGCGATCCCCGCATGCGAAAGCTGTTTTCATCCCAGATCGCGTCGCGAGTGTTGCAGCGTTGCAAGAGTGAGCGTGGGATTTACGGAGATTTGTCGCCGGCCAAGCGGCTTCAGTGTCCCTTTCGCCCACGGATCAAACGAAGCCGGTCGGTCTCATCTTGAGCAGCCCCGGGAATTCAAATCCCCGGGGGAGCAGCGTTGGAACGGTTTCAATCGGCCTGCAAGATGCAGTATGATGGTGGCTTCCGGCGACTGAAACCCTCGACTGAAGCCCTGGGTAGGCGCGCGAAGAGGCGATGCAATGGCTAAATCCGAAACCAAGATAGCGGATACCGACGACAAGATCTTCATCGGCAAGGGCGAACAACCGGCGTGGCTGACGCTGGCGCTTGCCAACCGCCATGGTCTCGTCACCGGTGCCACCGGAACCGGGAAGACCGTCTCGCTGCAGGTGATGGCTGAAGGATTTGCGCGCGCCGGCGTTCCGGTGTTTGCGGCGGACATCAAGGGCGACCTCTCGGGGATAGCGGAAGTCGGTGAGGCGAAGGATTTCATTCTGAAGCGGGCCACTGCAATGGGCCTTGCGTTCCAGCCGGACCAGTTCTCCACGGTGTTTTGGGACGTGTTCGGCGAGCAGGGCCATCCGGTGCGCGCCACGGTCACCGAAATGGGGCCGCTTTTGCTGTCGCGGATGCTCGACCTCAACGACGTGCAGGAAGGTGTCCTGAACGTCGCTTTCCGCGTCGCGGACGAGAACGGGCTGACGCTGATCGACCTGAAGGATCTGCGGTCGCTGCTGGATGCGATCGTCCCCGTCGGCAAGAAGGCCGCCGATGCCGACGAGGATGCACTGGCGCCGATCCGCAAGGCGGCGCAGACCTTCGGCAACGTCAGCAAGGCCACTGTCGGCACCATTCAGCGTCAGCTTCTGGTGCTGGAGAACCAGGGCGCGAGCCAGTTCTTCGGCGAGCCGGCGCTGATTCTGAAAGATTTCATGAAGACCGACAGCGACGGCCGCGGCATGGTCAACATTATGGTCGCCGACAAATTGATGCAGAGCCCGCGGCTGTATTCGACCTTCCTGCTGTGGATGTTGTCGGAACTGTTCGAGGAACTGCCTGAGGTTGGCGATCTGCCGAAGCCGAAGCTGGTGTTTTTCTTCGACGAGGCGCACCTGCTGTTCACGGATGCGCCGAAGGCGCTGCTGGACAAGATCGAACAAGTCGTGCGGCTGATCCGCTCCAAGGGCGTCGGCGTCTATTTCGTCACGCAGAATCCGATCGATGTGCCGGACAAGGTGCTTGCCCAGCTGGGCAACCGGGTGCAGCACGCGTTGCGGGCCTTCACTCCGCGCGACCAGAAGGCGGTGGCGGCCGCGGCGCAGACCTTCCGGCCCAATCCGAAGCTCGACACCGCCAAGGTCATCACGGAACTGGGCAAGGGCGAGGCACTGGTGTCGTTCCTGGAAGGCAACGGCACGCCGGCGATAGTCGAGCGCGTGATGATCCGGCCGCCTGCGGGACGCATGGGACTGATTACGCCGGAGGAACGCAAGGCGATCATGAGCAAGAGCCCGGTAAAGGGCAGATATGACACCGCCATCGATGCCGAGTCCGCTTACGAGATGCTGCAGAAGCGAGTCGCCGAGACGGCCGCGCCCGCGTCCGCCGAAGGCTCGGCAGGCGGGGGATTCTTCGGGCAGATCGGCGCGATCGTCGGGACGATTTTCGGCACCAACGGCAAGCGGGGAAAACTGTCGACCGGCCAGGTCATCGCGCGAGACCTCACACGCACGGTCACCAACCAGGTGGTTGGCGGCGTCGCTGCCCGTCTCGGTAGATCCGTTGGCGGCGCGATGGGCGGTTCGGTCGGCCGCGCGCTGGTGCGCGGCGCGCTTGGCGGGCTGCTGCGACGATAGGATTCGTGGCTGCGACGAAATCTGCCTCCGATTTTCCGGGAAACCTTCAGTGTGCTGAGATATCCGTCGTTGCGAGCGCCGCTCGATATTCTGTTTCTGGTCTGTTGCGTCGCTTTGACGGCTGACGTTCTGGTTCCGGAAATCTGGGGCAACGGCAAGACCAAGGACTATCCGCTGTGGTTCTGGGCCGGACAGCAGGTGCTGGCGGGCAAGGATCTCTATCCCAGCAACCCAAACAGCTATTTCGATTTCATCTATCCGCCGTTGTCGGCGGTGCTGCTGGCGATACCGAGCTATTTCGGCAAGATACCGCTCTATCTATGCCTGTCGCTCTTCAACGCGGTGGCGTGGTGGATGACGGCGCAGTTCTCGCACGCGATGGCGGGCTCCGGCCGGACGTCCGGTCCCTGGCTGTTCGCGCTGCCGGGGTTCGTCACGATTACCTTCGTGTTCGACATGTTCGATCTCGGACAGCCGAACCTCGTTCTGCTGGCTTTGATGCTGTTCGGTTTCTGGCTGCTGCAGCATGGCCGGCCGTGGATGGGGGGAAGCATGTTCGCGCTGGCCACCGCCATCAAGGTTTTCCCGGTGGCGGTGTTTCCCTACCTGATCTGGCGAAGGCAGTGGGCGGCCGTTGCGGGGATGGTGGTGTTCCTCGGCGTGTTCCTGTTCGTGCTGCCGGCGCCGTTCCGCGGCTACCAGCACAACGTCACGGAGCTGAAGACCTGGTACCAGGGCATGGTGGGGTCGAGCTCGGAGAAGGGATTTGGCCAGCGCGACGAGCAGAACTGGTCCTGGGTCAATCAATCCATCATCGCGATGACGCATCGGCTGACGCGGCCGGTCAACTACAACCAGGACGATCCGAGCAAGCCGCCGCGCACCATGAATCTGGTTGATCTCGATTTCAGGACCGCCAACTGGATCGTGCTGGCGATATCGTTCCTGATCGGCGCCGGCTTCCTCGCGGTGATGCCGTCGCGCGCGCGGATGACGCCACGCTCGACCGCCGAGGAACTCGGCATCCTGTTCTGTCTGATGACGGTGGCCTCGCCGCTGGCCCGGCAGTATTACTTCATGTGGCTGTTCTTTCCGGTCACGGTCCTGATCCATCGGGCGGCCTATGATCCTCGCGCGGCGGTCCGGGCGGGCACATGGGCGGCGCTGGCATTGGCGGGCGGCCTGATGTGCCTGTCGTTTCCGGTGTTTCCGAATGATCTGCAGGCCTGGGGGAACAATCTCGCGGCGACTGCCGTGATCGCAGGCGGACTGGTCTGGCACATCCTGCATCCGCCGTCGGATGCCGTCGCCTTGTCTCTAGCGGCCGGCGAGCTACAACCAGCCATCCAGCAGCAACCCCGCTAGCCAAGGGAAGATCGCAATGTCCAACGCGACGCAAGTTCAACCGGTCCTCGATCACATCGATGCGGATTTCGACAACAGTCTGCAGCGGCTGTTTGCGCTGCTGCGGATCAAGTCGATCTCGGCCGATCCCGCTTTTGCCGGGGATTGCAGGGCGGCGGCCGACCATCTTGCCGCCGACATCGCGACGCTCGGTTTTACGACAGAGGTCAGGCCCACCGCCGGCCATCCCGCCATCGTCGCCAAGCTCAATGGCGCCACCGCAAATAGTGCCGGGAGCTCGCGGCCCCATGTGCTGTTCTACGGCCACTACGACGTGCAGCCGGTCGATCCGCTCAATCTGTGGAATCGTCCGCCGTTCGAACCCGTGGTCACCGACCATGCCGACGGGCGAAAGATCATCGTCGCGCGCGGCGCCCAGGACGACAAGGGCCAGCTGATGACCTTCGTCGAAGCCTGCCGCGCCTGGAAATCCGTCACCGGATCGCTGCCGGTCGACATCACCATCGTCATCGAGGGCGAAGAAGAAGTCGGATCGAAGAACTTCGTGCCGTTTCTCGAGGCGAACAAGAGCGATCTCAAGGCCGACTTCGCGCTGGTCTGCGACACCGGCATGTGGGATTCCGACACGCCGGCGATCACCACCTCGCTGCGCGGGCTCGTCTACGACGAAGTCAGGATCAAGGCCGCCAACCGCGACCTGCATTCCGGCATCTTCGGCGGCGGCGCGCAAAACCCGATCCGGGTCTTGACCCGCATTCTCGGCGGCCTTCACGACGAGAACGGCCGCATCACCATCCCCGGCTTCTATGACGGCGTGAAGGACCTGCCGCCGGCGATCCTCGCTCAGTGGAAGAATCTGAATCTGACGCCGGATTCCTTTCTCAAGCCGATCGGGCTTGCGCTTCCGGCCGGCGAAACCGACCGCCTGCTGATCGAGCAGGTCTCGTCGCGCCCGACCTGCGACATCAACGGCATCATCGGCGGCTATACAGGCGAGGGCTCCAAGACGGTGATCCCCGCGGAAGCCTCCGCCAAGGTCTCGTTCCGGCTGGTGGAGGGGCAGCAGCCCGACAGGATTCGAAAGGCGTTTCGCGACTACGTCACCGAGCGGCTGCCTGGAGATTGCAGCGCGGAATTCATCGACCATTCCAATGCGCCCGCCATCGCGCTCGACTGGAACATGAAGCCGCTCGCCGCCGCCAAGCGTGCGTTGACCGAGGAGTGGGGCAAGGAAGCACTCTTGATCGGCTCCGGCGCCTCGATCCCGATCGTCGCCGATTTCAAGCGCACCCTCGGGCTCGATACCGTGCTGGTGGGTTTCGGGCTCGACGACGACAACATCCATTCGCCGAACGAGAAGTACGATCTGAAGAGCTTTCACAAGGGCATCCGCTCCTGGGCGCGAATTCTGGGTGCGTTCGCGGAGGCGCCGAAGTAGAGTGGGGCAGGAAGGCGGCTTCGGGGTTGCAATGTGATCTCTCCGCGTGGTCCCTGCGAAAGCGGGGATTCCAGGCCACCGGCGCCTGAAAGTGAAGAAGCCATCTCACACCGGAGTCTTTGCCGCGAAGCCGCGGCGTATGGTCCCGGATCGGCGCTCACTTTTCCGGGACGACGTTGGGGTGAGCTTCCGGTCTCAATTGTCGAACATCGAGAGGGCGTGCGTCCGCGTTGTCGCGGCGCGATGCGCCCGAGCTTTGCGACGTTTGACGCCCTCTGAAGAAAGAGGGCGCAGGGAAAGCCGGATGCACGCTGCACCCGCGGTCTCGTGTGCAAACTCGCACAAAACTTGCGCACACGAGCATACAGGGCAGCTAAGGCAATCCGACTTTCCCTGCGCGATGCTCTACGGATTATACCGCGCTCTCCCCGGTGACCGGGCTTTCTTGCCACCGTCACCCGCGCGCCTGAGCGCGAGCTTGACACCAGCGTCGGGGTGCCAGGACCACACGGTTTCTCCGTACGCAACGGGGCATTCGTCTTTCGCCGCCATTGCGTCACCGCATCCCACCGCGCGTTCGTGACGATCGCGATCCGCCCCTCTCATCGGGTGAGACAGGGTGCAATATAGACTGATTTGCAAATTCTGGAAAACAGAATATTTTTGCTTTGGGGTCTTGACGGAGTTTCAGGTGATTTGCCCGTCGAGTTGTTTTGTCGCAGCCCCTTTGCGCGATTTCGCTTGAACTACGATTGCGGTGACGGGGCGCCAGACAACCTGCCGCTCTCTGTCGGTCTGGCGCGCATGCGTCGCTCCGCCCGCGCCGTCGTCCGGCTGCTATCTGCCGAACTCATCGAGCAGGTGCAAGACATCCTTCGATGCCGTTTCCACATGCTGTATTTCCCGCAGGGCACCGGAAAGATCGCCTGCTGCGAACAATCTTGCGGCCTGCTTGCCATGCTGATGGACCAGTGCGTGGGGTTTTTCCAGCTGGGCGAACGCGCGATGGCTGCGAGAATCGTGCGAGGCATCGCCGTAATACCATTTGCCGAGCCGGCAGGAATGATGGTCCGCCAGTTCATCGGCTTTCAACGCGGTCCGTCCCACGGCCATATCCGCCAGCCGCTTCTTCCAGATCACGTGATCGGCCTTCGCCAGGCGCGGGATCTTGTTGTTGAACGAAAAGCTGGAAATATTCTGGATTTCCTCGGCCACCAGACCGTGGACGGTATCGAGCTGGTCGGAAATCGCCACCACCTGGTCGACGCTCTGCTGCGTCATGGCGGCGATGGCGGAAATGCCCTGAGCGATTTCGCGTGAAGCGTCGGTCTGCTGGTTCAGGATGCCGGAGATTTCGGCCATGCCGGTAGTAACGCTGGAAACCTGCCGACCGACACCGGCCATCGCTTCACCAAGCGATGCCACGACGTCACGACTTTCCTCAGCGGCTGTTGTGCAGTCGGACATCGCGGCAACGATGGTGTGGATATCGGCCCGCAACTGCTCGATGCGGGCCCGGATATCCACGGTGGCATAGCTTGTCTGCTGCGAAAGGCTTTTGACTTCCGTCGCCACGACGGCAAAGCCCTTGCCGGCCGCGCCTGCTCGTGCCGCCTCAATTGTTGCATTCAGCGCCAGAAGGTTGGTCTGCTTTGCAATGGCATCGATCGAGCTTACGATCGTTCCTATCGCCTCGGATGCCTCGTTCAGGGCAATGATCTTCTCCGACGCCAGGTTCGCCGTCACTCCCACGCGGCTCATTGCCGCCGATGCGGAATCCGCGGTCGACATTCCCTGTTCGGCGCTGGCGCGCATTTCCGAAGCGTCTTCGCTTGCGGTCTGCGCGGTTGCCCGGATCTGGGCGATCGAAGCCACCAATTCCTCGCCTGCGGCCGCCAACGACTGGGTACGATGGTCGATCTCGCGGGATGTTCCGAGCAGGCGGGCGGTCGAGATCGCGGTCTCGCTGCCCTGGATACTGAGGTTGACGATTCGATCGAGGTCCCGCGACGCGCTCGAGGCCAATCGATCCAGCAGACGGCCGATCGCGATCGAGAGGCGATCCTGCGTCGCCGGCCGTTCGACGTCGAGACGACCCTCCGTGATGGCGTCGATGCAGTCGGCCAGCGCCTGGTCGCGCGCTTCGGATTCCGCGAGCCGGCTCGCCAGCAATGCGATGTCGGCAGAACTTGCGGCGCTCCGCGCCCGGCCGGCGCGGGTGATCGAAGAAAGAAACGGTGAGGAAAGTGACGACATGCGGCTCCCATAAGGCCAGATGGAATCGAGCGGTTGCGGCCAATGTTGGTTGCTTCGGTTAATTTGAGGCAAATTTTTCCCTGCGTAGTGACCGAAACGGTCAACCGGACCATTTTGCGGCAAGGCGCCACGCCCGGTTACCGTCATCGGTCGACATGCCAAGAAAAACAAAAACGCCGCCCGGAATTGGGCGGCGTCTGGATTCGCAGTGCAGAGGTTGTTGAAAATCAATCTACACAAAACCCGAGAGATTTCAATCCATGTGTAGTGGGGGCGAGCCTGTCGATCCTGCGCAGCGGCGCCGGCCAGAACGGCATTGCCGACCACGGTTCCAGGCGGTCGGCGCTTACGGCGCCGGAATCGACAGCAGATCGGAAATGTTCTGGCCACGGATGTCGTAAACGCGGGCAAACACCACGTCGTCGCGCTTGATTTCCACCATTACCGGGGCGGTCAGGCCCTTGCAGTAGAATTGGCCCAGCGTCATCGCGAAGTCGGCGGCATGGGAGTCCCAGCCGATCGTGAAATCGGGACCGAGTGCGACCTGGGCCGGGCGTTGCGGTCCGCACACCGCGACTTTCCATTTGCGATTGGCGGGCGGGAATTCCTGGCGCTCGACGAGTTCCTCGCGCAGACCGTCGGAAGCCTGCTTCAGCGCAAGGCCCCAGTAGTCCAGCATGAACAGATCGTTGGCGCCGCGAACCGTGCCGGCGATCTGGTTGAAGTGGGTGTATTGGTAGGGATGCAGCCGGATCATTTCGCCGAGCGGCAGCAGCAGGCCGAAAGTGAAGATGGCCAAAGCGGCGGGTTGCCATCGACGATGGCTGTGCTTGAGCCAGTTCATTGCCCACGCGAAGGCAGCTCCCGCCAGCACCGCCATCGGCGGAATGACGAAAATGAAGTGGCGGATGCCGTTATAGAGCGCCGGTCGCTTCACCATCGCTACCGCCAGCGGCAATGTCGCCGCCAGCGTCAGCATCAGGAAGATGGTCTTGCGGCGGGCCGGCACACCGGCGCGCGACAGCGACAGGAAGGTGCCGACGATGGCGGCGAGGCAAAGTCCGAGCAGCACTTCGGGAAGCTGCAGGGCGAACAGCGTCGGCAGATACGACCATGGCATATCCGGCACCGACACCAGCGCTCCGCCGAACATCTCCTTCCACGGTTTCTCGAAGAAGTGCGAGAAATAGGTCAGCGCGCGGAACGGATTGCCCGGCTCCATGATCGACCACGGCCAGATCAGCCCCATGATGAGATAGCCGAACACCATGCCGGGCAGCAGCACGTAGACGACATGGGCGAAGCGGCGAACCGATTCACGCAGGCCGTGCGTGCGAAGCTCCTCCAGCAACAGCGGCGCAAAACCGACCATGGCATAGACCAGGGCCATCCCGCCGAGGATGCGCGAACCGATCGACAGGCCGGCGCCGAGGCCGACGATCAGAACGGTGCGCGGCGAGGGGGCCGGATATTCCTGGGCCAGGCGGACAAGGCCGAGCATCAGGATCACCATCGAAACCGCGAATGGCGCGTCCTTCGGGTTCATGAACATGTGACCGTAGAAGGTCGGACACAGCGCCAGCAGAAGCAGCGTTGCCAGTCCACCCAGCGGACCGCCGACACGGCGGCCAAGCCGCCACGTCACGCCAAGACCGATCAGGCCGACGATGGCACCGAGCAGCCGGCGGGTTTCGAACAACTCCAGCGGGACGATCTTGTGCAGCAATGCTGCAGCCATATCGAAGCCGCCGCCATACATGAAGAGATTCGCGAAGGACAGCGCGGCGATGTCCTTGAAGCCGGATCCGTACATGCGCAGCAACAGATCGGCATATTCGGCATGGGTGTAGTCATCCCAGCCCAGACCATAGTCATCAAAAGTCAGACCCGCGATCAAGCCGATCGCCGCGAGCACCGCGATGGCGAGTTCGTCGCAAGTCCGTTCCATCGATCGCCGGGCGGGCGTGTCGATGGCCGAAGCAGTGATGGATGACATGGCTCTCGGTAACCCGGTGTCCCCTGCGGCTCAGACCTTTTGGCGCTTTGAGCCTCTTCCCCGGCATCCGTATAGCGCAGTTGCCTCTCCAAGTAATTGGTAAATGTGGCGTAATTTCCCTGATGCGATGCAGCAATCGCAGAACGGTTAAAGACCTTCGCGGGGATCGCTGCCGAGGTCGCCCAGCGAAACCGGATTGGGGGAACGGCGGTTAGAATTGGCGGTTGGCGGTACGCGCATTATGACGGTATTGTGGAGATATGGCTGACGAGCATTTCGGGCGCGGCCAAGGGGTGAATTCGATGGGGGTCGTCGTGTTGTTGCTGGCCGGGTTGGGCTTGCTTTTGGCTGGCCTGACGGCGATCGGGTTCGGAATACAGATCAACGAATTCAGTCTGGGCAATACCCTGATCGTCGCCGGAACCATGGGCACGTGCAGCGGGATGCTGCTGATCGGCCTGTGGATGGCCGTCAGGGAACTGAAAAAGATCGCGCGACGGCTAGGGCCCGACGCAACAAGGGCATTTCACGCGGACAACCCATCTCAACCAGCGACGACAGGCGATACGCCCCACCAACAGATTGCGGAACCGGACCATCATGGTCGTGTGGAACCGGCGGCGCCATCATCAGAACCGCCATGGCCTGGGGAGGTCACCGCGAGCGACCGCGGGCCGGACGAAAGGCAGCCATCGCCGGTAGCCGTCGAGCCCGTGCCGGCCCCAAGGCCGAAGCGCAACCTGTTGTTCTCATCGTCGTCGCGCAAGGAGCGCGAGCGCGCCCAGGCGCGAATGGATCCTTCCATGACCGCCCCCGAACCGGCGGCCCCGCCGCCGGTTTCCGAACCACCGGAAGCGCCGCCCGCGTCGTTTGATGACGCCTGGCCGAAGCCGGAGCGGGCGCGGAGCGATACTCCGCCGCCGCGTCGCGCCGGCCGCACGCCTTCGACCTTCGCCGAAGCGGATACTGCCGTCGACAACGCGGATCGCCACCCGCCGGCGGTGCGAAATGACGAACCGGCACAGGTCACGGTTCTCAAATCGGGTGTCGTCGACGGCATGGCCTATTCGCTGTATTCCGATGGCTCGATCGAGGCGCAAATGCCCGAAGGCATGATGCGGTTCGCGTCGATCGACGAACTGCGCGCGCATCTCGACCACCGTTCCTGAGCGGGCCTGTAGTTGCGGCGAAGCCCATCAAAAATAAAGCGCGGCCGTTCTTGTCACGCCAACAGTAATCCGCTCATATTCGACAAGTAGAGCAAGAATCCGTGATTCCGATCCGCGTATTGGGGCTTCGGGATACTGGTCCGATCCGGTGGGATGCCGATCGATTGCGTTTCTGGAAGGTTCAGCCATGACCGATAGCGCCGGAAAGAGTTTCATCGACCTGACAGCTGAAATCGTGTCGGCCTATCTCAGCCATAATCCCACGCCGGCCTCCGAAATTCCCGCCTTGATCGGCCAGGTTCACGCAGCCCTGCAGCGGGTATCGAGCGGCCGGACCGAAGTGCCGCTGGAACCAGTCCGGCCCGCAGTATCCGTCAAGAAATCGATGACGCCCGACTACCTGGTCTGCCTCGAGGACGGCAAGCTCTTCAAGTCGCTGAAGCGGCACCTGCGCACCCAATACGACATGACGCCGGATCAGTACCGCGACAAATGGGGCCTGCCGGCCGACTACCCGATGGTGGCGCCCAATTACGCGGTGGCGCGTTCGGCGCTCGCCAAGAAGATGGGGCTCGGTCAGCAGCGTCGGCGGCGGAAGTAGTCCGCCCCCTCCACACCGCTGCGCGGGAGGAGGGAGGAAGAAAGCGCTCCAGTCAGGAAGCGGTCGCGAGCGCATCGCGGGCGTCGGAGCGAATCCGCTCGACCATGGAACGCAGCCCGTTGGAGCGCTGCGGCGTCAGGTGCTCGCGAAATCCGAGTTCGTCGAACAGTTCCAGCGCATCGGTGGCAAGGATGTGCTGCGGGGTGCGGCCGGAATACAGCGTCAGCAGGATCGCGATCAGCCCGCGCACGATATGCGCGTCGCTGTCGCCGAGATAGTTCAACTGGGGTTGCCCGCCGCTGCGGTCGACCTGCCTGGAGAGCCAGACCTGGCTGGCGCAGCCCTGCACCTTGTTGGCGGCGGAATGCTCGGCTTCCGGCATCGGGTCGAGCGTGCGGCCGAGCTCGATGACGTACCGGTAGCGGTCGTCCCAATCCTCCAGCAGCGCAAAATTGTCCCTGATTTCGTCGATCGTCATCGTGTCCCGCGCTCAATCCCAGCGATCTATATAGGATTGCGGGAGCCGGAAAGCGATACTGTTCCGCGCCAATTCGCGCTCAGGGGCCGCGCCACTCCGCCACCATGTCGTCCGGCGTCAGCGTGTCGCGCGGCGCCGCCTCCGGTGGCGCAGCGTCGGCATCGTCGGCGCCGCCGATCGAGCCGGTATGGTCGGGCGCCTTCTTGTCGGTGATGATGTGATAGAGCTTGCGCGCGCCTTCCTGGGCCCGCTGTCCGATCGCGGTGGCGGCCTGGCCGCCCACTTCACAGGCTGCCGGCTGCCGCTTGCAGAACTGACTCATGTCCGACACCGCCGCGGTTGCAGCCGAAACGGCTTCCGACGCCCCCAGTTGCGGGAGCTTGTCCGATTCAGGCGTACTCTCTCTGGGCAAAAGCACGAGCACCAGCCCGAGCCAGAATGCCATGCGAAGCAGAAAAAACATCTCGCGACCCCGGTCGTTTCTTTGGTCGGTTGTTCGCAACCGTTGCGGTTGTTCTCGCAATCGATCCCCTGACTAGCAGCCGTCGATAAATCGCAAGTGTTCGCATTGAGCGAAAAACGCCGAAAATTCGCGAAAAATGCGACTCATTCGATTTGGTGTAAATTTTGGATTGATGACGGATGCCGACGGAGAGCCGGACGCACACCTTTTCGAAACCATACGAGGCTGGTTCCGGAAACCCTCCGTTCACCATTTGCGCCGAATGAGCCGTCGCAACGTCGGCGAAACCCCGTGACGCCACGGTCTGAGGTCGCGGGCGGGCTCGCCTTAGCGTTCGCTTAAGTTCGGTCTGACAGGTTGGGGCAACGATAAAGGAGGCGTTCCGGCGCGTCAGCAGAACGATCCTGCCAGACGAACAAGCCGAAGCGCGAGAGCCGTGACAGTCTTGAATACCATCCGCGATTGCCTCGACGCGTTGCTGCATCCCTCCGCGCGATACGATGCGCTGACGCGGGCGCGTCATCGCGCGTTCATGGCGCCGCGGCTGCTAGGCAGCCTTGCGGCCTTCGCGGCCTTCCCGGTCTACCTGGCGATGCGCGGCGCGCCCACGGCGCTGGAGGTCGCGGCATTCGCCTGGCTGATCGCGCCGATCCTGCTGTCATGGTTTCTGTCGCGCACCGGCCGTTACGAAGGCGCGCATGTGCTGTCGTCGCTGGCGCTCACCGGCCTCGTCATGACGGTGGCGATGACCACCGGCGGTATCGAATCCTTTGCCGCGATCTGGCTGGTCGTGGTTCCGCTGGAGGCCGCGCTCTCGGCATCGCGCCGCGCGGTGGCGTTCGCCTGCGCGCTGACGCTGGCCTGCACCGCGGCCCTGATCGTATCAGGGCATTTCGACCTGCTGCCGCCGGCGGATGCCAATTCGGCGTCGCGCGGCATCTTCATGGCGTTCGGCGTGGCGTCGGCGACGCTCTATGCGGCCGGACTCGCCTTCGGCGCCGAGTCGCTGGCGCGCACCAGCGTGGCGCTGCTCAATGTCGAGGAGGATCGCTATCGCCTGCTGGCGCGCAACATGAGCGACGTGATCTCGCGGCATCGCCACAACGGCGCGGTGCAGTTCATCTCGCCCGCCGTGGAGGCGATGCTGGGGACGCCGGTATCGCGGCTGCTGGGCCATGGCCTGTTCGACCGCGTCCACGTCGCCGATCGTCCGGCCTACCTTACCGCTCTTTCGGATGCGGCGCGCGGCGGCGAAGCCCGCAGCGTCGAATTCCGGCTGCGCCGCGAGGTGCCGCGCGCCGGCGCGCGGGGGCCCAACGGACAGGTCGACTTCATCTGGGTCGAAATGCGCTGCCGGCCGCTCGAGCAGGCCTCGGAAGTGGCTCTGCCGCCCGATGCCGAGGCCGAGGTGGTCGCCGTGATGCGCGACGTCACCGACCGCAAGCAACAGGAGCAGGCGCTAGACCTCGCACGCACCGCCGCCGAGCAGGCCGACGCGGCGAAGACCCGCTTTCTCGCCACCATGAGCCACGAGCTGCGCACGCCGCTCAATGCCATCATCGGATTTTCCGAGATGATCGTTCAGGAAGACGTTCTGATGATCGACGCCGTGCGCCGCAAGGAATATGCCCAACTCATCAACGATTCCGGCCAGCATCTGCTGTCGGTCGTCAACGGCATTCTCGACATGTCCAAGATGGCAACCGGCAATTTCGAGATCTCGCCAGAACCGTTCGCGCCGCGCGCCGCCCTGATCAATTGCTGCAACCTGCTGGCCCTGAAGGCGCGGGAAAACGCCATCGATCTCGTCACCCGCGCGCCGGAGGATTTGCCGGTCATGAATGGCGATCCGCGTGCTTTCAAGCAGATCGTGCTGAACCTGGTCGCCAATGCCATAAAGTTCACCGAGCGCGGCGGCTCGGTGACGGTGACCGCCGGCGTCGAGGCATCGCGGCTGGTGCTTCGCGTCTCCGACACCGGCGTCGGGATCTCGGCCGACGACCTTAAGCGGATCGGCGATCCCTTCTTCCAGGCCGGCAAGACCTATCAGCGGCGGCACGAAGGCACCGGCCTCGGGCTGTCGATCGTGAAAAGCCTGGTCGCCCTGCATGCCGGCGAGATGAATGTGCAGAGCAGGCTCGACGAAGGCACCACCGTGACCGTGGCCTTGCCGCTGGCCTTTGAACCGAAAGCCGGGCAGGCATCCAGCAATATCGCAACGCTCACGCCGGCGGTGCGACCGGCAACCCCCGTGCAACCCCATCAGGTGAAGAAAAGTGCCTAGACATACCGACAACGAAGACATGCCGCGCCGCCGTCGCGGCGCACGGGCGACGGTCGTGAAGGCGGAGGCCGAGCGGGGCCTTGTGATGCGCATCCTGCTGCACAGCCCGAAAGACATGGTGGCAGGTTTTCTGGCGTTTGCCGCGGTCAGCGCCATCATCGCCAACGCGCTGTTTCTGCAGGCCGGCCGCCACCCGTCGCCGATGTTCGGCACGGTGACGAAAATGGCGGCAGCCGTTTCGGCATCCAGTCCGTTGCCGCGTCCGCGCC
This sequence comes from Bradyrhizobium sp., assembly GCF_030697065.1. GTDB lineage: Bacteria > Pseudomonadota > Alphaproteobacteria > Rhizobiales > Xanthobacteraceae > Bradyrhizobium. Next base: position 31,888 of record NZ_JAUYQU010000228.1, read on the forward strand.
CGGTCGAGGCGGCGACACGGGTAGCCGATCCGGAACCGAAGGTGATCGAGCTGAGGAGCGCGGATCCCAAGAGCGATGCCAGGAGTGATGCCAAGAGCGATTCGAAGAATGATCCCAAAAGTGATCCCATGACCAGTCTGGTCAAGGCGACGGCAGTCCAGCAGCCCATGCCTTCCAATGTCGCGCGGCCGCCGGCGCCAATCCCGGCTGCCGCCCGCAACGAGACCGTCACGTATCAAACCCCGGCCGCCCGGCGCGTGGCAGCGGTGCAGCGCACGCTGACCGAATATGGCTACGGCCAGCTGAAGCCGACCGGCACGCTCGGCTCCGACACCCAGGCCGCGATCCAGAAGTTCGAACGCGAGCGCAAGCTGCCTGTGACCGGGCAGGTATCCGATCGGCTGGTGAAGGAGCTCGCCGTGATGATCGGCCGGCCTGTCGACTAGCTTCGGTTCCGACGCTGGCCTATATCGTCGCCCCATGAGACTGAAATCAGCGATATGGGTGGCGGCCTATTTGCGCCGCTGCCAGACCGCAGGCGTGTTCGGCGCGGTGCGCCGGCGAGGCGCGGAAGAGGCCGGCGCGGTGTTCGTCAAGGTCGCCACGCTCGACGGCAATGCCATGCTCTACGTGCCCGCGCCGCAGACGGTGTATGACGACAGCCGCCCGATCGAGCGCATCTTCACGCCGATGTCGCCGCAGCCGGTGCCGGAGACGGTGGTGGAAGAGCGACTGGTCAGGGAAATCAAGTTCGATCCGGACGCCTGGGTGGTCGAGACCGAAGACCGGGCAGGGCGACACTTTCTCGATCTGGCGCGGGCCTAGCGCCCCGAGCCTTGCGTGCCGGTACGCGGCGCGGCGGCGACGCCCGGCTGCACAGCCGGACGTGTCTGGCCTGGTGCCGAACGCGCGCGCTGGCGTTCGTCGTCGTAAAGCGCGGGCCGGTACTTGGCGCGGGTCGCCGCCATGGTCGAGCCGCGCCAGGCGGCCAACATGATCAGGGCGGATCGCTCGCTGAGGCGGGCATACAGCCGCGACATCCGGTAGACGTAGTTCACCGAGGCGAATTCCGGATTGAGAAACAGCGTCACGCGCTGGAACACAGGAGCCGGCATATCCAGCGCCCTGGCCGCGCAGGCAAGCGGCTCGCCGCCGGGATCGCCAACCACCTGGGCCGCAATACGCGACGGCAGGATCAGGGTTTCGCCGAGCTCCTGCGTGAAGTTCTCGATATCCCCCACCCAGGCGGCCATTTCCAGCGCCTCCACGGCGCGCGCCGCACGCGCGGCAGGAATCCGCGCCGCGGCGCGCAACGGGGTTTCAGCAAGATTATGCAGGATCAGGCTGCGCTCGCCGGCGCTGGCCGCGAAAAACATGTCGTTGATCTCGGCCGCGTCCCCGGGCCGCATCGACAGGTTCGATGCCATCCGCACTTGCGCGTCGGTCGGCGGCCGGACGGTTGGCGCTGCGGCCGGGCTTGCGGGAATTTCATCGGCGACCGGAACGCGCAAGCCGGCATGTTGCGGCTTCAGCCCGAGCCGTCTCAGGATTTCGGGCGGCGTGGCCGGATAGATCGCGAGCCGCGCCCGCACCGCCGCGCGCGTGGTGTCGTCGACTTCATCGATCAGGCGGGAGGTCAGTTCGACGAATTGCCGCGCTTCGTCGTCGCTGTGCACATGGGTCTGAACGTAGAGATCGGTCAGCACGCGCAGCAGCGTGGGGCGGATATCGACGCCCTCGCGGCGGGAGAGCGTCATGAGCCCGTCGAAGCCGGGAAAGAATGGCGGTTTGGTCATGTCAGGGGTACGCGACTGAGTAATATCAGCGCCAATTTACGTGGCTTGCTTTAACAGCTCGTTAAGGAAAACAGGAGGTGAAGCGTCCCGGTCGTATTCGCTGTATTTGATGCGGGTGCCCTGGCCGGATCGGGCAGGCGCCGAAATTAAGATGCCGTTAACCACGTCCTGTTCTTAATGTGGCCGCGCCGCCGGCGAACTCGTGCCAGCGCGGCCACCAGAGAGAGTGGGACATGGGCACCATCATTGAATTTCCGGCAGATGCGGCTTCGCGGCGGCTGGGCTCAACCATCGATGGCGCTCCACGCACGGGCACGGCCACCATTGTGATCCTTCCCGCCATCCGGATCGAGCGCAACACCGATGAAAACAGCGGTGGCAGCGGACCGGAAGAGGGCACCGCGCCCGGCCGCCGGCGTCGTCGGCGCTGATCCCGGGACATTTCGAAATGCCGGAGACGCCACTTCCGATCCGGACCAGATCGCAGGCCCGGCGGCAATCGCCGCTTCCGATGCTGTTGCTGCTCGGCGCTGCGCTCGGCGGCTGCAGCGGCGGCGATTTCGGCCGCAGCCGCGATAATGTCCGCAACGACGACATGCATCGCTGGCTCGGCGCCGAAGTCACGGGCAGCGTCGGCCTCAAGGCGTCGCAATTCCAACTCACCGATGGTGAACGGCAGCTGCGCGATTATGCCTATCCCCTGATCGAGCCACCGCATTCGCGCCCCGCCTGGAAGAGCGTGTTCGGCGACTACAAGCCGCTGCCGTCGCCGTGGCGGCAGGCCGTGATCTTCGACCGCACCGCCTATGGACGGCTGCTGATCGACGAACCGCACCGCTCGCACACCTCGCGCTACGCCGTCCTGATGGATCATGTGCGCAATGACATCACCCGCTTCGAGCCGTTCTTCGCCTCCGCCGCCCGGGTTCTCGAACTCGATCGCAAGCGCAACGCCAGCCTCAGGCTGGTCTCGGAACTGTCGCCGCGCGAGCGCGCCGACGCGATCGCCCGCATGGAAGAGAACGAACTGATCGTGCAGTGGGTGCAGCAAAGCCTGGAACGGCGGATTTCGTCGTACCGCTGGGCGCTGGAGCGGCTGGTGATCCAGGCGCCGGACGGCATCGCGGCCGACGTCGATCGCCTGATCGGCGAACTCGCGGCGCAAACCGCCAACCCGCCGATCGCGGCGCGCCCGGTGATCGGACGCGCGGTCGTGGTGAAGGGCTGACAACTCACTCCCCTCCCCACCGCTTCGCGGGAGGAGGCGGGCAGAGCCGCTACGCCGCGTAATATCCGCCGTCGACGACCTGCGCGGCGCCGGTCATGAACGACGCCTTGTCGGAACACATCCAGACCACGGCCTCCGCGATCTCTTCGGGCACACCCATGCGGTTCATCGGCACCTTCGCCATCACGGCATCGAGGCGCGTTTGCACCACTTCCTCGGTCATCGGGGTGGTGACGTAGCCGGGATTGACGCAGTTCACGCGGATGCCGTCCTGCGCGTATTCGATCGCCGCGGTTTTCGTCAGTCCCACCACGCCGTGCTTGGCCGCCACATAGTGCCCCGAGGTCGCCAGACCGATCAGGCCGGCGATCGAAGCGGTGTTGACGATGGCACCGCCGCCGCCCTGAGCCAGCATCTGCGCGATCTCGTGCTTCAGGCAGAGGAACACGCCGGTGAGGTTGATCGCCAGCATGGCGTCGAACGAGGCCTGGCTGAGTTCGTGCAGCCGCTGGCGGCCGGGGCCGACGGATCCGCCCGCAACGCCCGCATTGTTGAAGGCGCAATCAATCCGGCCATAGGCGGCCACCGTGCGCGCCACCATCGCGGCGACCTCGTTCTCGTTGGTGACGTCGCCGCCGATCGCGATCGCTTGGCCGCCGGCCGCATTGATCAGGGCGACGGTATCAGCCGCGCGCTCCTCGGCGCGGTCGGCGACCGCCACCCGCGCACCCTCGCGCGCCATCGCCAGCGAAGTCGCCCGTCCGATGCCGGAGGCGCCACCGGTGACCAGCGCCACCTTGCGATCGAGAATGCCTGCCATGTCGTATTTTCTCCCGTCTTGCGAAATAAGCGCCGATGATCGAACGGCGCCGGGGCCTGTTTTCAGGCTCGTACACACACCCTACGATCCCGCGCGCGTCGGGCAAAGAGGGACCGACGCGGCAAAGAGCGGCCTGGCTTCGATCGTCGTCCTTGGGGTGCATCACGGAGTTGAAGGCGAACTGCGCTGACGGATGATCGTCGAAATCCAGGCCGTGACGGCGAGCAACAGGGCGATGTGAGATATCCAGCCTTGCGGCTCTCCCATCGTGTGGAGGGTTATGCCGCTCAGGAAGCACCAGAGAACGGGGATTGGCAGGAGCAATGGCACGAGCCTGCCGCGGGCAAGCAGCAGAAGGCCGAGCGTCGCGATCGCCGTCGGGTCCGGTGCGACGCCAAAAACCTCGGACGATGCCCAGCCACGCCCCTGTAGCGGCGCGAGCAAGGGCTGTCCGGCGAGGGCGAAGGCAAGCAGGAAATATCCTGTCCAGCCGGCAAGCCCGCGTCGGCCGAAGGCGAGGCCATTGAGCCAGAACCCGGCGACCAGGAATAGAATGCCTTGAACGGCAAAGGCCGGCGCGACATAGGCGGCCGCCCAGTTGATGGGAGCGTAGCGGTTCCACAGGAAGGACCACCCGACGAAAATCCAGAGAATCGCGAGCAGGAGTGCGAGCCACCGCGCCCAACTTCTCGGCCGCCACGCCACGAGCAACAGGATAAGGATGCCGGCGGCGAGTGTGAGCGCTTGCAGCGGCCAGAGGGCCGCATTCTGCAATTCGAACATCCGCCAATAGACACGCGGAGAAAACAGCAGGAAATCCTCCGGCCGATAGGTCCACCATTCCGACATCAAAGCGCCTGCACGTAGGCCGAGATGCGCTCCCGCATCGCGAGGTCCGGCAGGGGGCCGGAGGCGGCCGAAAGGTTTTCGCGTACGTGGTCGACGCGGGTGGTCGCCGGAATGGCAACGGTGGCGGCCGGGTGAGAGAGGATGAACTTCAGGATGAGCTGCGACCAGCGTGAGACGCCGAGTTCGGCGGCCCATTCCGGGAGTGGCTCGTCCTTGAGCCGCTGGGTCAGCGCGCCCTGCCGGAACGGCCGGTTGACGATCACCGCAATGCCGCGTTCGGCCGCCAGCGGCAGCAGGCGCTTCTCCGCCTCGCGATCGACGACATTGTAGGACAACTGCACGAAGTCGACAGGCTGCTTCCGCATGATCTGTTCGAGCAGATCGTGGCGGCGCCCCTCGGAGGTGGTGATCCCAACGTAGCGCACTGAACCCGCCGCTTTCATCTCAAAAAGCGTCTGCAGATGCTCCTTCCAGGCGAGGAGGTTGTGAACCTGAACGAGGTCGAACCTGGGCACGCCCCAGAAGCGACGCGATTGCTCGATCTGCGGCGGTCCTGCCGTTGCCGAGGACGTCCAGACTTTTTCGGCCGAGAACAGCGTGCTGGGTCGTCCGAGCTTCTGAAGACCGTGGCCGATCACCGGCTGAGACGAGCCATACATGGGCGAAGAGTCGATCATGCGGCCGCCCGCCTCGAAGAAGGCGGCCATGACACCCGCACATTCATTCCTGAGCACCGGGTCGTTGCCGACGTTGAAAGTGATCCATGTGCCTAACCCCACGGCGGGCATGGCCTCGCCGGTGGAGGGTATGACTCTGTGGGCGGCCGAGCCTTCCCGGGCAAGCAGAGAGGTTGTTGGCAAGAGCGCCGCGGCGGCCGTCGCCAGGGAGGCCCGCACGAATGCTCGGCGTGTTGTGCGCATCCGATGCTCCATCATCGCTGGCAGGGGAAACTCCTGAAAATGCGCCGGGTGAACTGTCCTGCCGGACGTCGCACATGAAGAAGCCCCGCGCGCGCAACGCCCCGTTGGTCAAATCGGCGGTGTCCGGGAAGTTCCACCGGGCTTCCGGTGAATAACTGCATTGCGCAGCGCGGACATTGTCCGTAATGCCGACCTCAGGGTAGTGCCAATGGGCGACTTCGGGTGTTATTGTAATTCCTCCGTTCCCTGGGAGGGGGTAAATGGGAATACTGTCAAAAATTCTATGTGTGGCGCTGACTTTGGCGGCAACGCCGGCTCTCGCCAGCCCTGCGGAAGAGGCCAGCGCCGTGGTCGATCAGTGGTCGACAACCTACAGCGCCAACGATCGCGACGCACTGGTCAAACTCTATGCTCCGGATGCGCTTCTTCTCGGAACGACCGACCCGGTCGCGACCCGAGGCACGGAGGCGATTCGGGAATATTTCGCGGCGCTCGACAAGGGCGGCCGCAGGAACACGATTCAAGAGAAGAATGTCATCGTGCTCGGTGAAAACGCGGTCGTTGTCGCGGGATTTTATGACTTTTCCCGCAAGGAGCAAGACTATGCACCCCGGCCATCGCGTTTCACGTTTGTGGTTGTCAGGCGCGACGGCAAATGGGTGATCGCGCATCATCATTCGTCGCCACGCGCAGCCCAACGGCAGTAAGCAGAACGTACGGAGAGGCTCGGCTGTATGAACGACGAGAGCGGGCGAATGCTGTCGGTGGGTCGGAATTGCTGGCGCATCGAGCGCGCGCAACGTCTGGCACTCATTGTGGACGCGGCCGATTACTTTCGCCACGTGAAAAGCGCAATGCTCAAGGCTCAGCACAGGATCATGCTGATCGGGTGGGATTTTGACACGCGGATCAAGCTGGAGCCGGAGCAGCAGACGCTCGAGGGACCGAACGTGCTGGGAGAATTTCTCTCGTGGCTTCCGAAGCATCGTGAGAACCTGAATATCCATGTGCTCAAGTGGGATCTGGGCATGATACAGGGCCTGGGCCGGGGCATGACGCCATGGTTCGTTCTGGACTGGATCACCGACAAGCGGTTGCACCTGAGACTTGATCATGCCCATCCCGTCGGTGCTGCTCACCACCAGAAAATCGTCGTTATCGATGATGTGCTGGCGTTCTGCGGTGGAATCGACATGACCACCGATCGCTGGGATACCCCTGAGCACCTCGACGACAATCCGCTGCGCACCAAACCGAACGGACAAATATGCGGTCCCTGGCATGACGCGACCACCGCCGTTGATGGCGATGCCGCCCGCGCCATCGCGGATCTGGCCCGTGAACGTTGGCTCCGGGGGACTGGAAAATCGCTCCCGCCTGTCGCGCGGAAGTCGGACCTGTGGCCTGACAATCTAATTCCCACCATGGAGCATGTCGATGTGGCGATTGCCCGTACCCTCCCGGAGTTGAATGGAGAGCAGGGAGTCAAGGAGATCGAGTCGCTCTATCTTGATGCGATCGGACAGGCGAAGCACACCGTCTACATCGAAACGCAGTACCTGGCGTCGCGCAGGATCGCCGATGCGATGGGCCGTCGACTGCAGGAGCCGGACGGTCCCGAGATAATCCTGGTGCTTCCAGAGACGACGGAAGGATGGCTCGAGCACAAGGTCATGGATGGCGCGCGACACAGGCTGCTCCACGAACTGTGGAAGGCAGACAGACATCAACGGTTTGGCGTCTATTACCCCGTGACGGCCGGAGGCAAGCCGATTTACGTGCATGCCAAGATACTGACCATGGACGACAGGCTGCTGCGGGTAGGGTCGTCCAATCTCAACAATCGTTCCATGAGCTTCGATACCGAGTGCGATCTCGCGGTGGAAGCAACAGATCATTCACCGGATCAGGCAAAGCTGCGCGACACGATCGCTGCAGTTCGCGATAATCTTGTCTGCGAGCATTTGGACGTCGAGCCGCACAGATTTTCTACCGCCCTCGAGGATAGCTCCGGATCTGTCCTGAAAGCGATCGAAGCCTTGCGTGGCTCCGGGAGAACGTTGAGGCCGTTTGATCGGGCAACGATCGAGAAAGACGAAAGCATGCTCGCGGAGAATGACCTGCTCGACCCGGAAATGATGCCCGCGGGTTTCGGCCGGCGCCTCGGGGAAAAGATCGCCAGCATCCCGTCGATGTTTAGGCAGCGCAAGACCTCACATCAGTCTTGAGTGCAGGGAGGCCGCCCGGCCGACAGCGGATCTTCACACGATCAGGTCGACGACGAGTAGCATGACGCTGGAAGCGAGGCCCGCAAACGGTACCCAGCGCGGACAATTGAACGTTCCCGGGGGTGGGGCTTCATTCCTGCTTTTGATCCGGATCAGCGCGAGGTTCACGATCGCGAAAATCACGAGGGTGAAGCCGGCGGTCAGGTCGGCGAGACCCGCGAGCGGAATTGCCAGCGCAAGGACGAGGATGGCGGCGACGGCGATCGCCGTTGCCAGCAGCGGTGTGTGCGTCACCCGGTTTAGCGATGCGAGGGCCTTCGGGAGGCTGCCCCGGTCGGCCAGACCGTAGATCACCCGGGCGATCATGATCATGTGGACGATGACGCCGTTCAGCGTCGCCACAATGGCGATTGCGCTCATGGTAACCAGCGGCAGGCCCGTGAGCCGTTCGAAGACCAGGGCAAGGGGCGCCGAAGAGCGGGCGAGTTCTTCCGGAGGCACCGCCGTTACCGCGATCCACACGACCACGCCGTAAAGCAGCGCGGTGAGGCCGAGCGTCAGGAACAGCGCGCGCGGCAGCGTGCGATTAGGCTCCTTGATTTCTTCCGCGATGTTGACGAGATGCTCGAAGCCGATGAAGGCAAACACCGCGATCAAGGCCGTTCCGGATATTCCGATCCAGGCTGTGGTGTCGCCGGCTGAAGGCCAGATCTCCGGAAGGCGGGTGACGACGTCGCTTCCCTGACCGAGGCCGGCAACGATGATCAGCACGAGGCCGCCCACTTCGATCAGCGTCATGACGCCGGCGAAAGTGATCGACTGAACGGTGGCGAGACAGGCCACGGCCCCCATGGCGAGAACCACCCCGGCAATGATCCATGGCGCGGGGGCGGGCAGAAAAACCGCAACATAGCCCGCGCTGCCGACGCTGATGGTCGCGGCGGAGATGATCGCGGTCGTGACCACGAGAAGCCCGACGGCAAGGCTGAGCCAGTCGAGCCGGAACGCGGCCTGCACATAGGCCGCCTCGCTGGCGCTCACCGGCATGCGCGTTCCCAGTTCGGCGAACGATGCGGCGCTGAAGGCCATGACGAGCGCCGCCATCATGAAGGCAAGCGGCGCATGCATGCCGCTGCGTCCCGCCGCGAGACCGACGAGAACGTAGATGCCGGCGCCGATCGTGACGCCAAGTCCGTAGAGTACGGCATGCGTCAGCGTGAGGGAGCGAACAAGGCGCGATGATCCGTTGCGCGCGGCTTTGGGCTGGACGGACATTCAACGGTCTCCTCGGTCGGTCCAGTTTCGCAGCTGTCGGAAGATGGCAGCTGCCACGCTCGTCTTTGCACTACATTCTCATTCGCGGGCGTATTTGATTCGCGTCAAGGAACTCATCACCATGAGCCAACTCTCAGAAGGGCCAACGGCGCGCGGGACGCGGTGGGGAACGATTGTCGAGGCTGCTGCGGCGCGCATGCCCGGCCTGATGCGGCCGGTGCTCGGTTTCCGCCGAACCTATCTGCCGCTGCTGATGGTCTATTTCGCCTACGGCGCCCTCGGCATCATCGACGTCAGCCGCGACATGTGGATCAAGGAGCGTCTGACGCTTACCCCGGCCGAGCTTGCGGGAATAGGCGTCTGGCTCAGCCTGCCGTGGACGGTGAAGATGGTGTTCGGGCAGCTGGTCGACAGTGTTCCGATCTTCGGCTCGCAGCGGCGGTCCTACATCCTGATCGGGGCCGCCTTTACCGCCTGCGGGCTGGTCACGCTGGCCGGCGCGGCGGGCGGATGGATCGCGTTCGCCCGGGCCGACGGCCTTTATATCCTGGGTGCGATGCTGATGGTGGTCGGGACGGTGATCCAGGACGTCGTTGCGGATGCGATGTCGACCGAGGTCGTGTCCCGCGTCGATCTTGCCGGGAATGCCCGTCCGGAGGGCGAGATCAAGGCCGAGTTGGGCATGGTTCAGGTCCTTGGTCGGCTTGCGCTCGGTATCGGAATCCTCTCGGTGGCGGGACTGTCCGGATGGCTCGCCCAGTTCCTCGCCCGGGAGACCGTGTTTCTTCTCGGCCTCGTCATTCCCGGCATTTCGGCTTTCGGCGTGCTGCTGATCCGGCAGGAATCCAGCGAGCGACGGCCGCTGGACTGGCGCATCCTCGGCGGCGGCATCGGCTTTGGCCTCGTCGTGCTGGCTGTCGCCCTCGGCGGTCTGCCGTTCGGGCAGGAGGTGGTGTTCGTCCTGTCGATGCTGGTCATCTGCACGATGTTGTTCTTCGTCACCCGCGAACTCGACGCCCGGACCAGGCGCGCCATTCTGTTCGCGAGCATCATCATCTTCGCGTTCCGCGCCACGCCATCCGTCGGAGACGGCTATTTCTGGTGGACGCTCGACGTGCTGAAGTTCGACGAGGCTTTCTACGGCAGCCTTCGCCAGACCGCGGCCGTGATCGCCATCGTCGCGATGTGGACCTTCAGCAGGCAATTGACGGAATATTCGGTGACCAAGGTGCTGTTCTGGCTGGCCATCGCCGGAGCCGTCCTGTCGCTGCCGAATATCAGCCTGTTCTACGGCCTTCACCACTGGACCGAGGAGACATTCGGATTCGGCGCCCGCACGATCGCTGTCATCGATGCCGCCGCGGCCTCGCCCTTCGCCCAGCTCAGCATGATTCCGCTGCTCACGCTGATCGCGTTCTACGCGCCCGCAGGCCATCGTGCGACCTGGTTCGCCCTGATGGCCTCGCTGATGAATCTGGCGCTCGTCGCAGGCCAGTTGCAGACCAAGTATCTCAACGAGTTTTTCGTCGTGCAGCGTGGCGAATATTCGGACCTGGGACCGCTGTTGATCATTGCAACCGCGCTGGGGTTCATCTTCCCGCTTGGCGCGATCCTCCTGTTCGGCCGGCGCGCCTGATCGAGGGCTGGTATTTGTAATGCCAGAGAAACTACGATAAGCATGCGGAGGCGCCCGGAGGGGGCTGTCTCTCTGCGACGCCAGCGTGGCCCCCGGTGCCACGTCCTGTGCGGAATTCCGGAAAATCGGCGGCCGTGCCGGGCGCGACGTCAAGAAAAACTCGAGACGAAGGGTGGAAGATAGAGCATGGCGCGCAACATTCTGATCCTGGGGGCCTCGTACGGCTCCTTGCTGGGGACCAAGCTCTTGATGGCGGGTCACAACGTGACGCTGGTTTGCCGGAAGAAAACCGCAGAGCTCATCAACCGCGACGGAACGGAAGTTCGCATCAAGCTGCGCGACGAGGCGGTGCACCGGGCGATTTTCTCGCGCGACCTGCCGGGCAAGCTGGACGCGACCGAGCCCGGCAATGTCGACATCTCCCGTTACGACATGGTGGCGCTGGCCATGCAGGAGCCGCAATACACCAACCATACGGTACGGGTCCTGATGGTCAGGATCGCCGCGGCGGGGCTGCCGTGCCTTTCGATCATGAACATGCCGCCCTTGCCCTACCTCAAGCGGATCCCGGCGCTGGCAGAGATGGATCTGGAAGAGGCCTACACCAATGCGCAGGTGTGGGAGCGCTTCAAGCCCGGACTGGTTTCGCTGTGCTCGCCCGATCCGCAAGCCTTCCGCCCGCCGGAAGAAGCGGCGAACGTGCTTCATGTCGGCCTGCCCACCAACTTCAAGGCGTCGATATTCGCGGATGAGCGACACAACGCGGTGCTGCGGGAGCTGGAAGCGGACATCGACGCGGTGACGCTGGACGGCCACGACGTTCCGGTGAAGCTCAAGGTGTTCGATTCGCTGTTCGTCCCCCTTGCCAAATGGTCGATGCTGCTGACCGGCAATTATCGCTGCATCACGCTGCACGAGCCGCAGTCGATCCGCGACGCCGTGCATGGCGATTTGAAGCTCTCGCAGGCAATCTATGATCATGTCGACGCCGTGGCCCGCCGTCTCGGGGCTGACCCGCAGGATCAGGTGCCTTTCGGCAAATATGCCAAGGCGGCGGAAAGCCTGCTGAAGCCCTCATCGGCGGCCCGGGCGGTCGCCAGCGGCGCGCCCTTCATCGAGCGCGTCGACCTGCTGGTCAAGCTGATCTCGCACCAGCTCGGCATGGCCAATGCCGAGATCGACCGCACGGTCGAGATCGTGGATCAGAAACTGAACGAACGAATCGTGGCGGGCGGTTCCGGCCTGAACTGACGGCTCCATCGCCGTTCGGCAAAGGCACACCCGAATTCTCCAGCCTGCGAACGCTGCGCCTATTCCTCGTCCGCGCCCGGTGTCTGCCGCAGCATGAAATGACCGAACGCCGAGGCGATCGGCTTGGCCGGGTCGTCCTGCCAGGCCTGCGCCTCGAAGGCGACGACGCGGCGGCCCTGCTTGACGATCGAGACCTTGGCGTAACTGTCGAGCGCGCGGCCGGAGCGGAGATAGTTGACGGTGAGGCCGATCGGCTTCGGCGACGACACGCCGAGTTCGCGCGCCACGCCCACGATCGCGGTGGTTTCGAGGAAGGCGCCGGTCATGCCGCCGTGGATGGCAGGCAGGATCGGGTTGCCGATGATCTTCGGCGAGAACGGCATCACCAGCGTGCCATCCCCGCCGATGCGGATGCCGAGGCAGCGCGCGAACGGGCTGTTGGCGAACGGGCTTGCCGGATCCTCCGGCGCGTCGAGCACCGGCAACGCGCGATCCTCCATGCCCCGGTCCAGCATGTTGGTCCGGTTCGCGCCGACCATGAAGCAGGCGGTCGCGGTGGCGACGGGATCGTCTTCCGATTCCTGATAGGCCGTTGCGCGCACGAAGGCGATCGAGCGGGTGACGCGGTAGCAGACCGAATGCGCCCTGATGTCGAGGCCCGGCGTCGCCGGCTTCTGATAGTCGATCCGCAGGTCGAGCGTGGCGATCGCGCTGGTGCCGTCGAGCGCGAGCTGGACAGCCATGCCGCAGCTCTCGTCCAGCATGGCGGTGACGACACCGCCGTGCAGAACGCCTGTCGCGGTGTCGCCGACGAAAACCGGGCGGTACGGCAGGCTCGACCAGGCTTCGCCTTTGGATGCGCGGTCGAGCCGAAGTCCGCTGATATATCCATAGACGGAGCGGCTGGCCTTGACGGCTTCGGCCAGTTGGTCAAATGGCAGCGGCGTGATGACGGGGGGATTCGACATGCCGGGGTTCTACGCCATATTGCGCGGGTAACAAAAGGCGTGGGGGATCGAGATTTTTGCATCGCTGGCGATGCTCTTTCGCTCCCCCGCCACGCGCCCTTGCGTGTCGCGGGAGGGGAGAAGAATTCAGCCTTTCGTCACGTGAACCCCGGGCGTGCGTCCGGCGTTCCAGCGGCCGCCGACTGCCCGCTCGATCTGTGCCGCCAGCTGCAGCAGCAGTCCATCATTGGCCTGCCTCGCCATCGCCTGAATGCCGAGCGGCAACCCGTTCGCGTGTTGCGCCAGCGGCAGCGAGATGGCGGGAAGTCCGCTGAGATTGGCCAGCGGCGTGAAGGCGAAGTTGCGCCAGAGGTTGCCGAACCAGTCCAGCACCGACGGGTTGTCCGAGATCGTCAGATATTCCGTCGTGCCGACCTTCGGTGTCGGCAGCGCGGTGATCGGCGTCAGAATGATATCCCACTCCTCGAAAAACGCACCGAAGCCGCGCGTGGTCGTATTGAAGACCGCCTGCATGCGGGCGCGCTCGGCAAACGAGGTGTGCCGGCCAGCTTCCCAGACCCGTATGTTGACCGGCTCGACCAGATCGGCCGGCGGCCGGTCCAGCCCGCGCGCCGCCAGCAGGTTGCCGATCACAATCGCGAAATTGCTGATGTAGCAGGTGGTCTGGGCGTCGAAAGCGGCACGAAAATCGATCGCGGGCAACGCGAAATCCACGTGATGGCCGAGGCCTTCGAGGAATTTTCCCGTTCTTTCGAGTTCGGCTGCGATCTCGGGCGTCGCGCGGTAGTCGCCCCATTGGTGCGAGAGCGCGATCCTGAGCCGCCCCGGATCGCGCTCGATCATGTTCAGGTAGGTCTCGGGCGGGGTCCAGAACGGCATGAATTCGCCCGGCGCCGGACCCCGGCAGGCATCCACGAAAGCAGCGGTATCGCGCACCGAACGCGACTGGCAGCCCTGGATCGACACCAGCCCGGTCAAGTCCGACATGTGCGGCGCGAGCGAGAACACACCCCGCGAGACCTTTAGGCCGATGTTGCCGTTGACCCCGGCCGGAATGCGGATCGAGCCGCCGCCATCCGTTGAATGCGCGATGGGCACGGCGCCGGCCGCGACCATGGCGCCGCTGCCGGCCGACGATCCGCAGGTCGTGTAGTCCGTGTCCCACGGGTTGCGGGTCACGTAGACGGCGGGATTGTCGGCCGAACTGCAAAGGCCGAACTCCGGTGTCGTGGTCCGTCCGATCAGGTTGAGTCCGGCCTCGCGAATCCTCGCGGTCAGGAACGTATCGGCGCCGGCGCGGTTGCCGCGCATCAGCAGCGAGCCCATTTCCTGCAACCGGCCCTTCATCGTCGGGCCCAGATCCTTCATCAGGAACGGCAGGCCGGCAAACGGCCCGGCGAGGTTGGTGCCGTCCGTGGCCGGAGCCCGGACCGCGTCCTCGAAGACCTCGACCACTCCCGACAGCGCAGGATCGACCCTGGCGATTGCCGCGGCCGCCTGACTTGCCAATTCCCCGGCGGTCAGTTCGCCCTTCCTGACGCGTGCCGCCAGCGCCACGCCATCGTGTTGCGCCCACTCGTCCCAGCTCATCGGCAACGTCATGCGATCCAATTCCCCGGTGCGGCGCTATCTTGCTTTTGTAGTCCGGCAAGTCAGCAAGTCAACAAACCGAGAGTTCTCGTCGAAGCTGGTGGATGGATGTGCTGCGCAGGCGGCTGCAGCAGGGCTATTTTTGACGCAGATCAAACGACATTCGGGGCGTTGATGAGACAAGGACAAAAAGGGGAAACCGAGATGTCTGCAGCCGAGATCGCGAAGCTTCACTTCTCAGCGGCCATCGCTGAAGCGGAAGCCGCCGGGGTGGGTGATGACAGCGTCTGCCGGTCGCTGCTTGGCCTCGTGGTCGCGAAATACCTCGAGCGCAGGAGCGTCTCCGACGTCCAGTCGGAGCTTCGCTTTGTCGCCGAAAACTGCGATCCCGGAACGGATTTCATGTTCATGCGCCCCTAGACCAGCGCGTTGAGCCGGGCTTCGGCAAGCGAATGTCTGCACGAAACCGGGACGCCCGACAGCAACGCGACGGGCGTCCTCATTCCTGCACTCATCCGTTGCTCCCTTCCAGGAAGCAAAACATTCGAGCCCGCCTCAAGCTTCGAGTTGCTTGCCGATCGGCAATGCCCGGATCCGCTTGCCGGTCGCTGCGAAGATGGCGTTGATCAGGGCGGGTGCGAACGGAGGCACGCCGGGTTCGCCGACGCCGCTGGGGGGCGCATCGGTATCGGCGGGCACGATGTGCACGTGGGTCACGAGGGGCGCCTCGTCCATCCGGATCACCGGGAAGTCGTCGAAATTGCCCTGCTGGACCCTGCCGTCCTTGAAGGTGATTTCGCCATGTTTGGCGAGGCTGAGGCCCATGATCGCCGCGCCCTCGATCTGCGACTCGATCCGCTCCGGATTGACGAAGGTGCCGCAATCGATCGCGGTATCGACCCGGTGGACGACCAGCTTACCCTTCTCGCCGACCGATACTTCGACGACCGTGGCGATATAGCTGACGAAGCTGCGGTGCGCGGCAATGCCGAGGCCGTGTCCCTTGGGCATGGTCCGTCCCCAGCCGGCCTTGTCCGCGACAACCTCGACCACGCGGCGCAGCCGCGCCGTGTCGATCGGATAGCTGTCGTAGGGCTCGCCGTAGTTCCAGGGGTCCTTCACCGAGTCGAGCTTGACGATCCGGGGCGAGCCGATCAGCTCCAGCAGCATGTCCTTTTGGTCGCGGTTGGTGGCATGGGCGAGTTCGCCCACCATCGACTGCACCGCGAAGGCGCGCGGGATATTCGACACCGCGCGGAACCAGCCGGTGCGGGTATGCGCGGCGGCTGCCGGATTCTCGCACTGGATGTTGGCAATCTCGAACGGCATGTCGATCAGCCCCATGCCGAGTTCGAACGCTGCCTGGTGGAGGGCGTTCGGAGCAAAGGTCGAGGCGATGCTCGGCGCCACGCTGCGGTGCCGCCAGGCCACCACCTTGCCGCTCTTGTCGAGGCCGGCTTCGATTCGCTCGGCTGACACGGCGTGGAGAAAGCCGTTGCGGACGTCATCTTCCCGGGTCCATTGCACCTTCACCGGCGCCCCGATCGCCTTCGAAAGCAGCGCCGCCTCGATTGCAAAGTCGCATTTCGATTTGCGCCCGAAGCCGCCGCCGAGCAGCGTGACGTTGACCGTCACGTCCTGCTGGGGAATTCCGAGCGTCTTGGCGATGTCTTCCCGCGTTCCGCCGGGACTTTGCACCGGCGCCCAGATTTCGGCCTTGCCATCCTTGACGTTGGCAAGCGCAACGGGCGGCTCCATCGCGACATGGGCGAGGTGAGGCAGATAGTATTCGCCGACAATGACCCTGTCCGCGCCTTTCAACGCGGCGTCGACGTCGCCTTCCTTGCGCACCACCAGCCCGGGTTTTCGCGCGGCTTCCTCGATCTGGGTCCGGTAGGCGGCCGATTCATACTTGCCGTTGGCGCCGTCGTCCCAGACGATCTTCAGGGCCTCGCGCCCCTTGATGGCCGCTCCGGTATTGCGGGCGATCACCGCGACGCCACCGAGCGGCTGGAACTTGGACGGCCACGGCCAGCCCTGCACCTCCATCACTTTCTCGACGCCGGAGACCTTCATCGCGTCGGTCGCGTCGAACGATTTCAGTTTTCCCCCCGTCACCGGCGGACGCGCGATCACGGCATACTTCATGCCGGGCAGGCGGACATCGCCACCGTATCGCGCGGTGCCGACGGTGATGTCGCGAAGGTCGACGATGCCGATCTGGCCCTTGCCGAGATAACGGAAATCCGCGGGATTCTTGAGCTTCAGTCCCTCGACGCTGGGCACCGGTTCCTTCGCCGCGTCGGCGGCGAGTTCGCCGAACCCGAGGCGGCGGCTGGTCGCGAAATGAACCACCTCGTGGTTGACCGCCTTGACCTCGGCTGCCGGCACGCCCCAGCGTTTGGCGGCCGCGGCTTCGAGCATGGCGCGCGCCGATGCCCCGATCTGACGCATCGGCAGTAAGTAATGCCGGGTGCTGCGCGATCCGTCGGTATCCTGATTGCCGAACCTGGCCTCGTCGCCGTGCGCCTGCTGAATTTTCACCCGCGACCAGTCGGCCTCCATTTCCTCGGCCACGATCAGCGGCAGACTGGTCCGCACACCCGTTCCCATTTCGGCGCGATGCGCCACGATCGTCACGGTGCCGTCGGAGGCGATGGCAACGAACACGCGGGGGTCGACCACGGTGCCGTGCGGCATATCGCCGGCGCCGGTTTTATAAGCCGCGAACGCCTGCCGCGACATCACCGGCGCGGCCAGCACGAAGCCGCCCGCGATGCCGAGGCCCTTGAGGACGCTGCGGCGGGAGATTTTTTCGACCTGGATGCGACCCC
The DNA here is from genome assembly GCF_030697065.1 of Bradyrhizobium sp. Taxonomy (GTDB): domain Bacteria; phylum Pseudomonadota; class Alphaproteobacteria; order Rhizobiales; family Xanthobacteraceae; genus Bradyrhizobium. The sequence goes on from NZ_JAUYQU010000228.1 coordinate 49,283, forward strand.
CGATGCCGCGAAGCCTGCCGGGATTTGTGATGATATTCATGATCAGACCCCTGTCGACGCGAGATGGACCGCGTTTTCGATGCGCTGGTAACAGCCGCAGCGGCAGATGTTGCCCGCCATCGCTTCGCGGATCTGGTCGTGACTGGGTTTCGGGTTTTCCATCAGCAGCGCGGCCGCCTGCATGATCTGGCCGGTCTGGCAGAAGCCGCATTGCGGCACGTTGACCTGGCGCCATGCCTTCTGGACGGCGTGATCGCCCGTCGGGTGAAGGCCTTCGATCGTGGTGATTTCCCGGCCGACGACATCGGAAACCGAGGTGATGCAGGCGCGTACCGCCTGTTTGTCGACGATCACGGTGCAGGCGCCGCAGAGCGCTTGCCCGCAGGCGAATTTCGTGCCGGTCAATCCGATTTCGTCGCGGATAAACCAGAGTAGCGAAAGATCGGGATCGCCATCCCAGTCTCTTTGCTGGCCGTTCACCTTCACCTTGATCATGCTCGATCCTCGCTTTGATAGGCTGCTGATGGTGCTTCGAGGTGTGCGGCAAAACATCGAGGGATGGGCGCCCACCGTCGTCGCTGCGAAATTCCTTGCTGCTGGTTGGCCTGGCTGGGATTTCTGTGAGTCACCCCTCCTGAATTTATTGTTGGCGTTGCTCAGTCGGTCGCGTTCGGCGAACGCCGCCACGAGGCGTTCCATATTTGTATTCGATTGTTTGGCGAAAGCTAGGCATCGCAGTCGCCGTAATTGGTCAGCAGGTCTTACACAACTTTTGATAGAATTTCGGGGTTGGCCGCTCGCGCCGTAGGCAGGTGCCGCTGCGATCCGGCTATCGGATCAGCGCTTGGCCCGCGGCGGCGGCGGCGGCGCGGGGGCGGGCTCTTCCTGCTTGGCAGGCGCAGGCTCGGTCTGCACCCTGCAACTGGAAGCTGCGAGCGAGGCTTGCGCCTGCGGCATCAGTCCCGGCTCCGGCGCCAGCGCCTTCAGCACGATCAGGCCGGTCGCGGTCGGGGAGTCGATGATCAGCCGGTCGGCCGCGGTGATCTCCTCATCCTTGGGCAGTTCGGCGTGCTGCGCCTCCGTCATCAGGTCGAGTTCGATCAGCCTGCGTCCGGCCGAGCGGTCGTTGATGGCGTAATAGGCGACTTCGTTGCGGGTATAGAACGACACCGAGGTGTAGGCCTGGCTCACGGGCACCGTGAGCTTGATGGGTCCGCCCGACAGGTCGTAGCGGCAGACCGCGGTCGCAAATGCGGGATCCATGAACGGCAGCGGTGCCTTGTTCGGCTCCGCCGGCGGCAGCGCGGTAACCGCATTGAGGGTCGTAATCGGCGCGAGGCGCGAATAGGCGTCCTGGGTCGCGATCCACGGCAGCGCCAACACGCTGACGAGATGCACGACGGCGCCCAGCAGCACGCCTGCGACGATCGTGAACAGCAGGCGGATCATGGACAGCCCACCGTCGCAATCGACGGCATCGGCGCGTCGCGCTGCGTCCGGGTCGCCACGCCGACCGGGGTATCATAAAGCCGAAGCATCAGCGCGTAGCGCTCGATGCCGCCGGTGGGGAGCCAGTTTCCGGCGCGTGACCGCGACGCCACCCGGATCTCGAAGGCGCCATCGGCGCCGCGAACGATTTCCTGGCTGGTGAAGCCGTAGCGCTGCAGTGAATTCGCGACCAGATGTCCCTTGGTATTGTAGAGCGTCAGCGTCCAGAACCGTGCCGCGGGGGTGACGCCGCTGACGAGGACGTCGCAGCGACCGTCGAGCGGCTGGTTGCGGTCGTCGGTGGTCGCCGAGAAGGCGACGCCGTCACCGGTGCCGACCGGCAGTTCGCCGCTGCGGGCGATCGAGGCGCGCGAATAGGGATCGACATCGGCGGTGCCGGTCTTCGGCCGCGCGGTCCAGGCGCCGATCGTCAGGGTGCCGAGTTCGGTGCCGCGCGTCGCCGTCATCCAGGTCGCGCCGAGGCCGACGACGGTCGCGAGGATCAACGCCAGCAGAGTGATGAAGATCAGCCGCACGGTCAGTTCTTGCGGGGCGCAGGCGTCGCCGCGGCTTCGCCCCGTGCAGCCGCGGCAAAACTATCCGGGAATGCGATAGCGCTTGACGATACCGGCTTGGCGGCTTTGGCGGCATCGCCCGGCGCGGCTTTGCCCGCGGTCTTGCCGGCCTCGTCGAGCATCTTTTCCACCCGCACCAGAATATCCGCGCCGCGCCTGGTAAGGATCGGCGGGGGGCCGGGCTTGATGTCCGGAAGCTTCAGCCCGCCACTGGCCGCCATCCCCGCGGCGGCCGCGGGCTGTGGCAGCTTCGTGCCGGCGCCGATCCCCGGGATCTCCTTGATCTCGACGCCCTGGTGGGCGACGACCATGATGTCGCGCCAGGTCTGCGCCGGCAGCGAGCCGCCGGTCATGCGGTTGGTCGGCGAGTAGTCGTCATTGCCGTACCACACCGCGCAGGTGAAGTTGCCGGTAAATCCGGCGAACCAGGCGTCGCGATAGGCGTTGGTGGTTCCGGTCTTGCCGGCGGTCGGAATGCCGTCGAGCCGCGCGCGTCGCGCCGTACCCTCGCTGACGACGTGGCTCATCATGCCCGACATGTCGGCGGCGACCGAGGCCGGGATCGCCTGCACCGGCTTCTTGCCGTCGCGGTCGAAACGCCAGACCAGGTCTCCGGTGCCGGTGCGGACTTCCAGCACCGCATGCGGCGTCACCGACTTGCCCTTGTTCGGGAAGGTGGCATAGGCAACCGCGTGTTCGAGCACCGATACCTCGTTGGAACCGATCGGCATCGACGGCGTATCCGGCAGCGGCGCCGTGAGGCCGAATTTGCGGGCCAGCTCGGTGATCTTGGCCCGGCCGGCCTTGGCGGGATTTGGCGACTTGCCGCCAAGCCAGATCGACAGTTTGACCGGCACCACGTTGATCGAACGGGTAATCGCCGTCGTCAGCGTAACCTTGCCGGAGTAGGAATGGCCGTAGTTCTGCGGACACCAGTTGCCGATGCAGACCGGGCCGTCGATGATGGTGTCGTTCGGCTTCCAGCCGTTCAGCAGCGCGGCGGCGTAGACGTATGGCTTGAACGACGAACCAGGCTGGCGCATCGCGTCCACCGCGCGGTTGAACTGGCTGGCGCCGTAGTCGCGGCCACCGACCATCGCGCGCACGCCGCCGTCGAGATCGGCTACCACGACTCCGGCCTGGGTGGCGTGATAGTCGCGGCCGAACTGGCGCAACTGGTTTTCGACGGCAGCCTCCGCAGCGCGCTGCACCGTCATGTCGACCGAGGTGCGGACCACGAAGACACGCTCGACATAGGATTTCGGAAAGGTATCGACCAGCCGGCGCATCTCTTCGAACGCCCAGTCGAGATAGTAGTTCGGTGAATTCTCGTCGCGGCGATCGACTGCCATCGCCGGGTTGCGCCGCGCGCCGAACACCTGACCCTCGGTCATGAAGCCCGCATCGACCAGATTGTCCAGTACGATATTGGCGCGGGCGCGGGCGGCGGGCAGGTTGATGTGCGGCGCATATTTGGTCGGGGCCTTGAACAGCCCGGCCAGCATCGCGGATTCCGCCAGAGTGACGTCGCGCGCCGACTTGTTGAAGTAGAAATGCGCGGCGCCATCGACGCCGAAGGTGCCGCCGCCCATATAGGCGCGGTCGAGATAGAGTTTCAGAATTTCATTCTTGGTGAGGCGGGTTTCCAACCAGACCGCCAGGAAGGCTTCCTTGACCTTGCGCTCGATGGTGCGCGCGTTGTTCAGAAACAGGTTCTTCGCCAACTGCTGGGTGATCGATGAGCCGCCCTGGCGGACGCCGCCGGCCTGCGCGTTGGTAACCAGCGCGCGGCTGGTGCCGGCGATGTCGATGCCGAAATGGTCATAGAACCGGCGGTCCTCGGTGGCGAGCGTCGCCTTGATCAGGTGATCCGGAAAATCCTCCAGTGGAATCGAATCATTGTGCTTGATGCCGCGATTGCCGATCGGATTGCCGTAGCGGTCGAGAAACGACACCGCGAGATCGGACTTCTTCAGCCAGTCGTCGTCCGCGGTCTCGCGAAACGCCGGCACGGCCAGCGCCAGCATCAGCACCAGGCCGACGAGCCCGATGGTCGCGGCCTCGGAGACGGGTTCGATGAAGACCCAGCGTTTCCAGCGGCCGACATAGAAGCGGTCCATGAAGGTGGAGAACCGCTCATAAAGCTCGCGGAGGCCCTTGCCCGACGAGAACAGCGTCGAGTCGATGCGCGCATCCAGATCCAGCATCCAGTGCCGGATCTTCTTCTTCCACTGTGGTGGTACGATCTGGCGCACCGGGACCCCAAGTCAGTTCGCAGCGCTTGAAGGCGCCCGGCCGGGCACCGTCGAGACGTCATGCGGGAATGTTGCGGCAAACCCAAGGCGCTTTTACGCCATCGGGGACTCGTCTCCTATCTAACCGAGCGGGGACCATAAACCAATGGTCTGGCTCACCATTTGAACAGCAGGGCTAACGCCGCCGGTCAGCTTTGGCGCGCGGACCGGAGTTACCGGTACCCACGTCGGTCGAAATCGCTATAGAAGGGGTCCGAGCCCATTACCGCCCAGTCAGGGAATTATGACCGCCCAGCCCAAGCCGCCCTCGGGTCAAGAGGGATTCTTTTGGAAAACCAAGACGTTGGAAGAGATGTCCAGCGCCGAATGGGAAAGCCTGTGCGACGGCTGCGCGCGCTGCTGCCTGGAAAAACTCGAGGACGAGGATACCGGCAAGATCTACTTCACCCATGTGTCCTGCAAGCTGCTGGATGCCGGGTTGTGCGCCTGCAAGGACTATGCGAACCGCTCCGACCAGGTTCCCGACTGTGTTCGCCTGACGCCTGACAACGTCCGCACCCTGAACTGGCTGCCGCCGAGCTGCGGCTACAAGCTCGTGGCGGAGGGCCGCGATCTCTATTGGTGGCACCCGCTGATTTCGGGCGACCCCACCACCGTTCACGAAGCCGGCGTCTCCGTGCGCGGACGGGTGCAGGGGACCGAGAACGAGATCGCGGACGCCGACCTCGAGGACCATATCGTGCAATGGCCGGCGCTGTTGCCGAAGCGGGCCCGGCTGAAGAAGCGGCCACCGAGGTAACTGCGGCGGGGAGGGCCGATCACGCGATCGCGATTGTCGCTTCGCGGGATGCACCCATGCGTGCAACCCGCTGCCGGGGCCACGATTTCCCCGTTACATTGCCTCGATACAGCGATTCCGCGGCCCCGCCGCGCCCCGATCACACGCGGCCAAATGAACAAGTTCGAACGGCAGGGCCATCACCCGGCCGACCAGCAAACATTGCCTGAGGCCAGCGCCGGCGATCCGCCGCCATCGCCGGAGAAGGTCCTCGAACTCAGCGATGCGCCGCCGATCGCGCCGCAGGTGCCGCTGACGCAAGGCGAAGTCCGCACCATCCTGATGAGCCTGCTGTTGACGATGTTTCTGGCCGCGCTCGACCAGACCATCGTCGCCACCGCGCTGCCGACCATCGGCCGCCAGTTCAATGACGTCTCCAGCCTGGCCTGGGTGATCTCGGCCTATCTGCTGGCATCGACCGCGGTGGCGCCGCTGTTCGGCACGCTCAGCGACATCTACGGCCGCCGTGCCATGATCATCGTATCCCTCAGCCTGTTCGTCGCGGGCTCGGTGCTGTGCGCGCTGGCGCCGAACATCACGGTGCTGATCCTGGCGCGCGCCCTGCAGGGGCTCGGCGGCGGCGGCATCATGCCGATCGTGCAAACCGTGATTTCCGACGTGGTGAGCCCGCGGGAGCGCGGCCAGTACCAGGCCTATTTCAGCGGCGTATGGGTGATCGGCGGCATCAGCGGGCCGATTCTCGGCGGTGTGTTCGCCGAGCACCTGCACTGGTCGATGATCTTCTGGATCAACGTGCCGCTGGCGCTCGGCGCATTGGCGCTGCTGCTGCCGAAGATGGGCAAGATCCCGGTGTTTCACCGCCGGCGCAAGGTCGACTGGCTCGGCGGCATCCTGCTGATGGCTTCCGCCGTGGTGATCATGCTGGTGCTGACCTGGGGCGGCAACCGCTACCTCTGGCTCTCGCCGGTCATCATGGCGATGATCGGCGCATCCATCGCGCTCGCGCTGGCGTTCGTGTGGCATGCCCGCAATGCCGACGAGCCTTTCCTGCCGCTGCCGCTGCTGGGCGGAACGGTGGTGCCCTATGCGATGGCGGCCGGCAGCTGCGCGATGGGTGCGATGCTGGGGCTGACCGTGCATCTGCCGCTGTATTACGAAGTGGTCTATCATCTCAGCGCCAGCGAGGCCGGGCTGGCGCTGATTCCGCTGGCGGCGGTTTCGACGGTCGGCGCCGCGATCGCGGGCAAGACCATGGCCCGCGCCAGGCATTACAAGCGGGTGGCCATCGCCGGGACCGGGTGTGCGGTGTTGGCGGGAGGCGTGCTCGCGGTGGCGGCGATGCCGTTATGGGGGCTGTTGGCGCTGCTGTCGGTATACGCGCTCGGGCTCGGCACGGTGTTTCCGGTCAGCGTGGTATCGGTGCAGAATTCGGTGGCGCGATTCCAGATCGGCACCGCCACCGGAGCGATGAATTTCTTTCGCGCGCTGATGGCGTCGTTCATGGTGGCCGCGTTCAGCGCCATCCTGCTGATGTCGCTCGGCGCCGGCATCTCCGTCGGCGAGCATCGCGGGACGGTGAATGCGATAGCCGCGGCCGACATGGTCACGGCGTTCCGCTACGTGTTCGGCGCCGCCACGGCCCTGATCGCCGTCTCATTGCTGTGCATGATCCTGATGGAAGAGCGGCCGCTGGCCGGTCCGGCCATGATCCCGGCCGATCCGGCGGAATAGAACGCGCGCCTACGCCGCATCCTGCCGTGGCGGCTATCTATCGGCCGGCAATTCATCTACAGCGGCCGCAACCACCGGACATCTAACCTGCAGGAACTCGTCATGAGCAAAGCCACGATTGAACAGACCAAGATGGGTACCGAGGGGATCGCCTTCTGCATCGCACGGACCCTGATCGAACGCGATCCCTCGCTGAAGGCGCCGCTGCGCGCCAACCTGCGCAAGATGTGGGAACTGCTGGAAGAGCGCGAAGACCATGCCGCCGCCGACATGGTGGACACCATGATCAAGGCGCTGAACGATCCCGCATTCTTCAAGCCCTAAGACGGCGCTCGTCGGGATCCTAAGGACCCCGGCCGCGCAACCTCGGTCGTCGCGTTGACGGCTGCAGCCGTTCACGTCCCCGGCCGCGATACCTCGGTTTCCTTCGAGGTGATGAACTCCAGCAGCACTGGAATGCCTTCTTTGGTCTTGGCGATGCCGCGCTGGATGGCGGGGATGATGTCTTCCGGTTTGGTGATCCGCTCGCCATGGCCGCCGAAGGCGCGCGCCATCGCGGCGTAGTCGCCGGAGATGTCGGTCGAGCGGTATTTTTCGGTCGAGATCGGCATCACCTTCAATTCGATCGCCATGCTGAAATTGTTGAGCAGGATCGACATGATCGGAATCCGCTCCCGCACCGCGGTTTCGAAATCCATGCCGGTGAAACCGATCGCGGCGTCGCCCCAGACGTTGATGCAGAGTTTGTCCGGCTTTGCCAGCTTGGCGCCCATGGCGAGGCCCAGCCCGTAGCCGAGCTGGGTGGTCTTGCCCCAACCGATATAGGACAACGGCTCGACCGACTTCCAGAATGGCGAGAGCTGGTCGCGCGGACTGCCGGCATCATGGGTGATGATGGTGTTCCTGATGTCGACGGTATGTTGCAGGTCCCACAGCACGCGGTAGGGATTGAGCGGCGCGTCGTTGTGGGTCAGCTTCGGCAGCCATTTCGCCAGCCACTCCTTATGCGACGCCGCGATCTCGGCGGCGACGGCGCTGGCGTCGCGATCCGATTTGACGGTCTTGCCGATCTCCTCGAGCAGCGCGTCGAGCACGAGGCCGGCGTCGCCGACCAGGCCGATCTGGGCCTCGACATCCTTGTTGAGATGGTTGGGGTCGAGCGTCGAGTGGATGATGGTCTTGCCCTTCGGCATGGCGATGCCGAACGAGGTTTCCGTGAAAGAGCAGCCGATGCCGAAGATCACATCGGCCTCGCCGAGGAATTTGGGAACCGCGCGCGGCACGGCCAGGCCGCCGGAGCCGAGCGACAGCGGGTGGTCTTCCGGAAACGACGACTTGCCGCCGAGGCTGGTGGTCACGGGAATGGCGAGCCGTTCGGCCAGCCGCTTCAACTGCGGCCAGGCTTTGGCGTAATGCACGCCCTGGCCGGCGTAGATCACCGAGCGTTTGGCCGCCATCAGCACGGCCGCGGCTTCCTTGATATGCACGGGATCGGCGCCGTAGCGGGTGCGCAGCACCGGGGTGTAGTTCAGCGGCTCCGGCACCTCCTCGTTCCACATGTCGGCCGGAATTTCGACGATGACAGGCCCGCCGCGGCCGTTCTTCAGCCTGGTGAATGCGCGTCGAAAAATGTTGCAGACTTCGGCGGCAATGTTGATCGGCTCGGACGACTTTGAAAAAGCCCGCATCGCCTGGCTGGAATTGAAGTTCGGGTCGATATGGGCCAGCCGCCGCGCATAACCCATCGGCAGCACCAGCACCGGCACCGACTCGCCGTAGCATTGCGCCACGCCGCCCATGGCGTTTTCGGCCCCCGGGCCATGCTGCATGCAGAAGGCGCCGATGGTCTGCCCCGAGGTGACCCGCGAGATCGCATCCGCCATGTGGATGCCGATGCGCTCCTGCCGCACCATCACGGGGCGGATGTCGACGGCGGCGGCATGTTCGATCAGGTGGTTGACCGGATAACCGCAGAGGATCTCGATACCCTCCCGCTTCATGATTTCTGCGATGGCGGTGCCGAGCTTCATGCCGTTCTCCCTTGAAATGGCCGATCTTGAGGGCGCGGCCTTTGGCGGATAGTTGGAACAGGAATCTCCCGTTCGGTAAAGGCGCGCGCCGGCTTACCCGCGAGGCTCTGATATGCATCGCACCGCCATCCGACCCGCCTCAATCACGGAACCCGTAACTTTCCGGACGTGGCGTAAAGAACACAGCCCCGGTCCAAATTGCTGTCCCGATCACGGCGTGTGATTACCGCCTGCGGTTTTTACCCTGACGGGCGTATGACATATGCATCTGCATGAAACGCGAATCGGGGAACTCCCATGGCGAGCAAAAACCTAATCCTCGGCTCAGCGGCGGCGCTGCTGCTCGCGGGTGGTGCGCAGGCGGCCGACCTCCCGGTCAAGGCCAGGGCGATCGAACATGTCAGGATCTGCTCGCTCTATGGTGCCGGATTCTTCTACATTCCCGGCACCGATACCTGCATCAAGCTCGGGGGCTATTTGCGCGCCGACACCACCTTCAACGGCGGTGCCCACGGTGCGCCGGCCTGGAGCGGCGATCTCGGCCAGCAGAACCGTTTTCGCGATCACTTCCTCTCCCGTTCGCGGATGGCTTTATCGATCGACACCCGCACCGCCACCGAATACGGCGTCGTGCGCACCTTCGGCCATGGCAATTTCCAGTTCCAGAACTTCGGAAGCACCAACCCGGCAGGTTCGGTCGGTAGCCAGACCACCGGCCTCAACGGCGCACTGCTTTCCACCGCCGGCGGCGGCTATGTTGCGGTCGAGTATCTTTTCATCCAGTTCGCCGGCTTCACCTTCGGCAAGTCGTCGTCCGCCTACTCGACGCCGTGGAATGGTTTCCCGGGCAACATCAGTGCGAACCTGCTCGGCGGCAACAATACGGATACCGGTATCAACAACATCCAGTACACCGCGCAGTTCGGCAACGGCCTGTCCGCCAGCATCGGTCTCGATGATCCCTCGGTCTGGACCCGCACGGCCGTTTACAATCTGAGCGTCCCCGCTGCGATCGGCGCCAACGGAACCGGTTCGAACGCGTATGCCGGCCTGCGAGCGCCCGACATCGTCGGCAACATCCGCGTCGACCAGACCTGGGGTTTGTTGCAGCTTTCGGCCGCGGCTCATGAGGTGACCGGCTCCTACAACACGCTGGGCGCCGGGAGCGTCCCGACCAATCTCTCCGGGATCAGCGGTCACCCCGACAGCAAGTGGGGCGGTTCGGTGATGGCAGCCTTGCAGATCAAGAACATCCCGACCGGCAAGGGCGACGATATCAAGATCGACGTGAGCTACGCCAAAGGCCACACCAAGCAAGTGATCGCGACCAGTGGCAGTTCGCCGAGCTTCGCCATGTTCGGGGACAGCGGGTTTGCTTACCAGAGCGTCGGTTTCGGGGCGACCACGGACGGCGTTTATTTCCCGGGCGCCGCGGGGACGGGCGGCATCCAGCTGACCACGGCCTGGGGTGTCCGCGGCGCCTTCAACCACAACTGGAATCCCAACTGGTCGACCAGCCTGTTCGGGAGTTATTCCAGTGTCCGCTATGACGGCGGAGCCGACGACAACATCAACGGGCTCGGAACGACCACCGCCAAGGGCGCTTATTGCGCTGCCTTCGCAGCCAGTCACCCGGGCCAGGCAGCCGTTGGAAACCAGGCCGGCAACTACAGCTGCAATCCCGACTTCAACGTTTCGCAGCTCGGGGTGATGACACGGTGGGTTCCCGTCAAGAACCTGACCATCTCGGTTCAGGCGCTCTGGTTTCACCTCGATCAGAAGATGTCGGGCAGTTCGGCGTTTACCGCGGCCGCACCGAAGCCGGCGGCTCTCTACGAGTTCAAGGACCAGAACACGGTGTTGCTGCAGGTCCGCGCCCAACGCAATTTCTGATCTTCGCGACGATCCAGCATCCCGGCAGGGAATTTCGGGGCATGCCGCGACGGCGAAGCCGCGTGGCCGTCCGCCATGCGGCAAATGTGTATGGTTGATGACATGGAACGTCATTGCCGCTGTTTTTTTCCTCGCTGGGAATCACTGCGGCGCGCGTCACTGCGTTGCACAGGGGCCACAGGCGCGCCGAAAATGGGCCGTGTCACCCCCGTGTCATTCGCCGGGATGAACAGTGCGTTACTGGCTTCGCACGCATCGAGATCATGCAGTGCAGGCTTGTGGTTCATACCGGAGAATTAGAATGACCATGTATCGAAAACTCATCCTCGGCTCGGCGGCGAGCCTTCTCGCCATCGGCGCAGCCCAGGCGGCCGACCTCCCGGTCAAGGCCAAGGCCGTCGAATATGTCAGGATCTGCTCGCTGTACGGCGCCGGCTTCTTCTATATTCCGGGCACCGACACCTGCATCAAGGTCGGCGGCTATCTGCGTGTCGACACCACCTTCAATGGCGGTGCGCACGGTTCGCCGGCCTGGAGCGGCGATCTCGGCCAGAACAACCGCTATGCCGATGACTTCGTCGGCCGTTCGCGCATGGCGCTGCAGATCGATACCCGCACCGCCACCGAATACGGCGTCGTGCGCACCTTCGGTCAGGGTGACTTCCAGTTCCAGAATTTCGGAAGCACCAATCCGGCGGGTTCGGTCGGCTCCCAGAGTTCGGGCCTCAGCAGCGCCCTGCTTTCAACGGCGGGCGGCGGTTACGTCGCAGTCGAATTCCTGTTCATCCAGTTCGCCGGCTTCACCTTCGGCAAATCCGCCTCGGCCTATGCAACGCCCTGGCACGGTGCCCCGGGCAACATCACCTCGAACCTGCTTGGCGGCCATGTCACCGATACCGGCGTCAACAACATCCAGTACACCGCGGAATTCGGCAACGGCATCTCCGGCAGCATCGGCCTCGAAGATCCGACGGTGTGGAACCGCACAACCGTCAACAACCTGAGCATCCCCGGCGCGATCAGCACCAGTGGAACGGGCGCCAACGCCTATGGCGGCGCGGTTGCTCCCGACATCGTCGGCAGAATCCGCATCGATCAGGCCTGGGGCCTGTTCCAGCTCTCGGGCAGGGCGCATCTCGTGAATGCATCCTACAACACGCTGGCGGCCGGCGCGGTGCCGAACAACCTTTCCGAAATCAGCGGCCACCCCGACAGCAAGTGGGGCGGTTCGGTGATGGCGGCGCTGCAGATCAAGAACATTCCCACCGGCAAGGGCGACGACATCAAGATCGACGTCAGCTACGCCAAGGGCGCCACCAAGCAGGTGATCGGGACCTCCGGCAGCTCGCCGAGCTTCGCGATGTTCAGCGACAGCAGCTTCGGCTACCAGAGCGTCGGCTTTGGCGCGACCACCGACGCCGTTTATTTCCCCGGCGCCGCCGGCACCGGCGGTCTCAAGCTCACGACGGCCTGGGGCATTCGCGGTGCGTTCAACCACAACTGGGATCCCTACTGGTCGACCAGCCTGTTCGGAAGCTACTCCGCCATCCGCTATGACGGTGGCGCCAACGACAACATCAACGGGCTCGGCGTGACCACTGCCAAGGGTGCCTATTGCGCCGCCTTCGCCGCGAGTCATCCGGGGCAGGCAGCCGTTGGAAACCAGGTCGGCAACTATACCTGCAATCCGGACTTCAACGTCTCCCAGCTCGGCGTGATCACCCGCTGGACTCCCGTCAAGAACCTGACGTTCTCGGCCGAAGTTCAGTGGTTCCACCTCGATCAGAAGATGTCGGGCAGCTCGGTCTTCACCGCCTCCGCGCCGAAGCCGAACGCGCTCTACGAGTTCAAGGACCAGGACACGGTCCTGCTGCAGGTTCGCGCCCAGCGTAACTTCTGATCGCGAGCGTCCAGGTTCAAGTTATGCTGTGAAGTCAGGCGAGGTGAGGCGGGAAGCAAAGTCAGCTTCTCGTCTCACGTCGCCGTTTCAGCACGGCCATCAAGGCAAGGAAATACTGTTTCACGAAGTGACCGGATTTCGACAGTGACTCGACGGCGCGTTGCTCCGCGACCCTGTCGTTCACGATGCCGATATAGTTCTTTCTCGAGTCCCGCGGGGCCGGCATTTCTGCTCACTCCAATGCGGAGACCATGTGAGCCAGGCGTGCAATCAAAGGTAAATTTTGGGTCCCGTATGAATACCGGTGCGAACGCTGCGCTCGCAGGCGGCGTCGGCGAATCCGGCAAATACCGGGGTCGGCCTTAATTGATCGTTCAGCCTGTTCTTCAATCCACCGTCAACCAATCCGATCTAGCTTCTGCCACATATTCGCACGGGACCAATCCGTGGCGCGTCGACAGGAGTTCTGGATGCGACGGCTCTTTTCAAAATTCGTCTATGACCAGTCCGGCGCCACCGCCATCGAGTATTGCCTGATCGCGACCGGGATCGCCTTCGTGATCATCGCCGCCGTCAACGGCATCGGCACCTCCCTCAGCGGCAGCTTTACCTCGGTGAATTCATCGCTGAAGTAGAGCTTGCGGTTTGAGCGCGGCTAGCGGCCTTCGCCGTCTCCATTCAGCGCCCGCAACATCCCGATCCGGGCGAACATCAGCCAGCCGCCGCCGAGCTCGGCGGCATTGATCAGGTTCTCCACCGCGATCTGCCAGCACTCCTGCTGCTGAACGGCTTTCGGCAGCTTCATGACATGATCCGCGGCATGCTGCAGCGTGGTCAGCCTGGCGCCACCGCGCAAGCGGATCGGCTCATCGAACGGCGCCGACCACGGCATCTCAGGCGAGGGGGTGCTGCAAGGCCGTCACGCCCCGGCCGTTGGCGATCGCGCGCCGCGGCGGGCGCTGTCGCATCTAGCCCGCCTTTTTCGACCGCACCGGCGCGCGCGCCGGCTTCTCGGCCTTCTTCGGATCCTGCTTCGGCTCCTGTCTCGCCGCGCGCTTGCCGCTGCCGCTGATCGGCAGCAGCATCTCGCGCTGGCCGGCGCCGGCCTTGCGCGGCTTCTTGCCCTTTGTCTTGTCGGTGGCTTTGGCGGCGGCAGGGGCGGACTGCTTCTCGCTGGCGAGGCTGCGCTTCAGCGCGTCCATCAGATTGATGACGTTGCCGCCCGATTTCGGCGCGGCCTTCGCGGCGATGGGCAAACCGTTGCGTTTTTGATTGATCAACTCGATCAGCGCGGATTCGTAGCGATCCTCGAACTGCTCGGGCTCGAATGAGCCGGATTTCTGTTCGACGATATGCCTGGCGAGATCCAGCATGTCCTTGGTGATCTTGACGTCCTGAATGTCTTCGAAATATTCCTTCTCGCTGCGCACCTCGTAGGGGTAGCGCAGCAACGTGCCCATCAGGCCCTTGTCGAGCGGCTCCAGCGCGATGATGTGTTCGCGGTTGGTCAGCACCAGGCGGCCGATGGCCACCTTGTTCATGCTGCGAATGGTCTCACGGATGACCGCGAAGGCGTCATGGCCGACCTTGCCGTCCGGTACCAGGTAATAGGGACGGATCAGATAGCGGTTGTCGATGTCCGTTTTCGGAACGAACTCGTCGATCTCGATGGTGCGGGTCGATTCCAGCGCGATGTCTTCGAGTTCGTCCTTCGACACCTCGATGTAGGTGTCGGTGTCGATCTTGTAGCCCTTCATGATGTCTTCGGCGGCGACTTCCTCGCCGGTATCGGCATCGACCTTGGCATATTTGATGCGGTGGCCGGTCTTGCGGTTGATCTGGTTGAAGGAGACCTTCTCGGTATCCGACGTCGCCGGATACAGGGCGACCGGGCAGGTCACGAGCGAAAGGCGCAGAAAGCCTTTCCAGTTGGCGCGGGGGGCCATGGGATACTCCAAAAACGCAACAGGCGACTGGTGAGGATACCACCGGAGGAACCGGTTTCAAGCGGACCGGGCGGGAATCTCCTAACGGCGTTAACCGTGGCGAAGCGGGATGGTTGCACGGCGTGAGAGCCCGTCCGCGCCGGCCACGGAGTGCGGCGATTTGGCAGCACAGGCCTCGAATCCCGGAACATCATCCGGTACCGGGCGTTGCGTTCTGGCGTTACGACGCAATGACTTGCAGTTTTTTCGGGGCGCTTCAGGAGGGCACCATGGCAACTAAGCGCGACGACCAGATCGTCGAAACCGCGACGGAAGCCCGCCAGGCCGAGCCGGGGCCGTCGGTGCTTGCCCTGCTTGCTATCTCGACCGGACTCGCGGTGCTGATCCTCGGCGTGGTCTGGTTCGTCTTCTTCCGCACCTGAGCGTCCGCAGACACCTGGCTCCTGACGCAAAAGCGCCCGGCAGCCGTGGGGCCGCCGGGCAGTCTGGGAGGAAACGCCCGACATCGGGCCTCGGACGGCGAGGCGACAGCCCATGCAAAGCCACGAGCCGTCGGTCGCCGAATTCAATGCGTCGAAAACCACCGCGACATTCCGAAGCCGTCGCAGCGACGGCGAAGGTCGGCAGGACGAACAGCAGCGTCCCGGAGAGCGAACGCCTCTCCCGCTGCTGCCTGTGCGGGACGTGACGGTCCTCATGGAGGAGGCGGGAGCCTGAAACTCTCTGTCACCAGCAATCGCCAAAGGGCCTCTTGGTGATGCACCAGCCTGACTCCGAACGCGCGCGACTCGCTGTTCAATAGCGCTCGCTTTGTCGGATTATTTGGACGCAGGCAGCGATGGTCTGCCCTGGAACCAGCCGTTGCCTCGCCCTCTGGGGCGGTCATACAGCGGTCGACGCGGTCATGAAGAAAAAGTAATGATGCGAATCGATCCGTGTTCATCCGGCATTCACGCCGCAACGCCTCATCTGGATGGCGGCAAATTGCCGGAAAATTTTGGGGAAGACCAGCTTGCGCCTGCTCGTCGTGGAAGACGATCCGGATCTCAACCGTCAGCTGACGACGGCGCTGAGCGATGCCGGCTATGTGGTCGACCGCGCCTTCGACGGCGAGGAAGGACATTTTCTCGGCGACAGCGAACCCTACGACGCCGTCGTGCTCGACATCGGTCTGCCGAAAATGGACGGCATCTCGGTGCTGGAGGCGTGGCGCCGCAACGGCCGAGCGATGCCGGTGCTGATCCTCACCGCGCGCGACCGCTGGAGCGACAAGGTGCAGGGCTTTGACGCCGGTGCCGACGACTACGTCGCCAAGCCGTTTCATCTCGAGGAAGTGCTGGCCCGGATCCGGGCGTTGCTGCGCCGCTCCGCCGGCCACGCCCAATCCGAACTGACCTGCGGGCCGGTGTCGCTGGACACCAGGACGGGTCGGGTCAGCGTGTCGGGTAACCCGATCAAGATGACCTCGCACGAATACCGCCTGCTGGCCTATCTGATGCACCACACCGGACGCGTGGTGTCGCGCACCGAACTGGTCGAGCATCTCTACGACCAGGATTTCGACCGTGACTCCAATACCATCGAAGTTTTCGTCGGCCGTATCCGCAAGAAGCTGGACGTTGACATCATCCAGACCGTGCGTGGCCTCGGCTATCTCCTGACGCCGCCCTCGCCGGGCGCCTGATCAAGGGTATTGATCGGGCCCCCGGCTTGCGCTCTGGTCCGGGCATGATCCAGTTTGAAAACCGGCAAAGCCTTATCGGGACGTGTCCCGGACACCTGCATTTCGCCCCGTGTTGCCCCCTGGGTTTCGACCTGCGCTTCGGGATGACGTCCTGATGCGCGGCAGTTCGCTCGCCACCCGTCTGTTCCTGTCGGCGACCGCCTGGGTGGTGGTGATCCTGCTCCTCACCGGGATCGTACTGTCCTCGGTCTATCGCGACGCGACCGAGCGCGCGTTCGACCGCCGCCTCAATCTTTATCTCCGCACCATCATTGCGGAAGTGGCAACCCCGGACAGCACGCCCGGTCAGTTCCAGTCGCTCGGCGAACCGCTGTTCGAACTGCCGCTGTCCGGCTGGTATTGGCAGATCGCGCGCGCGGATGGCGACAAGCCCGAGCTGCGCGCGTCGCGTTCGCTGTGGGACAAGAAGCTGCCGAAGCTCGAGGAGCAGGGCGCTGACCTGACCGCGGCCGGCGTTCGCCTCGGCTATGTCGATGGTCCCGAGGGCCAGCTGTTGCGGATGGTGGAACGGCCGGTCGACCTCGGCATCGACGGCTTTTTCCTGGTCAGCGTGGCCGGCGATGCCTCGGAGATTTTCGACGAAACCCGCAGCTTCGATTACTACCTCGGCAGTACCTTCGCGGCATTGTCGATCGTGCTGGTGCTGACCACCATCTTCCAGGTCCGCTTCGGGCTCGCGCCGCTGAAACGCATCTCGGATTCGATCGCCGATGTCCGTTCCGGCCGCGCCGAACGGCTGGAGGGCGAGTTCCCGGTCGAGATCGCGCCGCTGGCGCGGGAGACCAACGCGCTGATCGATGCCAACCGGGAAATCGTCGAGCGCGCCCGCACCCATGTCGGCAATCTCGCACACGCCATCAAGACGCCGCTCTCGGTCATCGTCAACGAAGCCTCCGCGCGCGGCGGCGATCCGTTCGCGGCCAAGGTGCTGGAGCAGGCCGATGTGATGAGGGACCAGGTCGCGCACCATCTGGAGCGCGCCCGCATCGCCGCGCGGCTCACCGTGATAGGCACCGTCACCGAGGTCGCGCCCGCGATCGAGGCATTGCGCCGGACCATGGAAAAGATTCATCGGGATCGCGACATCGCCATCGGCGTCAAGGCCGACGCCCAGGCGAAGTTTCGCGGAGAGCGGCAGGATCTCGAGGAGATGGCCGGCAATCTCGTCGACAATGCCTGCAAATGGGCGGCGGCGCAGGTCTTCATCGAGGTCGTGGTGGAACCGGCGGCCGAGCCGGGCGCCGGCCGGATGCTCCGCATCATCGTCGACGACGACGGGCGCGGCCTGTCGGCGGCTGAACGGGCGCAGGTTTCGCGCCGGGGCCAGCGGCTGGATGAATCCATGCCGGGGTCGGGGCTGGGGCTGTCGATCGTGGTCGACCTCGCGGCCCTGTATGGCGGCAGCCTTACCCTCGGCGACGCGCCGATAGGTGGATTGCGGGCGGAACTGGTGCTGCCGGGGGTGTGAGCCTCGTCCAGCCTGCCAGCCGCGTTTTGACAGGGGGCGGCACCCTGGCAATGCATTATTCCTAAACGGGTTCTTAACGCCGGGGCTCTTATAATGACGGGTGGACGCCGACTGCCGTCCGAGCGAAACACGCATCCATACCGGGCGCATGGGCCAGACATCGATCGAGCGGCTGAGGGACTATCTCGCGCAGCTTCCGCCGCAGGCGCAGGCGCTGCTGATGCGCGAGTTCGAACGCGCCATCGAGCGGGGCGAGGACACCACGGTGGCCACCTTCGTGCTCGAACAACTGCGCAAGATCGTGCGCGGAACCGATGAAGAGGCGAAGCCGCGCGTCGACGATCCGGCCCGCCTGCTGTTCCGCCCGCTCGAGCCGTTTCTGGTCGAAGGCAGCGCTCCGGTGCGGCCAGGTCAGATTCGCCGCACGTCGTTGCTGCCGGTTTGGCAGTGGCTGATCCGCGAGGGTGCGCCCGACCAGGCGAGGGAATTCGAAGCGGCGCTGGAGCGGGTGCAGCAAGGCGGGTCGACGTCCGAGCTCGAAGTGGCCGTCCGCAAGTTTCAGCACGCCGCGGCGGATGCGATCTTCAGGATCGCCAAACCGGTACCCGGCGGCGACCATCAGCGCGCGCTGACCCGGATCGGTCCGCCCAAGGTGATCGAGGATGTGCTGCCGATCGGCTCGGTGCTGCAGGCCCGCGAAGCCATCGATACCCTCAACGGCCGGCTTCCCAGCCTGCTGCGCGTATTCGCGGATTCGCAGATCGCCTCGATCAGCGCGTGCCTCAACGTTCCTTCGCTGCAAACCCCGCAATTGCTGCCGTTCGCGCTGTCGCTGGTGATGCAGCGGCTGCCGGCGCCGTGGCAGATCATCCGCCTGGCCATCAAGATGGCCGCGTCCGACGACGAGATCCGGGTTGCGGCGACGCCCTACGGCGTTGCCGTCACCATTGCGCTGCATGACCTGTCGATGCTCGCGGCCAGTCTGCGGACCGACATCAAGCGCGGCCATTTCGACACCGTTGCGGACCAGCTCAAGACCCTTCATGACGGCGTGCGCGGCTTGCGGACCGAACTCGATCTGCGCAACGATTCTTCCTGGGGCAAGCAGCTGACGTCGATCCGGGCCGATATTTCCAACGCCCTGCAAGCGGAAATCGACAGCGTGCCCGGCCGGGTCCGGCGCCTGCTGCGACAGCGGGCCGACAAGGATATTCCCGTCGGCGCCAAGATCGACAACGCCGATGTCGATGAAACCGCGGCATTGATCGATTTCGTCGCGGTATGCCGGACCTATGCCAGCGAGCTCGCGATCAACGAGGTCACGCTGCGGACCTACTCCGACCTGCAGCAATATATCGAGAAGTCCACGGAGTCGCTGGTGCAATCGCTGCGTGGCGGCGACGCCAGGACGCGCGGCTTCCGGCAGATGCAGGTCAGGGCGGCGATCCGCTTCTGCGAGGTATTGTTCGGCCAGGACTATGCATCGCTGATGAGCAGGGCGGCCGAAAACGCGCAGACCGTCGAACGCAAGCCGTCGCGCGCTAGTTAAACAGTTGGTAAAATTATAGGTTGCAATTTTGATTGACTGATTTCGGCGTGGGACGTACACCTCGCGGTGCCGGTTTCATCAAGTCATTGAATTTTGCAATATGAACTCAATCATTAATTACGTGGAAATCGAAAACCGCGTCGTCTCCGCAACGTATCGAAACCTGATGATCGGCGCCAAGGTGGTCCTGGTCGACAAGACCAATGATCGGCAATTGACCGACCCGATCACGACGATCGCGTCGCCGGCCCCCGCCGGCTCGCTCCGGATCAGGCTGCCGGCCACGGTCGAGCCGGGCGACTATTATCTGAAAGCGCTGAACGGGCACGGCGCCCCGGTCGCGCAAAGCGTCGGGTTTCACGTCGGCTAATACCGGTTTTGCGTGGGTTTTCGGGCTTTCCCCGCGTCGCAGGCAGATTGATAATTGTCAATTGCCCGGGTCGCCGCCCGTGGTGTAAAGCGGCGCATCGGCGCCTGCTGTGGCGCCGTTCCACCGGAACTTGGGCTGATGACGCTGTGGTTTGTGTTCGCGCTGATGACCGTCGCGGCGATCTTCGCCGTGCTCTGGCCGTTGCGCCGGGCCGGCCGGCCGCAGAGCGAAGGCAGCGAGGCTGCCGTTTACAGGGATCAGCTCGGCGAGATCGACCGCGATGTCGCCAGCGGACTGATCGGTTCCACCGAAGCTGAAGCCGCGCGCGTCGAGATCAGCCGCCGGCTGCTGGCCGCGAGGGACAGTCAGGACGATGCGCCGGTCGCATCAAGTGTCAGGTTGCGCCGATCCGCAGCCATGCTGGCGCTGATCGGCCTCCCGATCATCGCGGTGGCGACTTACCTCCCGCTTGGATCGCCGCGTCTCGGCGATTTCCCGCTGGCCCAGCGCGCCCGCGCGCCCGATGCCGCCCAGCCCTTTGAAAACATGGTCGCGCAGGTCGAGGCGCATCTGGAGAAGAATCCGACCGATGGCCGGGGCTGGAACGTGCTGGCGCCGGTGCTGGCGCGGCTCGGCCGCTTCGACGAAGCTGTCCGCGCCTACCGCAATTCGATCACGTATAATGGCGACAGTTCCGAGCGCCGGTCCGATCTCGGCGAAGCGCTGGCCGCCGCTGCGGGCGGCGTGGTCACCGCGGAGGCGAAGACCGAATTCGAACGCGCTGTCGCGATGAACGCCGACGAGGTCAAGGCGAGCTACTTCCTGGGGCTGGCTGCCGAGCAGGACGGACGCGGCAGCGAGGCCGCTTCGATCTGGCGTGCCATGCTGGCAAAAGCGCCACCGGATGCGCCGTGGCGGCCGCTGGTGCAGGCCGCCCTGGCGCGGGTCGGCGGAGCGCCGGTCCCGTTGCCCGGGGCGCCGGTGCTCTCGAACGAGGCGATGGCCGCGGCAAAAGACATGAAGGAGGCCGACCGCAGCGAAATGATCCGCGGCATGGTCGAGCGCCTCGCCACCCGATTGAAGCAGAACGGCGACGATGTCGAAGGATGGCTGCGGCTGGTGCGTGCCTATATGGTGATGGGCGATCGCGACAAGGCGAGGTCCGCGCTCGGCGACGCCCGACAGGCCGTTGCCAACGACGAAGCACGGCTGCGGGAACTGAATGAGGGCCTGAAGAATCTCGGGCTCGACGGATAAGCATGATGCCGAAACGTGTGACGCGGTTTTCGGATCACATCGGGCGAAAGACCAGAGGCGAGGCATGACGCGCAAGCAGCGGCGTTTGACAATGATCGGCGGTTCGCTCGCGGTGCTCGCCGTCGCGGCGGCGCTGGTGCTGAACGCGATGCGCGATTCGATCGTGTTCTTCTCGACGCCGACGATGCTGGCGGAAAAGCCGGTCGCCGCCGGCAAGCGGTTCCGGCTCGGCGGTCTGGTTCAGCCGGGATCGCTGGTGCGCGGCGACAATCTTGCGGTCACCTTCCAGGTTGCCGACGGCAGCGCCGCGCTGCCGGTTTCCTTCAAGGGCATTCTGCCCGATCTGTTCCGCGAAGGGCAGGGGGTGGTCGCCGAGGGCGCCCTCGATGCAACAGGCGTTTTCAAGGCCGATACCGTGCTTGCCAAGCATGACGAAACCTACATGCCGAAGGAAGTCGCGGACGCGCTGAAGAAGCAGGGACACTGGAAAGACGATTACGGCGCGAAGAAGCCGGATTACAGCGCCAAACCCGCCGCCGCGGCACAAGGCGCGCCGCAGGCGAACCAGGGAGTTTCCCAGTGATCGCGGAGTCAGGACATTACGCGCTGGTGCTGGCGCTGGCGCTGGCGCTGATCCAGTCCACCGTGCCGATCCTCGGCGTGCGCTGGCGCGATCCCGCCCTGATGAATGTCTCGCGCTCCACCGCGCTGGCGCAGTTCATGTTCGTCGCGGTGTCGTTCGTGGCACTGGTCATGTTGTACGTCACGTCCGACTTCTCCGTCGTCAACGTGTACGAAAACTCCCATTCATCCAAGCCGCTGCTCTACAAGATCACCGGCGTATGGGGCAATCATGAAGGCTCCATGCTGTTGTGGGTGTCGATCCTGGCGCTGTTCGGCGGTCTGGTCGCCGCGTTCGGCAACAACCTGCCGCTGTCGCTGCGCGCTTATGTGCTGGCGGTGCAAGGCTGGATCGCCAGCGCGTTCTACCTGTTCATCCTGATCACCTCGAACCCGTTCCTGCGCATCGCCAGCCCGCCGATCGAGGGCCGCGACCTCAATCCGGTGCTGCAGGACATCGGCCTCGCGGTGCATCCGCCGATGCTCTATCTCGGCTATGTCGGCTTCTCGATCTCGTTTTCATTCGCCGTGGCCGCACTGCTCGAAGGCCGGATCGACGCGGCCTGGGCACGCTGGGTGCGGCCCTGGACGCTGGTGGCGTGGATCTTCCTCACGCTCGGGATCGCGATGGGATCTTACTGGGCCTATTACGAACTCGGCTGGGGCGGCTGGTGGTTCTGGGATCCGGTCGAGAACGCCTCCCTGATGCCGTGGCTGGCCGGCACCGCGCTGTTGCATTCCGCTGTCGTGATGGAGAAGCGCAACGCGCTGAAGGTCTGGACCATCCTGCTGTCGATCCTGACCTTCTCGCTGTCGCTGCTCGGCGCCTTCCTGGTGCGCTCCGGGGTGCTGACGTCGGTGCATGCGTTCGCGACCGATCCGACGCGGGGCGTGTTCATCCTGCTGATCCTCTGCATCTTCATCGGCGGCAGCCTTTCGCTCTATGCCTTCAGGGCGTCGGCGCTGAAGCAGGGCGGGCTGTTCGCGCCGATTTCGCGCGAAGGCGCGCTCGTGCTCAACAACCTGTTCCTCACCGCGGCGTGCGCCACCGTGTTGATCGGAACGCTGTATCCGCTGGCGCTGGAAGTCCTGACCGGCGACAAGATTTCGGTCGGCGCGCCGTTCTTCAACCTGACCTTCGGGCCGCTGTTCCTGCCGCTGATGATCGCGGTGCCGTTCGGACCGCTGCTGGCGTGGAAGCGCGGCGACCTGCTCGGCGCGGCGCAGCGCCTGACCGCCGCCGGAATCGCGGCGCTGCTCGCGGTCGCCATGCTGTGGGCGTGGACGCGCGGCGGCAATGCCTTCGCGCCGCTCGCCATCGGGCTCGCCGTCTTCGTGATCGGCGGTGCGCTCACCGACCTCGCCGAGCGCACCGGTCTGTTCCGGGTGCCGTTCACAACGGCGGCGCGGCGCGCGCGGGGATTGCCGCGTGCGACCTGGGGCTCGGCGTTCGCGCATGCCGGCGTCGGCGTCGCCCTGATCGGAATCGTCTGCGAAACCACGTGGAACAGCGAATATATCGGATCGATGCGGCCCGACGATGTGGCGAAAATCGCCGGCTATGAACTGAAACTCGAGGACGTGACGCAGCGCAAGGGACCGAATTTCAGCGAGATGCTGGCGCAGTTCACGGTCAGCCGCGATGGCCAGCGGCTCAGCGAGATGACACCGTCGAAGCGCAATTTCGCCGCGAGGGCATCCTCGACCACCGAGGCAGCGCTGCTGACCAACGGCGCCAGCCAGCTCTATATCTCGCTGGGCGAGACCGCCGCCGATGGCGCGATCGCGGTGCGCATCTATTACAAGCCGATGGTGCTGCTGATCTGGTGGGGCCCGATCCTGATGGCGTTCGGCGGTGTGCTGTCATTGTCGGACCGCAGGCTGCGGGTCGGGGCCCCGAAGCCCGCGAAGGCCGCGCGCGGCTTGCAGGCGGCGGAGTAGGAACTCTTCCTCATCCTGAGGAGCCGCGAAGCGGCGTCTCGAAGGATGAATTCTTGGTGACGCCATCCTTCGAGACGCATCCCTCGGATGCTCCTCATGAGGAGAGAATATGCCGAAGCTGTTTGCGATTCTATTCGTCTTCATGACGGCTCTTGCCGCATCGAGCGCCCATGCCGTGCAGCCTGACGAGGTGATGTCCGATCCGGCCAGGGAAGCGCGGGCGCGGGATCTGTCACGCGAATTGCGCTGCATGGTGTGCCAGAACCAGTCGATCGACGATTCCGACGCACCACTGGCGCGCGATCTGCGCCTCCTGGTGCGCGAGCGGATCGCGTCGGGCGACAGCGACGCCCAGGTGATCGACTTCCTGGTGGCGCGCTACGGCGAGTTCGTGCTGCTGAAACCCAGGTTCAACTCCCACACGCTGCTGCTGTGGCTGTTGCCGCCGCTGGCGCTGGCCGGTGGCGGGCTCGCATTGTGGGTCAATATGCGGCGCCGTTCCGGGTCCGGTGCCAGGGAAGACGAATCCCTGGTCAAGCTGACAGCGGACGAGGAAGCCCGGCTGGAACGGTTGCTGGACGCGGAAGCGTCGTCCGAGAAACCGCTTTAGCCCCGCAGCCAAGGCCGCTGTCATCCTGCGATATTCCGCCGCATTGGAGATACGCCATCATTACAAAAGTTTAATTCCCCCGCCAGCGCGCGGTAAGGCTGCGACCCCCATCTTCAGACCCGTAAGGTGCTCGCCCCCGCACCGTCGAATCAGGCTCTGGAGATTGCTAAATGACCGAACGTCCCACCGATTTCTCTTCGCTTCCGTCGTACCGCGCGCCGCGCCGCCAGCTGTTCTCCGCCCGCAAGTTTGCGCTTATGGCCTCGGTCGTGGCCGGCCTCGGCGTTGCCGTCTACGGCTTCAGCCCGTCGCACGGCCCGGTCGATGTCTTCAGCAGCGCCGCGCATGCGCAGGTCAGCGCCGAAGTCCGCAAGGTGGAGAAGCCGATCGGCTTTGCCGACATCGTCGAGCGCGTGAAGCCGTCGGTGATTTCGGTCAAGATAAATATCGCCGAGAAGACCGCTTCCAAGGACGACAGCTCCGGCACCAACGACGACTCGCCGTTCCAGCCGGGCTCGCCGATGGAGCGTTTCTTCAAGCGTTTCGGCGGGCCTGACGGCCTGCCCCCCGGCATGCGCGGTGGACCCCGCCGCGGCCCGGTATCGGGTCAGGGTTCGGGCTTCTTCATCTCGCCGGACGGATTCGCCGTAACCAACAACCACGTGGTCGACGGCGCCGACAAGGTTGAAGTCACGATGGACGACGGCAAGACCTACACTGCAAAGGTGATCGGTACCGACCAGCGCACCGACCTCGCGCTGATCAAGGTCGACGGCCGCACCGACTTCCCGTTCGCCAAGCTTTCCACCAGCAAGCCGCGGATCGGCGACTGGGTGCTGGCGGTCGGCAATCCCTTCGGCCTCGGCGGCTCGGTGACGGCCGGTATCGTTTCGGCCAGCGGCCGCGACATCGGTAGCGGACCTTATGACGATTTCATCCAGATCGACGCGCCGGTTAACAAGGGCAACTCCGGTGGCCCGGCCTTCAACACCGACGGCGAAGTGATGGGCGTCAACACCGCGATCTATTCGCCGTCCGGCGGCAGCGTCGGCATTGCGTTCTCGATCCCGGCATCGACCGTGAAGAGCGTGATCGACCAGCTCCAGAACAAGGGCTCGGTCAGCCGCGGCTGGATCGGCGTCCAGATCCAGCCGGTGACGGCCGACATCGCCGACAGCCTCGGGCTCAAGAAGGCCGAAGGCGCGCTGGTGGCGGAACCGCAGGCCAACGGTCCGGCGGCAAAGGCCGGTATCGCTTCCGGCGACGTCATCACGGCGGTCAATGGCCAGCCGGTCAAGGATGCCCGCGAACTCGCCCGCACCATCGGCGCCCTCGCGCCCGGCGCTGCAGTGAAGCTCAACGTGCTGAGCAAGGGCCAGGACAAGGTCATCAACCTGACGCTCGGCCAGCTGCCGAACACCGTCGAAGCCAAGGCCGACACCGACAAGGACAAGGGCGGTGCGAGCAAGGGCACCGACGAGCCGCGGCTCGGCCTGACGCTCGCTCCGGCCAACAGCGTTGCCGGCGCCGGCAAGGACGGCGTCGTGGTGACCGAGGTCGTTCCGAAGAGCGCTGCGGCAGAGCGCGGCTTCAAGGAAGGCGACGTGATTCTCGAAGTCGCCGGCAAGAGCGTCACCAATGCCGGAGACGTGCGCGAAGCCATCAACGCCGCGCGCTCCGACAACAAGAACAGCGTGCTGATGCGGGTCAAGAGCGGTGGATCTTCGCGCTTCGTCGCGGTGCCGCTGGCAAAGGGCTGAGCTTCGGACCGTTGAACAGATGGAAGGTGTCGCCGGCATAGTCGCCCCCGCCGACGGCTCTTTCCGGGGGGCGGGCCTCAAAGCCCGCTCCCACCAGTTCCCTTTCGGTGGAATACGCCCCCCTCCGTCGGAAGGGTCTAAAGGGCGGTGAAGTCCCCCAGCTTCACCGCCCGCTTTTTTCGCTAACCGCGAGGCGCCAGGTCGCCTTGCATGAGGATGCCGGTCGCGCCATGGTGACAGAAAGCTCAACATCCCTGACCGCGACCGATCGCCATATGCGCCTTTTGATCATCGAAGACGACCGCGAGTCCGCCGACTATCTGGTCAAGGCGTTTCGCGAGGTCGGCCACATTGCCGATCTCGCCGGCGACGGCGAGGAAGGCCTGTCGCTCGCCGAATCGGGCGACTACGACGTGCTGGTGGTCGACCGCATGCTGCCCAAGCGCGACGGATTGTCGGTGATCGGGAGCTTGCGCGAGAAGGGCAACCGCACGCCGGTGCTGATTCTCTCGGCGCTCGGGCAGGTCGACGACCGCATCAAGGGCCTGCGCGCCGGCGGTGACGATTACCTGCCAAAACCCTATGCCTTCGCCGAGCTGCTGGCGCGCGTCGAGGTGCTGTCGCGCCGTCTTGGCGGTCCGGCCGAGGAAACCAGCTATCGCGTCGGCGATCTCGAGCTCGACCGGCTTTCGCACCGGGTGGCGCGCGGCAAGGACGAATTGACGCTGCAGCCGCGCGAGTTCCGGCTGCTGGAATATCTGATGAAGCATGCCGGGCAGGTGGTGACGCGAACCATGCTGCTGGAAAACGTCTGGGACTATCATTTCGATCCGCAGACCAACGTCATCGACGTGCACATTTCACGGCTGCGCTCCAAGATCGACAAGGGCTTCGAGCGGCCCTTGCTGCACACGATCCGCGGCGCGGGATACATGATCCGTGACGGCATTCG
The DNA here is from genome assembly GCF_030697065.1 of Bradyrhizobium sp. Lineage (GTDB taxonomy): Bacteria > Pseudomonadota > Alphaproteobacteria > Rhizobiales > Xanthobacteraceae > Bradyrhizobium. Next base: position 76,172 of record NZ_JAUYQU010000228.1, read on the forward strand.
GTAAACTGATCCGCACCACCGCGTTCCGGTTGACGCTGGTCTACCTGCTGCTGTTCGCGCTGTTTGCCGCTTCGCTGCTGGTCTATTTCGCCTGGAATACGCGCCGGCTGATCACCGAGCAGATCACCACGACCGTGAATGCGGAGATCGGCGAGATCAGCGACATCTATGCCCGGCGCGGCCTGCGCGGGCTGGTGCTCACGATCGAGAACCGGGCGCTGCGGCCCGGCGCCAATCTCTATCTCGTGACCACGCCGACCGGGCAGGCCGTTGCCGGCAATGTCGGCTCGCTGGCGCCGGGCGTGATGGCGACCCTGGGCTGGTCGGAGACCGCCTACCGGCGGCTCGATGAGCAGGAAAACCGTCACCATCGCGCGCTGGTGAACGTCACCGAACTCTCCAGCGGTTTCCGGCTGCTGATCGGGCGCGACCTCGAGGAACGGCGGCGGCTGTTCGGCATCGTCGTGAAGGCCGCGAACTGGTCGCTGCTGGTCGTCATCGTGCTCGGGCTCGGCGGCGGCATCTTCGTGGCGCGGCGGGTGCTGCGGCGGATCGACGCCATGACCGGCACCGCCCAGCGCATCATGGCGGGCGATCTGAGCGGACGGCTGCCGGTCGGGCGCAGCGGCGACGAACTCGACCGTCTGGCGGAAAACCTCAACGCCATGCTGGAGCGGATCGAGGCCCTGATGATGGGGTTGAAGGAAGTTTCCGACAACATCGCGCATGATCTGAAGACGCCGCTGACACGGCTGCGCAATCGCGCCGAAGAGGCGCTGGCGAAATCCGGCAGCGAAGCCGATTACCGCAGCGCGCTGGAGCGCACCATCGAGGAATCCGATGGCCTGATCCGCACCTTCAATGCGCTCTTGATGATCGCGCGCGCCGAGTCCGGGCAGGCGCGCGGCAACATGGATGATTTCGACGCCGCCGACGTCGCCAGGGGGATCCAGGAACTCTATGAACCGTTGGCCGAAGACAGCGGCATGAGCCTGCAGGTCAAGGCCGTACCGACTCCTGTCCACGGCAACCGCGAACTGATCAGCCAGGCGCTGGCCAATCTGGTCGAGAATGCGATCAAATACGGCAAGCCGCTTCCCTCCATTCAGCCGCTTGGGCCCGGCGCGGTCGGCGCCGCCCCTGAAATTCTGATCGAGGCGCGGCGCGACGGTGCTTCGGTGCTGCTGAGCGTCACCGACCATGGGCCGGGGATACCGGCAGCCGACCGCGGCCACGCGGTGGAGCGGTTTGTCCGGCTGGAAGCCAGCCGCACCCAGCCCGGCTCCGGGCTCGGCCTCAGCCTGGCCTCGGCGGTGGCGACGCTGCATGGCGGCGAACTCCGTCTCGGTGACGGCAATCCCGGCCTCATGGCGGCATTGGCGATCCCGGCCCGGGCCGGCGCCAGTGACAGGCTTGCGGCTCAAACGCCGGATGTGCCACAGAAGGTGGCATGAACTCATCCGCGAAAGGCGACGCGGACCAACATCGTCTGGCCGCGCGGTTTGTGGACGGACCGCATGTGTCCGCTCCCGATAAAGCCGAACAGCGACTGGCAGACTGGCTGACCGATCTGACGCCGGTGCAGGCGGCTGCGATCGTCGACCTGACCGGCCGGTTCCCGCGCGCCAGGACCATTCTTCTCGGCATCGCCGAAGCCTCACCCTATCTGTTCGATCTCCTGCGCGCCGACGCCGCGCGCGCGATCCGGCTGCTCGAATGCGAGCCGGAGCCCCATCTGGCGCGGCTGATCGAAAGCACCTGCCGCGATGTCGCGGCCGCGTCGGCCGAAGCCGACGTGATGCAGTTGCTTCGCCGCATGAAATCCGAGGCGGCGCTGCTGATCGCGCTGTGCGACATCGGCGGCCTCTGGCCTGTCATGCGGGTGACGGCGGCACTGACCGATCTCGCGGTTGCCTCGGTGCAGGCGGCGCTGCGCTTTCTGCTGCGCCAGGAAGCCGGCCGCGGCAGGCTGAAGCCGCCGAGCTTCGATACCCCAGAGGACAACAGCGGCCTCGTCGTGCTCGCGATGGGCAAGATGGGCGCCGGCGAACTGAATTATTCCAGCGACATCGATCTGATCGTATTTTTCGATTCCGACGCGCCGACGCTGGCGCCCGACATCGAGCCGCAGACCTTCTTCGTGCGAGTCACCCAGGCGCTCGCGCGGATCTTGCAGCAGCGCAATGGCGACGGCTACGTGTTCCGGGTCGATCTGCGGCTGCGGCCGGACCCGTCCTCCACCCAGGTGGCGATCTCGATGGCCGCGGCGCTGCATTATTACGAGCGGGACGGGCGGACCTGGGAGCGCGCGGCCATGATCAAGGCGCGGCCCTGCGCCGGCGATGCCAAAGCAGGCGAAGCGCTGGTGGCGGAAATCGCCCCTTTCGTCTGGCGCAAGCATCTGGACTTCGCCGCCCTGGCCGACGTCCACGACATGAAGCGGCAGATGCAGACCTTCCGCGGCCAGAGCGAGATCGCGGTCGAGGGGCACAACGTCAAGGTCGGGCGCGGCGGTATCCGCGAGATCGAGTTTTTCGCGCAGACCCAGCAATTGATCGCCGGCGGCCGGCATCCGGAATTGCGGGTCCGTCCGACGCTGGAAGCCCTCGATGTGCTGGCCTCGAGCAACTGGATCACCTTTGCCGCGCGCGATGAACTTGCGGCGGCCTACATCTTCCTGCGCCGGGTCGAGCACCGGCTGCAGATGGTCGCGGACGAGCAGACCCATGCGCTGCCGGACGACGCCGAGGCGATGGAGCGTTTTGCGAACTTCTTCGGCCATGAGAGCCGCGCCGCGTTCGCCAGGGACCTGCTGTGCCACCTCAACATCGTGCAGGGGCATTACGGCAAGCTGTTCGAGGGCGATCCGGCCGGCACCGCGCAACTGCCGGCGGCGGATTACAGCGCCGGTCCCGACGATCCGAGGTTGATCGAACACCTGGTCTCGCTCGGCTTCAAGAAGCCTGTCGTGGTGGCGGGAACCGTCCAGCAATGGCTGACCGGCGATTATCGCGCGCTGCGCGTCGAAGCGACACGCGAGGCTTTCGTCGACTTCATCCCGGGATTGATCGACGGCCTGGCGCATTCCGAAGAGCCCGACAATGCGGTATCGGCGTTCGACCGATTCCTCGGGGCGTTGCAGCGCGGCGGGCGGCTGATCTCGCTGCTGAACCAGAACCGCGAGCTGGTCGAACTGGTGGCGCTAATCCTCGGCGCGGCGCCCCGGCTCGGCGACATGCTGGCGCGGCAGCCGCAGATCATGGACGGGCTGATCGATCCGCGCTTCTTCGGCGCCATGCCGGACCAGCGTGAACTGTCCATGCGGCTCGCGGCGACGCTGGCGGACGCCAGTGCCTATGAGGAGTTTCTCGACCGGCTGCGGCTGTTCGGCCAGGAGAGCCTGTTCCTGATCGGCACGCGGATCCTGTCCGGCACGGTCTCGGCCCAGCAGGCCAGCATCGCCTTTGCCGACGTCGCCGAGGGCATCGTCCACACCGTGCATGGCCTGGTCACCGACCGGTTCGCGGCCCAGCATGGCCGCATCAAGGGGCAGCAGACCGCGATTGTCGCGATGGGCCGGCTCGGCAGCCGCGAGATGACCGCCTCATCCGATCTCGATCTGATCCTGCTGTATGATTTCGATCATGAGTATCCCGATTCCGACGGCGAGCGGCCGCTGCACGGCGCGCAGTATTTCGCCCGATTCACCCAGCGGCTGATCAGCGCCTTCACCACGCGGACCAATTACGGCGTGCTCTACGACGTCGATATGCGGCTGCGCCCGTCGGGGCGCGCCGGGCCGGTGGCTTCGCTGATCGATTCCTTCGCCGACTACCAGGAAAACGAAGCCTGGACCTGGGAGCACATGGCGCTGACCCGCGCGCGGGTGATCTCGGCGCCGCCTGAGCTTCGCGCCCGTATCGAGAGCGTCATTCGCGCCGTGCTGACGCGGCCGCGCGACCGCGCCGCCGTCGCCGGCGACGTCGCGGACATGCGTCGCGCCATCGCGCAGGAGAAGGGCGAGGGCGACGTCTGGGATCTGAAATATGCCGCCGGCGGCATGGTCGATATCGACTTCATCGCGCAATATCTTCAGCTGGTTCACGCCGCCGACAAGCCGGAAATTCTCGACGTCTCCACGCTGCAGGTCTTGGACAGCGCCGCCCGGCTCGGCGTGCTGCCGCAACCGGCGGCGGAGACCTTGCGGTCGGCGACGCGGCTCTACCACGACCTGACGCAGATCCTGCGGCTCTGCGTCACCGAAAAATTCAAGCCGGAAACATCCGGCGAGGATCTCCTGCGCGTGCTGGCGCGGGCCGGCGACGCCCCGGACTTCTCCTCGCTGCAGGCGCGGGTCAAGGAGACCCAGACCGAGGTGAGGCGGGTGTTTACCGATATCGTCGAAGGGCGGAGTTGAGAGCGGTTCGAAGGAATCCCGGCGGCGACGACTTTGAGCAACCGGTAGCCCGGATGAAGCGCAGCGAAATCCGGGGCGCCTGGTTCCCGGATTGCGCTGCGCTTCATCCGGGCTACGGTCGCTCCGCTCGCAATGACGTCCGAAAAATCGCTCTACGCCGCCTCCGAAATCTTCGCCTTGGCCTTGCTGGCGTCGCGCGGCAGCGAAACGCAGACCACGGTGCCGGTGCCGAGCTTCGAGCGCAGCTTCATCGATCCGCCATGCAGGTTGGTCAGCGATCGCGCGATCGCCAGTCCCAGCCCGGAGCCGTGATAGGTTTTTGTCAGCTGACTCTCGACCTGCTCGAACGGCCTGCCCAGCCGCTGCAGCGAGTGCGGCGCGATGCCGATGCCGGTGTCGGCGATCATCAGCACGATGGTGTCGCTGAGCATCCGGCTTCGCACCACGACCTTGCCCCCGTCGGGTGTGAACTTCACCGCGTTGGACAGCAGGTTGACGATGATCTGCTTGACCGCGCGGCGATCGGCCACCACCGAAATGGCGCCGTCGATATCGGCGTCGAGTTTCAGGTTCTTGTCGTCGGCGCGGCCCGATACCACCCGCAGCGATTCCGCCAGCGTCTTCGACAGGTCGAGCTGCTCCATGTCGAGCTTCATCCGGCCGGCCTCGATCTTCGACATGTCGAGGATGTCGTTGATGACTTCGAGCAGATAGTGCCCGCTGGTGAGAATGTCGTGGCAGTATTCCTGGTATTTTTCCGAGCCGAGCGTGCCGAACATGCCGCTTTCCATGATCTCGGAAAATCCGATGATGGCATTGAGCGGCGTGCGCAGCTCGTGGCTCATGTTGGCCAGGAACTTCGACTTGGTCTGGTTGGCTTCCTCGGCGCGGTTCTTTTCCTCGGAGTATTTTTCGGCGAGATCGGCGAGCTCGACCTGCGAACGTTTCAGATCGATCACGGTGGCGCGCAGGCGCAGGTCGTTGTCGACCAGCTTCTGTTCGTGTTCCTTGATGCGGGTAATGTCGGTACCCACCGAAACGTAGCCACCATCCTTGGTGCGGCGCTCGCTGATGTGCAGCCAGTTGCCGTCGTCCAGTTGCGCCTCGAAGGTGCGCGCACCCGGCGCCAGGGCGGCGGAGTCATGCAGCCTGCTGCGGACTTCCGGCATGCTGCCGACTTCGATCACGGTTTCATAGGAGGTGCCCGGCGTCACCGCCGTATCCGGCAGCCGGTGCAGGCGCTGGAAGTGCGAATTGCACAGTACCAGGCGATCTTCCGCATCCCACAGCACGAACGCTTCCGGGATGGTCTCGATCGCGTCGCGCAGCCGCAGATCGGCCTCCACGGTCCGCTCGGCGAGGCTCTTCTGCTCGGTGATGTCGACGGCAATTCCGATCAGGTGCAGGCCGGCATCGGCTTCGCCCCGGCTGAGTTCGCAGCGCACCCGCAGCCAGATCCAGTGGCCGTTGGAATGCTGCATCCGGAAGCTCTGGTCGATGTGGTCGATCTTGCCGGAGATGAGCTGGTCGCCGATGGCGAACAGGTCGATGTCGTCGGATTTCACCAGTGCGTTGACTTCGCCGAAGGTCAGAAGGTCGTTGCGGGTGTCGAGCCCCAGCATCGTGAACATCGATTGCGACCAGAAAATCCTGCCGCGTGACAAGTCCCAGTCCCACAATCCGCAGCGTCCGCGGTTGAGCGCGGTGTCGATCCGGCCGCGCACCGCGTCGTTGATGAGGTCGCCCTCGCGCGCGCGGGTCGACTGCCAGTGAAACGCGAAGCCGAGGATCAGCACGACGAAGCCGGTGGTGGCCGAAAGCGTCACCGACAGCGCGGCGTCCGACCGCCACAGCGAATCGACCTTCTCCTGGATGATGATGACCTGGCCGGGCAGCGATTTGACGACACGCTGGATCGCCAGCGCGCCGTTGCCGTTCGGCAGCACGATGTCGGCCACGTGGCCCTGCTGCGACGTCCCGGTCAGCGCCAGCGCGGCGCTGATGGCCTCCAGAATGCCGGCGGTATCGCCCAGCGTGATCTCGATAGGGACCCGGGCGAGAACACGCTGGTCGGCGCCGGTGACGATGACGTGTCGCCCGGCGGCGACGCCCCACGACGGAATGAGCCCGGGCAGCAGGCTCTGCAGGCGGGCGATGTTCGCCGCCCGATCCTGCCTGACCGAGGTGATGCGGTCGAGGCGCTCGGTGAGCAGATCGGCGACCGCCGCGAGATCGCGTTTGAGGGTCGCGCGCTTCTGCCGGTTCTGATCGACGACCTGGACGAAGGCGCCGAGGCAGATCGTGATCAGGAAGGCAATGATCAGGGTGGGCACCGCGCGGCGGAGCGCAGGCTCCGCTACCAACAGCCGATGGTAGGCTGGTTTCGCGATCGATTGCGCCAATCCCTTGATCGAATCGGATTGAACGCACGCGCTCGCCGCGTCTGCGCGCGCCATACCTGCACCCCTCGGAGAGCTCTTGCACCTAATTCGAAACTGGCCCCAGTCACTTTCGAATCACAGCGATTTGAATCCAGTTTGGCCGGGCTGTCGAGAGTCAACGATTCGTTAATTAAAAATAAATCTTGTCCAACGGGGAATCGGGACTCGAATTGCCCGCAAAAATACCGGCCGGGTGAGTCCGAAAGGAGAACGCGCGCCCGGCGGCGAAATTTCAGCGCGCGTGCGGCGGCTCGGCATGGCTGATGACGCGCTTCACCGTCGGGAAGGCGCGGCGCAGCGCGCGCTCGATCTCGTCGACGTTCTGGTGCACCTTGATCACGCTCATCGAGGGCGCGGCGCGGCAGTGGAAGTTGACGATTTCGCCGGCATCGGTGTTGCGCACCCGCACATTGTGCACGTCGTGGATGGCGCCGTCGGCGGCAAAGCGCGCCAACGCCGCCTTGATGGTTTCGACGCGTTCCGGCGCGGCATCGGTTCCCTGGGGCAATTCCGGTTCCAGCGGTTCGATGTGGGTGTCGACTTCGACATCCTCGCCGAACTCGTCGCGTATGTTGCGTTCCAGCCCGTGGGCGATGTCGTGGGCCGCCGTCAGCGGCATGTCGCCGTCGACCTCGAGGTCGATGGAGACGGTGAGCTTGCCGCCGAGGTCGTGCACTGTGACGTGGTGGATCGCGAGGCCGGAATTGCGGGCGATCACCATGATGCGTTCCCGCACACTTTCATTGTCGCGCGCGACCGGCACCGCGGTGAATGTCAGGTCGGCGTCACCGAGCGCCTTGCTGACAGCCTGCTGCGCCGCTCGCTTGATCTGCTCGACGCGGTCGATCGGATAGGTGCGCGGAACCTGGACGATGGCGTCGATGAAATGGGTCGCGCCGACCATCCGTACCCGCAGCCGCTCGACATCGACCACGCCGGGCGCCGTCCGGATCGCGGCGTCGGCCTTCTCGGAGACGCCTGCGGGCGCACGGTCGAGCAGGGTCTCCACGGTGGAACGCGTCATTCTCACGCCGAGCAGGCCGATGATCAGGGCAACCGCGATGGCGGCCGCCGCGTCGCCCCACCAGAAGCCGAGGCCGGCCAGGATGAGGCCGGCGATGACGGCAAAGGAACCGAACATGTCGGAGGCGAAATGCAGTGCATCGGCGGCGAGCGCCTGGCTGTGCGTTTCGCGCGCGGCGCGGTGCAGCGCGCGCGCGCGCCAGAAGTTCACGGCGATCTCGACGACCAGCACGATGAAGGGGATTGCCGAGATGGTCGGCGGCGGTGCGCGTTCGCTCAGTCGGCCCCAGGCTTCGACCAGGATGCCCCCCGCCAGCAGATAGAGCAGGGCGGTGATGCCGAGCGCCGAAAGGCTCTCGAACTTGCCGTGGCCGTAATGATGCTCGTCGTCCGCCGGCCGGTCGGAAACCCGCACTACCGCCCAGGTGATGATGGTGGCCAGCATGTCGATGGCGCTGTGCAACGCGTCGGAGATCAGCGCCAGCGAGCCGATGGCGATGCCGACGGCAAGTTTCGCCGCTGCCATCGCGGCGCTGGCGAAAATCGAAATCGCCGCGACGCGGGTTTTGAGGGTGTGAACGGGGTAGGCCATGCGCCGGGGTGTAGCAGGCCGTCATGCAGGTTAAAAGCGCGTATGGAGTGCACTATCGCACTCATTCGCAGCAAGGATTGTTGCGAATTGTTCTGATTTAGGAAGCGGCGCGTAGGGTGGGCAAAGCGAAGCGTGCCCACCATTCAAAATAACGGGACGGCTGGTGGGCACAGCGCGAAGGCGCGCCTTTGCCCACCCTACGCGATCTCGCGTTACAGCGTCATTGAATCGATCCTGAAGGATTACAGCGTCACCACGATCTTGCCGAGGTGCCGGTTGGCTTCCATGTGGTCGAACGCCTTGCCGATGTCGTCGAATGAAAACACCTTGTCGATCGGCAATTGCAGTTTGCGCGATTCCACCGCGCCCCAGATATCCTTGCGGACTTCGGCAAAGATCTCGCGGATTTCCTCGATCGAGCGGGTGCGGAAGGTGACGCCGATATAGTTGATGCGGCGCGCGGCGTGCAGGTCGAAATTGAAATCGCCGTGGGTGCCGCCGAGCCGGCCGACATTGACGATGCGGCCCTTGACCTTGGTGGCTTTCAAATTCTGGTTGGCGACCGGTCCGGAGATCTGGTCGACGATCAGGTCGACGCCTTCGCCGCCGGTCGCCTTCAGCACCTGGTCGACCCAGCCGGGATCGGACGAATCCACCGCGAGGTCGGCGCCGAAATCCTTTAGCCGTCCGCGGCGGGTCGCGTCGGTCGACGAGCCGATCACGGTTTTGGCGCCCTTGAGTTTGGCAATCTGCAGCGCCATCAGGCCGACGCCGGAACTGGCGCCCTGGATCAGCACGGTCTGGCCCGGCTGCAGCGCGCCGTTGGTCACCACCGCGTTGTGCATCGTGGCGAGCGCGACGGGCAGGGTGGCCGCGTCCTCAAAACTCATATTGGCGTTGGAGGGAACGTGGAACAGCCGGCCGTGATCCGCCAGCGTGTATTCCGCGAACGCGGCGCCGCCGGAGCCCATCACCCGGTCGCCGACCGCAACGCCTTTGGCCTCGGGGCCGACTTCGGCGACTTCGCCCGCCCATTCCATCCCGAGCACGGTGCCGGCGCCGCCGGCGCTGCCATGGACGTGGCCCTTGGTCATGCCGAGGTCCGCGCGGTTGAGGCCGCAGGCGCGGACGCGCACCAGCACCTGGGCGGCTTTCGGCGATGGCTTCGCGACATCGGTGATTTCAGCGCCGTTGGCGCCATAGACATAGGCTTTCATGCGCGTTCTTCTTTTTCAATTGGCAGCATATGCTGGCCGTCATTGCGAGGAGCGTAGCGACGAAGCAATCCACTCTTTCTTTTCGGGGCAAGATGGATTGCTTCGCTCCGCTCGCAATGACGTGGAGGGTGCGGAGACCTTATCCCGCCTCTCCCGATTATTCGGCGGCCTGGCGGTGGCCGCCGGACAGCATGCCCGCGAACCGGGCCTGGATGATGGCTTCGGCATCGCGCATGATGCGTCCCACCAGTTCGGCGCAGGTCGGGATGTCGTGGATCAGGCCCTGCACCTGTCCGGCCGACCAGATGCCTTCATCGGCATCGCCGGTCGCATAGACCATCTTGCCGCGCGCGCCGGCGACGAGTTCGCGGACATCCTCGAATTTGGCGCCTTCCTTTTCCATCGCGACCACCTTGCTGCTGATGGCGTTCTTGGCGACGCGCGAGGTGTTGCGCATGGTGCGGAAGATCAACTCGGTCTCGCGCTCGTCATTGGCGACGATCCGTTCCTTCACCAGCTGATGGATCGGGCTCTCTTTGGTGCACATGAAGCGCGTGCCCATGTTGATGCCCTCGGCGCCGAGCGCCAGCGCGGCGACCAGGCCGCGGCCGTCGGCGAAGCCGCCGGAGGCGATCATCGGAATTTTGACCTTGTCGGCCGCCGCCGGAATCAGGATCAGGCCGGGGGTGTCGTCCTCGCCGGGATGGCCGGCGCATTCGAACCCGTCGATCGAGATGGCGTCGACGCCCATCCGCTCCGCCGACAGCGCGTGGCGGACGCTGGTGCATTTATGCAGCACGATGACGCCATGCTTCTTGAATTCGGTGACGTGTTCCTGCGGCTTGTTGCCGGCGGTCTCGACGATCTTGATGCCGCTTTCGATGATGGCCTGGCGGTATTCCGCGTAAGGCGGCGGCTTGATCGAGGGCAGGATGGTGAGGTTGACGCCGAACGGCTTGTCGGTGAGGTCGCGGCAGCGCGCGATTTCCTTGACCAGATCGTCGGGCGTCGGCTGCGTCAGCGCGGTGATCAGGCCGAGTGCGCCGGCATTGGCGACGGCCGCCACCAGTTCCGCGCGCCCCACCCACTGCATGCCGCCCTGTACGATCGGGTGTTCGACGCCGACGAGTTCGGTGAATCGCGTTTTGATCATGACTGGCCCTTTTGTTTCCCCGGCGCGAGGCGACCCGCGCGAATTTTCTGGATTTCAGGGGGCAGGATGACGGTATGCCCGGCAAATGTCTACCGGGCACGAGGACCGTTCAAACAACGCGATCATGCAAAAACGGGGCTTTGTTTCCGCGGGGCGGACAATTCCTGCATTCAGTCCGGCAGTTCGCGCGCGCTGCAGTGCTTCGACGCCTGAGGAGATCGCGGCCGACGGTGTCAGGCCGCAGAGACGGATCGTGTGGCCATGGCCTCGTCGTCGAACGCGGTGGAGATATCGCGGATGCTGATGACGCCGGTCAGGCTGTAGCTGTCTATTACCGGCAGATGTCGGATGTGGTTCTTGTTCATGAGATGACGCACGTGTTCGAGCGTATCGGTGGAACTGCATGACACCAGTTGCTGCACCGAGATCAGTTGCGAGACCTTCAGGCTGACGCCGGCCGCGCCGTGCTCGGCGACGGCGCGGACCACATCGCGCTCGGTAAACATGCCGACCGCCGTGTTGCCTTCGGTACGCACCACGTCCTTGACCACGAGCGCGCTGATGTTGCTGGCGCGCATCAGCCGGGCGGCAATGGCCACGGTTTCATTCATCCGAACCGTCGCAACGCGCGCCGTCTTCTTGCGCAGGATGTCTCCGACTTGCATCGCAACCTCCTTCAGGGGCCAAAGGTTAAGTAACAAGTTTGGTATACATTATGCCAAATGTCAATATGCCATCGATGGTCGCCGCCGTCGGGGGGATGGGCCCAAATGCAAAGCGCGCGCTCATCAGGGATGGGCGCGCGCTTCGCGGGAAGGGGATGTGACGGACGTGTCAGGCGGCCGCGGTGCGGGTTCCTCGCAACCGGGTGATGACTTCCTGGATGGCGGACCAGAACAGCGCGATCAGCCCCAGCACCATGATCGTGGAGACCAGCGGATTGGAGAAGAAGATGCCGAGCGAGCCCTGCGATCCCAGCAGCGACTGACGGAACGCTTCTTCCGCCTTGTCGCCGAGCACGATGGCCAGCACCAGCGGCGCGAGGGGGTAGTTGCACTTCTTGAGCAGGTAGCCGATGACGCCGAATCCCAGCATCAGCATCACGTCGAAGGTGCTGGAGTGAACCGAATAGGCGCCGATCGCGCACAGCACCAGGATGAGCGGCGCGATGATGCTGAACGGCACCCGCAGGATCGCCGCGAAGATAGGCACGCAGGTCAGCACGATGATGAGGCCGAACAGATTGCCGAGATACATCGAGGCGATCAGGCCCCAGACGAATTCCTTCTGCTCGACGAACAGCATCGGGCCGGGCTGCAGGCCCCAGATCAGGAGGCCGCCGAGCAGCACGGCGGCGGTCGGCGAGCCGGGCACGCCGAGCGAGAGCATCGGCAGCAATGCCGCGGTACCGGCGGCATGCGCCGCGGTCTCCGGCGCAACCACGCCCTCGATCTCGCCCTTGCCGAAATTCTTGCCGTTCTTCGAAACCCGCTTGGCGATGCCGTAGCTCATGAACGACGCCGGCGTGGCGCCTGCCGGCGTGATGCCCATCCAGCAGCCGATGATGCAGGAGCGCAGCGAGGTCATCCAGTATTTGGGCAGGCCCTTCCAGGTCTCCATCACGACGCGCAGATTGATCTTCGCCTTGCCGCCGCGGAAGCTCAGCCCTTCTTCCATCGTGAGCAGGATTTCTCCGATGCCGAACAGGCCGATCACGGCGATCAGGAAGTCGAACCCGTTGAGCAGTTCGGTGAACCCGAAGGTCAGGCGCAATTGTCCGGTGATGGAGTCGAGGCCGACGGCGGCCAGTGCGAAGCCCATCATCATCGCGGCGATGGTCTTGAACGGCGGTTCCTTGCTCAAACCGACGAAACTGCAGAACGCCAGGAAATACACCGCGAATTTTTCCGCCGGCCCGAATTGCAGCGCGAAGCTGGCGACCAGCGGCGCGACCAGCGTGATCATGATGACGGCGAACAGCGCACCGACGAACGAGGAGGTGAAGGCGGCGGTCAGGGCCTCGCCGGCCTTGCCCTGTTGCGCCATCGGGTAGCCGTCGAAGGTCGTCGCCACCGACCATGGTTCGCCCGGGATGTTGAACAATATCGAGGTGATTGCGCCGCCGAACAGGGCGCCCCAGTAGATGCAGGACAGCATGATGATGGCGGAAGTCGGCGGCATGCTGAAGGTCAGCGGCAGCAGGATCGCCACGCCGTTGGCGCCGCCCAGTCCCGGCAACACGCCGATGATGACGCCGAGCACGATGCCGAGCACCATCACCATGATGTTGAAGGGCTGCAGCGCCACCGCGAAGCCGTGAAACAGATTGACGAGTTCTTCCATGGTGTAAGTCCTGCGGCCCTGAGCTGACGCTTGTGTTGAGCTGGCGCTTCTGGCGACCGGGCGCCTAGAGGCCCAACCATTCCTCGATCGGCCCTTTGGGAAGCGGGACCAGGAAGTAACGTTCGAAGATGAAATAGGTGACGATCGGCATGCCGAGCGCCACGCCGAGCACCGTCAGCCAGCGGTACTTGCCGAGCCATCGCATGAAGTAGCCGATGAAGATGATCGAGGCGACGTACAGGCCGATGAAGGGCATCGAGCCGACATAGATTGCGGTGGGGATGACGACGCTCATGACCTGGCGAAGCTGTCCCCACTCGGCGAACAGGCCGTCGTCCCCGTCGCGCAGCGCGTGCCAGAGATTGATGGCGCTGGAGACGACGATGAAGAGGCCGATGTAGAACGGGAAGAATCCGGCGCGTGGGCCCTCGGCTCCCCAGTTGATCCCGGCCTTCCAGCTGCCGATGATCACGACGACCCCGAACAGCGCGAACAGCACGGCGACGCCGGCCTCCACAACCTTGTGCCTTGGGCCGTGAGTTGGGCCGGCAGCGCCTGAACTATCTGTCGTCATGAAAACTCCATGCGGAATCGCAGCTTCGCCTTCGCAGCCGATGCTGCGTCCCGCGCTGGTGAGCGTCCTCTATTTTCCTGATCAGTTTCCGGCGAGGAAGCCGGCCTCTTTCATCAGAACCTGGTGACGCTTTTCTTCGCCTTCGACCCACTTGGCATATTCGTCGCCGGTCATGAAGGTGGTGTTGAAGGCGCCGCTCTTCATGAAATCCTGCCATTCGGGCGTCGCGCGCACCTTCTTGAACAGATCGATGTAGTAGTCGACCTGGTCCTTGGTGGCCTTGGGTGACATGAAGATGCCGCGCAGCATCAGATATTCCATATCGAGACCCTGCGATTTGCAGGTCGGAATATCTTTCCAGCCCTTGCCGTCCGCGATGGGATCGCCGTAGGCCATCTGCTTGCCGTCGAACACGCACAGCGGACGAAGCTTGCCGCCACGCCATTGCGCGACCGCCTCGATCGGATTGTTGACGCTCGAATCGACGTGGTTGCCGACCAGCTGCACAGCGACTTCGCCGCCGCCCTTGTAGGGAATGTAGGTGAACTTGGTGCCGGTTGCCTTCTCGATGGCGACCGTGATGATCTGGTCTTCCTGCTTCGATCCCGTGCCGCCCATCTTGATGGTGCCCGGGGGCGCCTTCTTCACGGCGTCAATGTAGTCCTTGACGTTCTGGTACGGCTTTTCGGCATTGACCCAGAGCACGAATTCGTCGAGCGCCAGCATCGCGACCGGTGTCAGGTCCTTCCAGTTGAAGGGAATTCCGGTCGCGAGCGGAGTCGTGAACAGGTTCGAAAGCGTAATGATGATCTTGTGCGGATTGCCCGCCGACGACTTCACGTCGAGGAAGCCTTCGCCGCCGGCGCCGCCGGACTTGTTGATGACGACCATCGGCTGCTTCATCAGGCTATGCTTGGTGACGATGCCCTGGATGGTACGGGCCATCTGGTCGGCGCCGCCGCCTGTGCCGGCGGGGATAATGAACTCGACCGGGCGAACCGGTTCCCAGGCCGCCGACGCGATGCCGCTCGTGCAAAACGCGGCGACGGTGGCCAGCGCCAGACGCAAAACAGAACTTTTCATTTGTTTCTCTCCCATTGCATTCGAGCGCGCCGGTCTAGGCCGGCTTTGCCATCAACTTATTCCGGCGGCCCTTCGGGCCTGCCCGGCCGAACGTGCCGCAGGGATTGTCCCCGCGAGACGGCTGCCTGTTAGAATTGTATGAGGTACCTTCGGGCGTGGCATCCGCTATTTTCGGATGAGCTCAAGCTTCGGAAGGTCGCGTTGATCCCGTGGATCAGGTCCTTGTTGTCCCCCATGCTGCGCTGTTCTTGTTGATGCGCTAACGACGGCATATTGGTATGCGATATGCCAGAGTGCAAACGAATATTGGAAGCCTGTCAAGGGTAGGCCAATTTGTCGCAGCTGTCATCTTCGCACCGCTCAGAACCTCCACTACGGGCAAGCGAACGGAGCGGCGGAAGACTTGCCCCACCGCAAATTATCGTCCCGCCCGTTGCCCCTCTTGCTGCGGCGTCGCGCGCGGTCAAATCCACCCACGTACCGATAGGTATACGAAATGCCAGTAGTGGAGCCCACTCTTGGCCATGTCATAAAAAAAGGCCGCCGGAGCACCAGCGACCTTTGGAAATGCTGTGGCTCGAGCGCGGCCTATTCCGCGGCGACCTTGCGCGGCGGGTCGAGCGCGCCGGACTCGTGGATTTCCGCGACCTGGTGATCGGTAAAGCCGAGCACCTGGCGCAGGATTTCGTCGGTGTGTTCGCCGAGCAGGGGCGAACGCGTCACCTCGGTCGGTGAGTCCGACATCTTGATGGGATTGCCCACCGACAGATACTTGCCGCGCTCGGGATGACCGACCTCGACCACGGTGCCGGTGGCACGCAGCGACTGGTCTTCCGCCAGTTCCTTCATCGACAGGATCGGGCCGCAGGGGATGTCGTCCTTGTTGAGGATGTCCATCGCCTCGAATTTGGTCTTCGTCATCGTCCACTGCTCGATGCGCGCGAAGATTTCGTTGAGCCGTGACAGCCGGGCCGGCGGCTTGGCGTAATCCGGATGGGTCTTCCAGCCGGGCTCGCCGATCACGTCGCAGATCTTCTCCCACACCGGGGCCTGGGTGATGAAGTAGATATAGGCGTTGGGATCGGTCTCCCAGCCTTTACACTTCAGGATGCGGCCGGGCTGGCCGCCGCCGGAATCATTGCCGGCGCGCGGCACCGCGTCGCCGAACGGAATGCCTTCGCCGAACTGGCTGTATTCCTTCAGCGGGCCATGGGCGAGCCGCTGCTGGTCGCGCAATTTGACCCGGGCCAGATTGAGCACGCCGTCCTGCATCGCGGCGGTGACCTTCTGTCCCTTGCCGGTGACCGTGCGCTGGTAAAGTGCGGTGACGATGCCGAGCGCGAGGTGCAGGCCGGTGCCGCTGTCGCCGATCTGCGCGCCGGTGACCAGCGGCAGTCCGTCGCGAAAGCCGGTGGTCGAGGCCGCACCGCCGGTGCACTGCGCGACGTTCTCGTAGACCTTGCAGTCTTCGTAGGGTCCGGGCCCGAAACCCTTGATCGAGGCCACGATCATCTTCGGATTGATGCTCTGGATTTTCTCCCAGGGAAATCCCATGCGATCGAGTACGCCGGGGCCGAAATTCTCCACCAGCACGTCGCAGCTCTTGATCAGCGCGGTCAGGACTTCCTTGCCCTTGGGGTTCTTGGTGTCGAGCGTGATCGAGCGCTTGTTGTGGTTGAGCATGGTGAAATACAGGCTGTCGACGTTGGGCACGTCCTGCAACTGGCCGCGCGTGATATCGCCGACGCCGGGGCGCTCGACCTTGATCACGTCGGCGCCGAACCATGCCAGCAACTGGGTGCAGGTCGGCCCCGACTGGACGTGGGTGAAATCGAGAATGCGAACGCCCTTCAGCGCCTGTGTCATAATACTTCTCCTCAGATCTATTGTGGTGCCGTCATGCCCGCGAAGGCGGGCATCCAGTAATCACCGTTGTCCCAGTCGATGGTTTAGTGGCTACTGGATTCCCCGCCTTCGCGGGGAATGACGCCGATGGGTTGTGCTTTGCGTTATTTCTTTTTCAGCTTGCTTTGCGGGTTGAGGTTGCCGATGCGGCCGCTCTCGCTGCCGGCGGCCGGGTCCAGCACCGCGTTGATCAGGGTCGGCTTGCCGGAATCCATCGCCGCGTTGACGGCGCGCCTGAGTTCGTCCGGCGAGGTCGCGTTGACGCCGGTGCCGCCGAAGGCCTCGATCATCCTGTCGTAGCGCGCGCCCTTGACGAACACGGTGGGCGCGGGATCCGAACCCGCCGAATTGACGTCGGTGCCGCGATAGATGCCGTCATTGTTGAAGACGACGACGCAGACCGGCAGATTGTAGCGGCAGATGGTTTCTATCTCCATGCCGGAGAAGCCGAACGCCGAGTCGCCTTCCACGGCGAGCACCGGCTTGCCGGTCTCGATCGCGGCGGCGATGGCATAGCCCATGCCGATGCCCATGATGCCCCAGGTGCCGACGTCGATGCGCTTGCGCGGCTGGTACATGTCGATGATGCCGCGCGCGAGGTCGAGCGTGTTGGCTCCTTCGTTGACCAGGATGGCGTCCGGCCGCTCCTTGATGACGGTGCGCAGCACGCCGAGCGCGCCGTGATAGTCCATCGGCGAATTGTTATTCATCAGCCGCGGCGCCATCTTGGCGACGTTCTCGTCGCGCTTCTTGCTGACCGCGCCGGTCCAGTCGGACGGCGGAGCGGTCCAGCTCCCGCCGATGCCCTCGAGCAGTGCCGCGACGCAGGAGCCGATGTCGCCGACCACGGGAGCCACGATCTCCACGTTGGAGTCCATTTCCTTCGGCTCGATGTCGATCTGGATGAATTTCTTCGGCGCATCGCCCCAGCTCTTGCCCTTGCCGTGCGACAGCAGCCAGTTCAGCCGCGCGCCGATCAGCATCACGACGTCGCTGTCCTTGAGCACCGTCGAGCGCGCCGCACCCGCGCATTGCGGATGGGTGTCCGGCAGCAATCCCTTGGCCATGCTCATGGGCAGGAACGGAATGCCGCTCCTTTCTACCAGGCTGCGGATCGCGTCGTCGGCCTGCGCATAGGCCGCACCCTTGCCGAGGATGATCAGCGGACGCTTTGCGCCCTTCAGCACGTCGAGCGCGCGCCTGATCGCGTCGGGGGCGGGGATCTGGGCGGGAGCTGCGTCGATCACCTTGACCAGCGACTTCCGTCCGGCCTCTGCGTCCATCACCTGGCCGAACAGTTTGGCGGGCAGGTCGAGATAGACGCCGCCGGGGCGTCCGGAAACGGCGGCGCGGATGGCGCGGGCAAGCCCGATGCCGATGTCGGCGGCGTGCAGCACGCGGAACGCGGCCTTGCACAGCGGCTTGGCGATGGCGAGTTGATCCATTTCCTCGTAGTCGCCCTGCTGCAGATCGACGATCTCGCGCTCCGACGAGCCGGAGATCAGGATCATCGGGAAGCAGTTGGTGGTGGCGTGCGCCAGCGCGGTCAGGCCGTTGAGAAAGCCGGGCGCCGACACCGTGAGGCAGACGCCGGGCTTTTTGGTCAGGAATCCCGCGATCGAGGCGGCGTAGCCGGCGTTCTGTTCGTGGCGGAACGAGAGCACGCGGATGCCCGCGGCCTGGGCCATGCGGCCGAAATCGGTGATCGGAATCCCGGGCACGCCGTAGATCGTGGTCAGGCCGTTGAGCTTCAGCGCATCGATGATGAGGTTGAAGCCGTCGGTCTGTTCGGGTTCGTCGGCGGCGTTGGCGTCGATGCTTTGAACTACTGCGGACATTCCGCTTCTCCCTGATCGTTTCTTGTAACGGACCGGTCCGTCGTCTTGAGGGCCGTACGCGTCAAAAAAGCTCTTGCCCGTGGGCTTCGACATAGGCGGCAAGGCCGAGCGTGTGATCGCGGGCGCGTTTCTCCGCAAGCTCGGTATCGCGTTCCTCGAGCGCTTCGATGATGGCCATGTGCTCCGGCAACGAGGTGGCGGTGCGGTCCACGCGGCCGATGGTCAGTTGCCGGTAGCCGCGAACATGCAGCAGGATATCGTTGGTCATGTCGACCAGGACAGGGGATTCCGACAGCGAGATCAGCGCCTGGTGAAAGGCGATATTGGCCCTGGAATATTCCTCGACATGATCCTGCGGCAGGCGGTCCTTGCTGAAATCCCTGAAGAAGTCGCGCAGCGCCGAGATGTCCTTCTTGCGCGCGGTGGTGGTGATCAGCCGTGCCGCCATGCTTTCCAGCGCGGCCCAGGCCCGGATCATGTCGACGATCTCGGTCTTGGTGCGGCGAACGACCACGATGCCACGGCGCGGCACCGTCTTGACGAACCCGTCCTGCTCCAGCATCGCGATGGCTTCGCGGATCGGCGTGCGGCTGACGCCGAGACGCTCGGACAGCGCGCGCTCGTCCAGCATCACCTGCTCGGGCGTCGCGTAGATGTCCATCTTGAGAATGGCTTCCTTCAAGGCTTCGTAGGCCTTGTTCTTGAAGCTGGTCTCCGGCGCAATGCGGACGATCGCGATTTCAGCCTCGGCCATGGGTGGCGGTGCCTTGGTTGGTTTCCGTGCGGGCATGACGGGTCTCCTCCGGTAGGAGACGTCTTTTAACAGAAGAAATCCGAAACAATTTTTGGCATACCAAATACCAGCGTGTCAAGTTGCCAACGTTTTCGGCACTTTGATCCCAGAGCCTGCCTTGACAAGCGTATCTCTGGCATACCAAATGCCATCGCTGGCTTGAGCGGTCGTGCGCTGCCGATGCAAACAAAAGAACAGACGCCAGGGAGGAAGCCAATGTCGAGTTCCAAAGATGCGGTCCGCAGGATTCTGGATGCGGTCAAGGCGGACAAGCGCACAAGTCTGACGGCGCCGGAAGGCAAGCTGGTCTGCGATGCCTACGGCATCCCGGTGCCGAAGGAGGGCGTCGCCAAGTCCGCCGCCGAGGCAGCCAAACTCGCGGCCGACATGGGCTTTCCGGTGGTCATGAAGATCGTCTCGCCGGATATCCTGCACAAGACCGAGGCCGGCGGCGTCATCGTCGGCGTCAAGACCGCTGCCGATGCCGAGGCGAATTACGCCACCATTCTGGCCAACGCCAAAAAATACAAGGCCGATGCGAAGATCGAGGGCATCCAGGTCCAGCAGATGCTGATGGGCGGCCAGGAGGTCATCATCGGCGCGGTCACCGACGGATCGTTCGGCAAGCTCGTCGCCTTCGGCCTCGGCGGCGTGCTGGTCGAGGTGTTGAAGGACATCACCTTCCGTCTCGCGCCGGCGAGCAAGGACGATGCGCTGTCGATGCTCGACGGCATCCAGGCCCACGAGATGCTGAAGGGCGTGCGCGGCAGCGACCCCGCCAACCGCGACGCCATCGCCGACATCATCGTCAATGTCTCGAAGCTGATCACCGATTTCCCCGAGATCAGCGAAATGGATCTCAATCCGGTGTTCGCCACCAAATCCGATGCGATCGCCGCCGACGTCCGCATCGTCGTCGACTTCGCGCCGCCGGCGCCGCGCCCGCGGCCCAACCATGACGACATCGTGCGCCAGATGAACCGGATCATGAAGCCGAAGGCGGTGGCAGTGATCGGCGCATCCGCCGAGAGCGGCAAGATCGGCAACTCCGTGATGAAGAATCTCATCAACGGCGGCTACATGGGCGAGATCTACCCGATCCATCCCAAGGCCGACGAGATCATGGGCAAGAAGGTCTACAAGTCGATCAAGGACGTGCCCGGCGAGGTCGACATTGCCGTGTTCGCCATTCCCGCCAATTTCGTCGCGGCGGCGCTGACCGAATGCGGCGAGAAGAAAGTGGTCGGCGCGATCCTGATTCCGTCCGGCTATGCCGAAACCGGCAACATCGCGGGCCAGGAGGAAATCCAGGCGATCGGCCAGAAATACGGCATTCGCCTGATGGGGCCGAACATCTACGGTTTCTATTATACCCACGCCAATCTGTGCGCGACCTTCTGCACCGCCTACGACGTCAAGGGCTCGGCGGCGCTGTCGTCGCAATCCGGCGGCATCGGCATGGCGATCATCGGCTTCTCGCGCTCCGCCAAGATGGGCGTCTCGGCGATCGTCGGCCTCGGCAACAAGTCCGATATCGACGAGGACGATCTTCTGACTTTCTTCGAGCAGGACGACAACACCCAGATCATCGCGCAGCATTGCGAGGATCTGAAGGACGGCCGCTCCTTCGCCGAAGTGGCCAAGCGCGTTTCGAAGAAGAAGCCGATCGTGGTGCTGAAGGCAGGGCGCACCTCGGCCGGCGCCAAGGCGGCGAGTTCGCATACCGGCGCGCTCGCCGGCAACGACAAGATCTACGAGGACGTGTTCAACCAGTCCGGCGTGATCCGCGCCCGTTCGCTGCGGGACATGCTGGAATTTGCCCGCGGCATTCCGGTGCTGCCGACGCCGAAGGGCGAGAACGTCGTCATCATCACCGGAGCCGGCGGCTCCGGCGTGCTGCTGTCGGACGCCTGCATCGACAACAAGCTGTCGCTGATGACGATCCCGCCCGATCTCGACGCCGCGTTCCGCAAATTCATCCCGCCGTTCGGCGCCGCCGGCAACCCGATCGACATCACCGGCGGCGAGCCGCCTATCACCTATGTCAACACGGTCAAGCTCGGTCTCGAAGACCCGCGCATCCACGCGCTGATCCTCGGCTACTGGCACACCATCGTGACGCCGCCGATGGTGTTCGCGCGCAACATGGTCGAGGTGAAGAACGAGATGAAGGCCAGGGGCATCGAAAAGCCGATCGTGGCCTCACTGGCCGGCGATATCGAAGTCGAGGAGGCCGCCGACTATCTCTACCAGAACGGCATCGTCGCCTACGCCTATTCGACCGAAATCCCGGTCGCGGTGCTGGGCGCGAAATACAAATGGGCGCGCGGCGCGGGGCTGCTGTAACCGTCCAGCAATGCAACGACGAAACGCCGCTGCGGAGGAATCCACAGCGGCGTTTCGCGTGAGTGGTAACGGGGCGGGCTGGTCGGCTCTGGTGCCGACTATCTAATATCGGTGAGTCGCTTGCTGCCCATGCTTCGAGACGCTCGCGTCGCTCGCTCCGCAGCACGAGGTTGTGGTGTTTCAACAAGTTAAGCCTCATCCTGAAGAGCGGCGTCTTCGCCGGGTCTCGAAGGATGGCAGCAACACGGAATTATGATTCCAGGTACTGGTCGTCCCACGGGTTGAGGTGCGGCACGCCGAATGCCGTAAAATCCCTGACATTGCGCGTGACCAGCGTGAGTTCTCTGGCGAGCGCGGTCGCCGCAAAGAAGCCATCCATAACGGAAAGCGCAACGCCGCTTCGGCGACTCTGCGCCATCAGGTCGCCCCAATGTTCGGCAACTGCGTGATCAATCGGCAGGATCCGCTCGGCGAAGCGCGCCGGCAGATCGTCGGCGAGCCAGGTCGCCAGCGCATCACGCCGACGACCGCGGTCCATCAAGGCGATGCCACGCCGAAGTTCGGCGATGGATGCGACGCTGATGAACACCCGATCCTCGTCGGCGGCATCAAGCCAGCCAAGTACCTTCACATCGGGGGCCGGTCGCTGCACCTCCGACAGCACGTTGGTGTCGAGCAGGAAGTTCATAGTGCGACGTCACGAGGCGTGTCGCGCTCGCGTTCGAGGTCGAGATCGGCGCCGCGTAGCGGCGATGCGAGCAGGAATTCGGCCAAGGTCCCCTTTCGCACGGTCTTGCGTGCCCACTCTTCGGCGGAGACGATTACCGCGCTCGGCTTGCCGTTGCGGGTGATGGTTTGCGGGCTTGCCTGGGCACGATCAACCACCTCGGAGAACCGGGCCTTGGCGCCGGCGAGAGTCCAGGTTCCGCCAATAGGCGGCGAAGTTGTCTTGTTGGCATTTGTCATAAAGCCTCTCATGACTAGAGTGACTAGTATGACTATACGTCGCTTGGCGCCTTTGGACAAGCGGGGAAGTCACTTTCGCCCGCCGAGGCTGCCAAGCTCGCGAGCGGCCGGGAGGCCAGTCAGGGGCTGCCCTCACGTCGATATGGCGTCGCGGCCAAACCCTTCTGTGACTACCCGACGGGCAAAGCACTTCGGATTTGCGGAATTCATGTCAAGTCCTTCGCGTAAAAATAATTCGGTTTACCAGAAATATTAATCAGGCTATATGTCTCGCCATCCCGTCCCACTGCGAGGGGCGTTGCGCAAGGTCACCAGTGCGGGACGGGGATGCGGTGGACGCGGATGGTGCTCCCTGACCAGGGTGCCTGAAACGGATGCGAAATCGTGCGGTCCTGACACCTCGGTGCTGGTGTCAAGCTTGCGGTAAGACCCGCAAGTGACGGTGGCAAGAAAGCCGATCACCGGGGAGACCACGTATAAGCCTAAACCATCGCGCGGGGAGTGCCGGGTGATTCCGGTGTGACCTGACAACACGTGTGCATCTACCACTACCCATAGCACACGTGGCTATCGGGCGCATCGGGCGCCCGGCATTCCCCGCGCCCTCTGATTGAAGAGGGCGGGAATTTTCCGGCAAACCTCGGACGCCACGCGCCGCGAGATCGCGCCGCCTTGTTCCGTTGCGTTGAAGGCCCCTCTCGCATCGTCACTCCCCCTTCACGAATCTCGCAAATGCCTCGGCGTAATCGGGATGCCAGCGCGACAGCGCGGGGCGGTTTTCGACGATGTCGCCGGCGGCCCACAGCATGCGGCGCTCGTCGAGGCGGCGCGGCACGTCGTTGTCGGGGCAGAGGATGTAGAAATCGCCTGCTGTCACGCGCTCGATCATGAAGTCGACGGTCTGTTCCGGCGTCCAGGCGCCGGCGGGCTTTTCGGTGCGGCCGCGCGCGGTGAGGGCGGTGAAGACATGGCCGGGAATGAAGAGATGCGCGCTGACCTTGCAGCCCGCGATGTTGCGCAGCTCGTGCTGCAGCGCTTCGGTAAAAGCCTTCACGCCGGCCTTGGAGACATTGTAGGCGGGATCGCCCGGCGGCGTGGTGATGCCCTGCTTCGAGCCGGTGTTGATGATGAGGCCGGTCCGCCCGCGCTCGATCATGCGGGGCGCGAATACCTGCGAACCATGAATGATGCCCCACAGGTTGACGCCGAGAATGCGCTGCCAGTTCTCCGGCGGGCCGAATATCGTGCTGCCGGGCTGAATGCCGGCGTTGTTCATCAGGATGTCGGCGCAGCCGAACCGCCTGCGCACCTCGTTCTCCAGTTCCGATACCTCCTCGATGCGGCTGACGTCGACCGCCATGGCCATGACATCGGCGGACGCGCCCCGCGCCACCGACGCCACCCTCGCTTCGGCGGATGTGAGCCGGTCGCCGCCGAGGTCGGCGATGCAGACTTTCATGCCGAGGCCGGCAAACCGCATCGCGGCGGCGAGCCCGATGCCGGAGGCGCCGCCGGTGACCACGGCGACATGGTTGGGGGCGATGGCTGGATGGGACAGGGACACGCGTTCCTCCTGAATTTTGTCCACCGCATCGCGAGCTGGCATGCGGTCGCCCTACCATGCACGAAACCGCATGGGAGGTCTTCATACCAGGCGATCCCGCTCGGTCAGCCTTTTGCGCGCAGCCGGAACCGGCTACACAGCCATCTCAAATAAAATCAACCGGGGCGGACATGAAATTCACGTCGTTGTTTTCACCACTCACCATCGGACCCTATCAGCTCCGGCACCGCCTCGTGATGGCGCCGCTGACGCGGATGCGGGCGGCAAAGCCCTCGCTCGCGCCCCGGCCGCTCAATGTGGAGTATTACGCGCAGCGCGCCACACCGGGCGGCCTGATCATTGCCGAAGCCTCGCCGGTGGCAGACACCGCGTTCGGAAGCCCCGCTGTTCCCGGCATCTACACGGACGCGCAGATCGAGGGCTGGCGCAAGGTGGTCGACGCCGTTCATGCCAAAGGCGGCGTGATCTTCCTGCAGCTCTGGCATGTCGGCCGGGTCTCGCATTCCTCGTTCCAGCCCGGTGGGGTGCTGCCGGTGGCGCCTTCGGCGGTGCCGATTCCCTCCGAGTTGAAGACCGCAACGGCGGACGGCAAGTCGACGAGCTACGAGACGCCGCGGGCGCTGGAGACCTCCGAAGTCGCCGGCGTGGTCGAGGCCTTCCGGCAGGCCGCCGCCAACGCCAAGGCCGCCGGCTTCGACGGCGTCGAGATCCACGGCGCCAACGGCTACCTGATCGAGCAGTTCCTGCAGTCGCACACCAATCTGCGCACCGATCAATATGGCGGATCGATCGAGAACCGCACCCGGTTCCTGATGGAAGTGACGCAGGCCGCGATCGACGTCTGGGGCGCCGACCGGGTCGGCGTGCGGCTGTCGCCCTATGGCGTGGCCAACGGCAGCGGCGAGCCCGATCCGATGCCGCTCTACAGCCACGTCATCAAGGCGCTCGATCCGCTCGGCCTCGCCTATCTGCATTTCGTCGAGCCGCGCTCCAGCGGCGCCGGCCGCGCCGAGGTCAACTGGCAGAACGTGCCCTCGGCGATGGAGCTTTTCCGGCCGATGTGGAGCGGGGTTCTGATCTCCGCCGGCGGCTTTACCGGCGAGACCGCGGATGCGGCGATCAGGAACGGCCACGCTGACGCCATCGCGTTCGGCCGGATCTTCATCTCCAACCCCGATTTGCCGCGACGGCTGCAGCACGGTTTCCCGCTGACGCCCTACAACCGCGCGACCTTCTACGGCGGCGACGCCGCGGGATATACCGATTATCCGGAGCATGATGCGCTGGAGAAGGCGTGACGCAGCGTCGATCGGCTGGGGAAGTCGTGCAGAACCATCGTCATTCCGGGGCGATGCCACCGGGTCCGGCCTTCGGCCGGCCCGATGATAAACTCCGCATCGAACCCGGAACCTCGAGATTCCGGGTCTGGTGCTGCGCACCATCCCGGAATGACGGCGTTGGATTCTTAGTCGCGATGAAGGCGGACCGCACATGGCAAAGGTTGCGCGCGCAGCGATCGTAGGGTGGGCAAAGGCGCCTTCGCCGTGCCCACCACACTTCTGTTGATGCCGGTGGGCACGCTTCCACCTTCGCTCTTCGAGCTACGGCGGAAGCTTTGCCCACCCTACGGTCTGCAGCTCAGTTTCCCGCTGACGCCGTACAACCAACCGCGCGACCATCCACGGCGGCGACGCCGCGGATATACCGATTATCCGGAGCATGATGCGCTGGAGAAGGCGTAACGCACGTCGCACTCGTAGGGTGGGCAAAGGCGCCTTCGCCGTGCCCACCACACTTCTGTTGACGCCGGTGGGCACGCTTCCACCTTCGCTCTTCGAGCTACGGCGGAAGCTTTGCCCACCCTACGGTCTGCAGCACGGTTTCCCGCTGACGCCATATGGGCGACCTTCGCTCGAAAAGGAAGAAGCGCGTCGAGCATGAAGGGCTGTTCTGAAACGTGCGGTGGCGGACGCGATCAGCCGGGTCGCGGGATCGCGATCAGGCGCAGAAAACTCATCAGGCTGCCGAGCGCGGCGACAGCCGCGGCCAGCGCCAGCGCCACCACGGCGCCATCGCTGCCGACGAAGCCGAAACAGGATGCGGCCAGCGCCGCACCGATGGTCTGTCCGGAGAGTCGCGCCGTCGCCACGATGCTGCTGGCGCTGCCGCTGCGGCCCGCCGGGGCGCTCGACATCAGCGCCTTCAAATTCGGCGCCTGGAAGAAGCCAAAGCCGCATCCGCACAGCGCCATGCGCCAGACGATGTCGGCAGTGGCCGGCGCCGCCGGCAGCGTTGCCAGCAATCCCATGCCGAGGCAGAGCAGCGCCAATCCGATGCCACCGAGGATGCCGGCCGGATAGCGGTCGGACAACCTGCCCGCGATCGGCGCCATGATCGCGACCACCAGCGGCCACGGCGTCATGAACAGGCCGGTCTCGACGGCGGTGCGGTGCAATGTTTCCTGGAAATAGAACGGCAGCGCGACGAATGCCAGGCCCTGCACCACGAACGAGCAGACCGCGGTGGCTGCCGACAGGGCGAAGATCGGCAGCCGGAACAGGTCGACTGGAAGCATCGGCGCGGGATGGTCGGCGTGCCGGCGGACCAGGAGCCATCCGAGCGCGATCCCGACCACCAGTGCGATCGCGACCAGCCCGATGTCGGCATGATGCGCCGCGCCGCTGATTCCGATGATGATGAGGCCGAGCGCGCCGGCGGCCATCAGGGCGCCGAGAAAGTCGAAGCGGTGGACGGCGCGCGGCGGCCGCGGCAGCGTCTTCAATCCGATCGCGATCGCGATCAGGCCGATGGGGATGTTGATGGCGAACAGCCACGGCCACGGCCCCAGCCACAGGATGCCGGCCGCCACCGTCGGCCCAAGTGTCATCGCGGTCGCAACCACCAGCGCATTGTAACCGAACGCGCGGCCGAGCAGGCGGCTCGGATAGACGAAACGGACCAGCGCGGTGTTCACGCTCATCAGGCCGCTGGCGCCGAGTCCCTGCAGCGTGCGGGCCACCAGCAGGCTCTCCAGCGACCACGCGCAGGCGCTGGCCAGCGACGCCAGCGTAAACAGCAGCAATCCGCCCAGATAGATCCGCTCATGCCCGACGATTTCGCCGAGCGCCCCGAGCGGCAACAAGGTCGCCACCAGCGCGATCTGATAGACGTTGACGACCCAGATGACATCGGCGGGGCTGACGTTGAGGTCGGCGGCGATGGCGGGAAGTGCGATGTTCGCAATCGCGGTATCGAGCGACGCCACGGCGAGCGCGATGAAGATCGCCGCTGCTGCCCAGCGCCGCTGTTCGGCGGGCAGGCCATCATGCGCAGATGGCCTGGTCGCCGAACCCGCTTGTTCCGACATCGCTGGGAATGCTCCGACCCGATACGGCGGCCCTCGGCCCCGCGGTTTCAAATCCACTATGAATCAACCGACCGCCAATACAATAGCGCAGGCGCGCGTGGCGGCGCAGGGCAGCCATGACCGCGCTTCCTTGCAACCGGCGGTGCGGATCAGCCATGATGGCTGAACCCGACGGTAACGGCCGCGGCGAGGAGGAGACAGTTGATGAATCGCATTACCGGGCGCTCGGCGTTCCTGGCCCTGCTCAAGGACGAGGGCATCACCCATCTGTTCGGCAATCCCGGCACCACCGAATTGCCGATCATGCATGCCCTGAAGGAACATCCCGACCTCACCTACGTGATGGCGATGCAGGAAAGCCTGGTGGTCGCCATCGCCGATGGCTACAGCCGCGCCTCGGGCAAGCTCGTCGCCTGCAACGTCCATGTCGCGCCCGGGCTCGGCAACGCGATGGGTTCGCTGTTCAACGCCAGCTTCACCGGCACGCCGATGATCCTGACCGCCGGCCAGCAGGAGCAGGGCCATGGCCTGATGGAGCCGGTGTTGTACGGACCGATGCTGCGGATGGCCGAGCCGCTGGTGAAATGGGCGGTCGAGGTGACGCGGCTGGAGGACCTGCCGCGGATCGTGCGGCGCGCCGCCAAGATCGCGACCACGCCGCCGACCGGACCGGTATTCATCTCGCTGCCCGGCGATATTCTCAATGCCGAGGCCGGCATCGAACTGGGCAGTTCGACCCGCGTCGATACCAGGGTCAGGCCATCGGAGGAGTCTCTGGCTGCGCTGGCGCAGCGGATCCTGAAAGCCCAGAATCCCGTCATCATCGCCGGCGATGAAATCGTCAAGAGCGACGCGCTGCAGGAATCGGCCGCGCTGGCGGAAACGCTGGGTGCTCCCGCCTATCAATGCTCGACGCCTTACGGCGCCCATTTCCTGTCGGAGAGCCCGTGCTTCATGGGCGCGCTGTCGCGGCTGCAGAAGCAGGTGCGCGAGGTGCTGTCGCCCTACGATCTCGTGATCGTGCTCGGCGCCGATCCGCTGCGGATGTCGGTCTACAGCGAGGTCGATCCGCTGCCCGAGGGCATGCCGATCGTGCAGATCGGGCTGGTCGACTGGGACCTCGCCAAGAATTACAGCGCCGAGATCGCGCTGAAAGCGGATGTGAGGGAGACCCTGCGCGTGCTGGTTCCCGCGCTGAAGTCAGCCGGCGGCGCGGCACTGGAGAGCCGTGCCAAGCAGGGGATCGCGGCGCTGGCATCGAGCAACTGGACCGCCAGGCGCAAGGTGCTGGTGGAGCAGATCTCGAAGAACAAGGATCGCTCCCCGATCGATCCGGACTGGCTGGCGCTGCAGGTGGTCGAGGCGATGCCGGACAATGCCATCCTGGTCGACGAGGGGCTGACGTCGTCGCGCCACATGCTGGCGCTGCGCCCGCATCGCGACCGTTACGGCTATCATGCGCTGGCGTCCGGCGGCATCGGCTGGGGTGTGCCGGCCTCGGTCGGCGTCAGCCTCGCCAATCCGGACCGCCCGGTGGTGTGTTTCTCCGGCGACGGCAGCGCGATGTATTCGATCCAGGCGCTGTGGACCGCGGCGCATCACCAACTGCCGCTGACGGTGGTGATCGTCAACAATGGCGGCTACCGCATCATCAAGCAGCGGCTGCTGGCGTTCCACGGCGACGATCAC
The DNA here is from genome assembly GCF_030697065.1 of Bradyrhizobium sp. Taxonomy (GTDB): domain Bacteria; phylum Pseudomonadota; class Alphaproteobacteria; order Rhizobiales; family Xanthobacteraceae; genus Bradyrhizobium. Next base: position 105,483 of record NZ_JAUYQU010000228.1, read on the forward strand.
TACGTCGGCATGGATTTCGCCGATCCCAAGGTGGATTTCACGGCGCTGGCAAAATCGCTCGGGCTCGAAGCGATGCAGATCACCGAGGCAAAGGATGTCGCGGCGGCGCTGAAGTCGGCGTTCAGCCGGCCCGGCGCGAAGCTGATCGAGGTGGTGGTCGACGGCACGGTCTGACAACGTCGTAGCGAGCCGTAGGGTGGGCAAAGGCGCATTTGCGCCGTGCCCACCATTGCGCGCGCTTGATGGATGGTGGGCACGGCGCGAAGAGCGCGCCTTTGCCCACCCTGCGGAGCGAAACCTACTCTGCCGCCTTCGTCGTCACGTCATGCCGATACCGTACCGCCGGATGCGGTGCGCCGAGCCGCGCGCGCCCCGCGCCAAACAGTTTTTCCCGCAGCGTGCCGTCCGCATAGGACTGCTTGTAACGCCCGCGCCGGGTCAGTTCCGGCACCAGCATGTCGGCGATGTCAGCGAAATCGCCGGGCGAGACCGCGAACGGCATGTTGAGGCCATCGACGTCGGTCTGCTCGAACCAGGCTTCGATGGCGTCGGCGACCGTTTCCGGCGTGCCGACCGCGACCGGCCCGGCGCCGCCGATGCCGACATGCTGGGCGACCTCACGCACGGTCCAGACCCGGTCCGGATCGGCGCGGGTGATGTTGTCCATCGCGCTGCGGCCGGCGTCGTTCTCGACGTGCCGAACCTGCTGGTCGAGATCGTAGGTCGAAAAATCGACGCCGGTCCAGCCGGACATCAGCGTGAGCGCGCCCTCGGGATTGATGTGGCTGCGGTAGTCGGCATATTTGGCCTTCGCCTCTGCCTCGGTTCGCCCGAGAATGACGGTGAACATGCTGAACATCAGGATCTCGGCCGGGTTGCGCCCGCCTTTCGCCGCGAGTTCGCGAATCGCCGCCACGCGGGGCGCGATGATCTTTGCCGACGGCCCCGACATGAACACGCATTCGGCGTGGTCGGCCGCAAATTGCCGCCCGCGCGGCGAGGTGCCGGCCTGGTACAGCACGGGGGTGCGCTGCGGCGACGGCTCGCAGAGGTGAATGGCATCGACGCGGTAGTTCTTTCCGGCATGAACGACGCGATGCACCTTGGCCGGGTCTGTAAAAATTCCCCGCGCGCGGTCGCGCAGCACGGCGTCGTCCTCCCAACTGCCCTCCCAGAGCTTGTAGACCACCTCCATATATTCGTCGGCGACATCGTAGCGGTCGTCATGCCCGGTCTGTCTGTCCTTGCCGGCGGCCTTGGCCGCGCTGTCGAGATAGCCGGTCACCACGTTCCAGCCGACCCGGCCTTCGGTCAGGTGATCGAGCGTCGACATCCGCCGCGCGAACGTATAGGGCGGTTCGTAGGACAGGTTGGAGGTGACGCCGAACCCGAGATGCTCGGTGACGGCGGCCATCGCCGGGATCAGCAGCAGCGGATCGTTGGCCGGCGTCTGCGCGGCGTTGCGCAAGGCCGCGTCCGGACTGCCGCCGAATACGTCGTAGACACCGAGCACGTCGGCGAGAAACAGCCCGTCGAACCGGCCGCGCTCCAGCGTTTTCGCCAGATCGATCCAGTACGGCAGCCGGTTATATTCGCTGGTGCGATCGCGCGGATGGGTCCACAGCCCCGGCGACTGATGCGCGACGCAGTTCATGGCAAAGGCGTTGAGCCGGATTTGCTTCTTCATGGTCGACAAACCCCGGGCCCCACCCTTGTTCGCCCGATCTGAATTGCCGGGCTGCGCATGAAACTGTTGCATTCCGGCTTTGCTTAGCAAAGAAAATTGTCTACGTCGTGCCCACTTTCGGCCCGCGCCGGTTCTCGCTACGTTGGCCGAAGTTCAAAACGTTCGCGACTGAAAAAGAGAATACATGACCAGAGCCGACGCCATCGCGGGAGCGCGCCAACAGCTTCACTCCGGCGAGTTCCTTGCCGAACTGGACCGCAGGGTCGGCTATCGCACCGAAAGCCAGAACCCCGGCAGCGGCGATGCCCTGCGCGCCTACCTCGTGGAAGGATTGCAGCCGGCCTTTGCGCAACTCGAATTTTCCTCGCGGTTGATCGAATCGCCCACCGGCAAGGGCCCTTATCTGGTCGCCGAGTATCAGGAGGACGCCTCGGCACCGACCGTGCTGATGTACGGCCATGGCGACGTCGTCGATGGCATGGAAGGCGAATGGCGTGACGATCTCGATCCGTGGCGGACCACCGTGGCGGGCAATCGGGTCTATGGCCGCGGTACCGCCGACAACAAGGGCCAGCACAGCATCAACCTGTCGGCGCTGTCGGCCGTGCGCGCGGCGCGCGGCGGCAAGCTCGGCTTCAATGCCAAATTCATCATCGAGACCGGCGAGGAGATCGGCTCGCCTGACTTGCGCGTTGTATGCGAGGCGTTGCGCGAGGAGTTGAAGGCTGATCTGTTTCTGGCATCCGACGGGCCGCGGCTGTCGGCCGATCGCCCCACCATCTTCCTCGGCTGTCGCGGCGGCTTGCGGATTCATCTCGACGTCAAGCTGCGCGACGGCGCGCATCATTCCGGCAATTGGGGCGGCGTGCTGGCCAACGCCGCGACCATCCTGTCGGGCGCGATCGCCTGCCTGGTCGACCACCGGGGACGGATGCAACTGGATCAGTTGAAGCCCCCGCGAATCTCCAACGCGATTCGCGCGGTGCTGGCCGATGTGAAGGTCGAGCCGACGGCCGATGAGCCCGCACTGTCGGAGGATTGGGGCGAGGAGGGATTGTCGGCCGCCGAGCGGCTTTATGCCTGGAACACGCTCGAAGTTCTCGCGATGTCGTCCGGCAACATCGCAAGCCCCGCCAATGCCATCCCCGGCGAGGCGCATGCGGTGCTGCAGTTGCGTTTCGTCGTCGGCACCCGGATCGACCAGGTCATCGAAGCGGTGCGGGCGCATCTGCACGACAACGGGTTCGCGGTGGTCGAGGTGAGCGCGGCCCAGAGCTTTGCCGCGTCACGCACCGATTTCGACAGTCCCTGGGTCGGCTGGGCGGCGGAATCGATCCGGCAGACCACCGGCAGGGCGCCGGCGATCCTGCCGAATTTCGGCGGGTCGCTGCCCAATGACGTGTTCTCCGAAGGGCTGGGCCTGCCCACGATCTGGATACCGCATTCCTATCCGGGCTGTTCCCAGCATGCGCCAAATGAACACATTCTGCTCTCCGTGACCGAAGAGGCGCTGGGCATCATGGCAGGACTGTTCTGGGATCTGGGCGAAAGGCCGCCGATTCGCAAATGAGTTCCGATTGACTTTGCCGGCGCCGCTGAACAACGGTACTGCGATGAACAGGATATCAGACTCCCAGACTCGGCTGAAGGCGACGTTCCGGGTCAAGCTGAACGGCAAGACCGTCGCGATCGAGACCGTCGGGCAGGCTTACGACTTTATCAACAGCCTCAACTCGGTCGAGTGGATGGAATTCAAGTCGCTCCACAGCGCTGCAAAGGCCGCGCTCGAGGCCGCGGCCGAAGACGGCATGCTGATCGTGCAGGCGACCCACGCCCTTCGCGCTCTGTTTGCCCGCGCCAAATTACTCTGAAACATCAGAGACTGTTTTGCAGCTAGGCGCCTTCCTCCAGCGCCACAAGCTCGCGCTTCTTGCGGAACGACGGCAGCAGCGGACCGACGAGAAGGACGACCGCGATCGCCAGGCACACCGCCGAGATCGGGCGCTCCACGAAGGTCCAGAGATCGCCCTGCGACAGGATCAGCGATTTGCGCAGATTGTTCTCCATCATCGGCCCCAGCACGAAGGCCAGCACCAGGGGCGCGGGCTCGTAACCGATCTTGCGCATGAAATAGCCGATCACGCCGAAGGCGATCATGACATAGACATCGAATACATTGTTGCTGGAACAATAGACGCCGATGATGGTGAACAGGATGATCAGCGGAAACAGGATGTTGTAGGGTAACTTCAGCAGCTGAACCCACATCCCGATCAACGGCAGATTCAGCACCAGCAGCATTACGTTGCCGATATACATGCTGGCGACGATGCCCCAGAACAGGCCGGGGTTCTGCGTGATCATCAGCGGGCCGGGCTGCACCCCGTGGACAATGAAGGCGCCGAGCAGCAGCGCCATCACCACGTTCGGGGGAATACCGAGCGTCATTAGCGGAATGAAGGCGCCGCCGGCGGCGGCATTGTTGGCGGATTCCGGCCCCGCGACGCCCTCGATCGCGCCGTTGCCGAACCGCTCCGGCGTTTTCGACAGACGCTTCTCCAGCGCATAGGACGCAAACGAGGAGATCACCGAGCCGCCGCCCGGCAGAATCCCCAGGAAGAATCCAAGGATGGTGCCGCGCCCGATCGGCCCGGCGCTGGCCTTCCAGTCTGCCTTGTTCGGCAGCAGGTGGGTGATCTTGGCGTTGATGACGTCGCGCTTGATCAGCTTCTCGGTATTGATGAGGACCTCCGCGACGCCGAACAGGCCCATCACCACGGGCACCAGGCCAATGCCGTCGATTAGTTCGAGGCGGCCGAAGGTCAGCCGCGGCATCGCGGTGATGCTGTCCAGCCCGATCAGGCCGAGCACGATGCCGATGCAGGCCATCAGCAGCGCCTTCGCCATCGAGCCCTGGGTGAGGAAGGTCAGGACCACCAGTCCCAGAACCATCAGGCTGAAATATTCCGCCGGCCCGAACGCGATCGCGACGCTGGCGAGCCCCGGCGCCACCAGCATCAGCGCGATCAGCGCGAACGTACCGGCAATGAAGGAGCCCAGCGCCGAGATGCCGAGCGCCGGCCCGGCGCGGCCCTGCTTCGCCATCTGATGGCCGTCGATGCAGGTCACGACCGAAGCGGCTTCGCCGGGGATGTTGACCAGGATCGAGGTGGTCGAGCCGCCATACATCGAGCCGTAATAGATGCCGGCCATCATGATGATGCCGGACTCAGGTGTTCCCGACAGCGTGATCGGCAGCAGCAGCGACATCGCCGAAATCGGGCCGATACCGGGCAGCACGCCTACCAGGGTGCCGATGAAGACCCCGATGAAGCAGTAGAGCAGGTTGACCGGCATCAGCGCGACGCCGAAGCCCTGCCCGACATTGAGAAGAGTTTCCATGTTCAAGATCCAGTCAGCCGATTCCGAAGATGCCCGAGGGCAACTGGATCAGCAGCATGCGCTTCAGGACCCACCACACGCCGAGCGGCGCAAGCAGGGCGATCGGAATGGCCAGCGTCCAGCGCACCGGATCGACCAGGCGAAGCAGCAGCAACATCAGCGGTATCGTGGAGAGCAGAAATCCGAGCCGGTCGAGCGCCAGGGAAAACGCGATGAGAGCCGCGATGACCAGCAGCGGCTTGGTCCAGCGCGCGTCTTTCCAGCGCGAGCCGAAGGTCGGGCCGCCCTCGGTCACGGCCGCCACGATGATGGTGGCAGCAAGCACGCACATCAGCAGGCCGGTGTAGAACAGTACGTAACCGGAGCCGGGGTCGTTGATGGCGCCGAGCTTGAGCCTGAGGCCCGACCATACGACGAAGACGCCGAGCGCAAGGCCGATCAACCCGCCCCATAGTTCGGAATTGTTGAGGCGGAGCTTTACGTTGGATTCATCGCTCATCGATTTTCTCTCGGGCGTTCCCCGAACGCAGTACTACGGAAGTAGTGCGCTTGAAAGCGCCTTCGAGCGCCATGCCGGTGCGCTGCAGGCAGGGGTTTGCAGAGCAAGTCAAGTCCCGGCTTTGCGGTGCAGCGCCGAAGAAGCGCCGCACCGCGTCCGGGAAACTATGGCGCTTAGTTCTTCTTCTTCAGACCGAGCGACTCGATCACCTTGAGTTCGGAGTTGGTGACCTCGGTGACGAACTTCTTGTAGTCCTCGGTGTTCTTGTAGTTCGGGACCATGTCGAACTTGGCCAGCGTCGCGATCACCGCGGGATCGTCGAGCGCCTTCTTGAAGGCGTCATGCAGCTTGGCGATGATTTTCGGATCCATGCCCTTGGGTCCGGCGATGCCGAACGGCGAATCGTAGACCATGGGATAGCCGAGTTCCTTGAGCGTGGGCACATCGGGGAAATTCGGCGACCGCGCCGAGGTCCACACCATCAGCAGCCGCAACTTGCCGGCGTCGACCAGCGGGCGCCAGCCGGTGGAATCGGCCTGCAGCATGGTGTGCTGGCCGAGTACGGCGGCATTGGTTTCGGCGCCGCCCTTGAACGGGACCTGCGTCAGCTTGATGCCGGCCAGCGCGGAGATCTGTTCCATGCCGATATGCAAGGAGGTTCCGGCCCCCGGCGTGGCGTAAGTCACCTTGCCCGGATTGGTTTTGGCGTAGTCGACCACATCCTTCCAGGTCTTGAACTGGGACTCGGCGCTGGTGGTGACGCCGAAGGTGTAGCCGGTGAGATGAACGATGTAGCTGAAGTCCTTGGCGGGATCCCATGGGGTCTCCTGCATCAGGGGCAGACGAAATACCGTGATCGGAATCTGCGCGATGGTGTAGCCGTCGGGTTTGGCGGTAGCCGCCATGGTGGCGGGGCCGACCGTGCCACCGCCGCCGGCCTTGTTGTCGATCGTGATCGGCTGGCCGAGAATTTTCGACGCGCTCTCGGCCATCGCCCGCATTGAAATGTCGGTCGAGCCGCCCGCAGGCCAGGGCACGATCAGGGTGATCGGCTTGGTGGGATACTCCTGCGCCCCGGCGCCGGCCGACATGAGCATGCCGACCGCAGCAAAAGCGATCATCAAACGGTTGCGTTGGAACATTCAGTTTTCTCCCTGGCGGTCCCGCTCACGACGAGGCCGGCTTGTTCTGGTTTACTCGGATACAATCTTCCCCGAAAACGACGGGGATGAAAAGCACGTAAATCGCTGTAACGGTTACATTTCGTCGGGAATCGACGCGTGCGACAATAAGCCTGCCGCAAGCCTGCCGTGCCATGGAAATAAGCGCCGGCCGCGGTGCCGCAGAGGTCCCCCAAACGGCCCATTGCGATGGCCAGACGTTCGGGTCATAGATATGGGGACATGAAGCGCCTGTTCCGTTCATATTGCCAATGTCGGCATTGCAGGAAAACGCCTGCTTGAAGCGCATGACGCCATCCCCGATCTCCTCCGCCGCCGCCGTGATCGAGGCGTTCGCCGGAATTCCCGGGCTGCTCGAGCAAGCGCCTGCACTGGTTGCGCGCGGCCGGGCGCTCGACTGTGAGTGCCTGCTGGGTCCCCTCGACCATCCATTTCATGTTTCGATCCGCAGCGGCAGGATCGTCGACCTGACGCCGGCGCCGGTCCTGATGCGGTCCTGGCGTTTCTCCTATCGCGCGACGTCCGCGGCCTGGTCTGCCTATTGGGAGCCCGCGCCGCGGCCGGGCTGGCACGATCTGCTGGCCCTGACCAAGCGCGAAGAGGCCCGCCTGGAGGGCGACCTGCATCCGTTCATGACGCACCTCCAGTACTTCAAGGATTTGCTGGCGCTGCCGCGGCGGCATGCTTCGTCGGTGCCGACATGACCGGCCATATCGAGCCGATGGTCGGTCGCTATGTCCATGTCGCAATCGACGGCGAGATGCATCGCATCTATTTCGAGGAGAACGGCGACGGCATTCCGCTGGTGTGCCTGCATACGGCGGGCTCCGATGGGCGGCAGTGGCGGCATCTGCTCGCCGACGAGGAGTTCTCGAGGAAATTCCGTATCATTGCGTTCGATATGCCCTGGCACGGCAAATCCAATCCGCCTGCCGGCTGGACCGGCGAGGAATACCGGCTGACGACCGCCGGCTACACCGCCACGATCCGTGCCTTCTGCCGTGCGCTGGGGCTGGAAAAGCCGGTGGTCATGGGCTGCTCGATCGGCGGCCGCATCGTCCTCAACCTGGCGATCGACCATGCGTCGGAGTTTCGCGCCCTGATCGGACTGGAAGCCGCCGATTTCCAGGCGCCGTGGTACGACACCTCCTGGCTGCATCGTCCGGACGTTCACGGCGGCGAGGTCTGCGCCGCGCTGGTGTCGGGCCTGATTGCGCCGCAAAGCCCTGAGGCCTCGCGCCGCGAGACCCTGTGGGCCTACATGCAGGGCGGACCGGGCATCTTCAAGGGCGATCTTTATTTCTATCGGGTCGACGGCGACCTGCGCGGCCGGGTGGGAAAGATCGATACCGGCATATGCCCGCTCTATCTGCTGACCGGGGAGTATGATTTCTCCTGCAGCCCCGAAGACACCAGGCGAACCGCCGCCGCGATCGACGGCGCCAGCGTCACCATCATGGAACAACTCGGTCATTTTCCGATGAGCGAGAACCCCGGGCAATTTCGCCGCTATATTGCGCCGGTCCTGAGCGAAATCCTCGAGCACTCGACGATATCAACCAAGCAAGGAGCACACGTATGAAACACAATGCTATGATAGGCTACACGCTTGCCGCCGCGCTATGCGCGGGACCGGCGATGGCGCAGGAACTCACCGGGACGCTGAAGAAAATCAAGGAAACCGGCGCCATCACCCTCGGCTTCCGCGACTCGTCGGTTCCGTTCTCCTACCTCGACGACAGCCAGAAGCCGGTCGG
>NZ_JAUYQU010000302.1 GCF_030697065.1 Bradyrhizobium sp.
CGCCCAGACCGCGACCGCCGCCAGCATCCAGAGATCTCCGGCGCGGAAACCCTGGGCGAGGATGCCGGCGGGATCGCCGCGCGTGATCAGGACACACGCGCCGGCCATCGAGATCAATGCGCCGCCGATTTGCCTGCCGGACGGCAGCCCCAATCCCAGAAACGTCGACCCAAGCAGCGTCGCGATCGGGGTAAGCGACAGAATTAGAAGAGCGCTGGTGACGGTGGTGCTTTGCAGCGCAAGATAGATCAGGATGTGAAACGCCGCGATCCCGGTCGCGCCAAGCGCTGCGATCAGCCGCCATTCCCGGCGCAACACCGGCCAGGCGGCCAGCGTGCTTTGCCAGACAAAGGGCGCGATGATGGCGAGCGCGAGCAGCCAGCGCAGGAAGTTGAGCGCCACCGGGTCTATCGCACCGCGCAATGCGCGGCCGGCGACGAAATTACCCGACCAGAACAGCGCCGCCAGAGCCAGGGACAACGCCGGCGATCGAAGCGCCGCGCAAACCTTAGCAGTATTTCCGTCAGATGATGTCAGAGTCACCGCTGTCGCTGCCATGCTTCACCGCCTTTGTGCGTGGAAGCATGACCCGGCATCCGCCGGCCGTCATGAGGCCGGCGTCCCATGCGGCCCGCCAAACCGCAGGAAATGACGAGGGAGTCTGGGCTGGCAGTCCTATGGCGCTTCGCCGATGCCGGCGTCCCGGGCCAGCACGATGGCCTGGGACCGCGTTCCGACCCCGAGCTTTGAAAAAATACTGGACACCTGGTTGCGCACCGTCTTCTCGCTCTTGCTCAGCGCCGCGGCAATGGCCGCATTGTCGAGCCCCCGCGCGACCAGGGTCAGGACGGCGTACTCGCTCGCGGTCAAGCCGGCCTGGCGCAACGACGGCGACGAGCCGCCGGCGTCCCCGAGGAACGCGCGGAACTCTTGCAGAAACAGCGGCCATGCGGGTTCGCCGGGGAGCAACACGTGATTGCGTCCTTCCAGCGGAACGAAGCGGGCCGACGGTATCAGTCCCGCCAGTTGCCGGCCCTGTTCGAACGGCACCCGGGCGTCATGGCGCGAATGCATCACCAGTGTCGGGACCCGCAGGCTGGCTGCCTCCGCGCTGACGTCGAGCTGATAGAGCTGCTCCACGATGGCCACGGCATTGTCAGGCGATGCCGAGATCCGCTCCAGATCGTTGAACCATTGGTGTTGTTCGGTTGTGCCGTCCGGAATGAACTGCGAGGTGAAAACCTGGCGGAACGCCGGGTTGTCGCGGCCCCAACCGAGCCTGATCAGCTTGACCAGCGTCTCGGCTTCCTCGCGTTCCTGCTCGGTGATGTTCCGGCGCAGCACGCCCTTGCCATAGGCGCCGAAAAGGATCAGGTGCGACACCCGGTCGGGATGACGCGCGGCATAGGCAATGGCGATCGCGCCGCCCTGCGACATTCCGAACAACGGGAAACTCTTCAGGCCTTGCGCCTCGACGACGGCCTCGAGATCCTCGATCCACGCCTCGAAACAGGTCGACGGCGGTGAGCGGTCGGACAATCCGCAGCCGCGCTGGTCGTAGCGGATGTAGGTATGGTCGCGCGACAGCTCATCGAGCCAGTGCGTCCAGACCGGGCTGCGAGCGTCGTGTTCGACATGGCTGAGCCAGTGTGCGGTCCGCAGCAGCGGCGGCCCGCGGCCAATCGAGGCCATCGCGATCTGGGCGCCGTCACGGGACTTGCAGAATCGTATCTGTTGGCCAAATTTCGGCATGGAACCCCTGACGCAAGGTTGCGCCGTCCCATCCTACCAAGGCTGCCTGCGGAATTCGACGGCTACGATTTGTCTTGAATCCCGAGCAAGCAGGCTTCGAGACCGCGGATTCACCCCGTGAGGTGGCGTCAAGCCGCCGCGATCAGCGACCCCAGCGGTACATCCAGCGCATAAACGAATCCGGAAGGAGCGTAGGAAAGCTGCACCTGCCCGTTCAACTGCTGGCCGAGCGACTCCATCATGCGGGTGCCGAAGCTGCGGCGTTCCGCCGGCTTGACCGGCGGGCCGCCCTTTTCGGTCCAGGTCAGGCGGAGCCGCTGCTTTTGCTCGTCGATGGCCCAGGCGATTTCGACGCGGCCGGTCGGAATCGAGAGCGCGCCGAATTTCGTGGTGTTGGTGCAGAGTTCGTTGACCGTCATCGCCAGCGCAATGACGGCCCCCGAGGGAATGCGGATATCGGGCCCGTTGAAGTGGAAGCGACGGGCGCCCTGGCTTTCGAACGGTTCGGTCGCTCCGCTGAGAGTATGGGTGAGACTGGCATTGGACCAGCTGATCTGCATCAGCAGATCGTGAGCGCGTCCGAGCGCGGCCAGGCGGCCCTCCATGGCCTGCTGCCCGTGCTCGGTACTGGGCGCCGCGCGGAAACTCTGCGACGCAATGGCACTGACGGTAGCGAGCGTATTCTTGATGCGATGATGCAGTTCGCCCAGAATCAGCTTCTGCAGCTTGTCGGCGGCCTCGCGCTCCTTGGCGTCGATGCCGGCCTGCGCCAGCAGCATCTTGGCGTCGATGCCGGCCTGTTCGAGCAACACCCGAAGGCTGTCGTTCTCCGCCGACAACACCGCCTCTTGCGCCGAAAGCGGCAATGGCTCGATTGGCGCTGCCACGCGAATGGCCCTGCTCGCAGGCGGGTCGACCGGCTTTGGAACGATCTCCAGGGCACCCCTGCCCACCATCGCCTGCAGTTCGGCAATCATCTGCTGATCAGCCAGCGGCTTGCCGAAGAAGCGGCTGTCGGCCGGCCGCTCAGCCACGGATGGCCTCACCTGGCCGGAGACCAGGATGATCTTGATGTCGGGCCAGCGGTTGTGCACCGTGTGGGCCAGCTTGAGGCCGTCCATGGTGCCGGGCATCTGAATATCCGTGAACAGCAGCGATATGTCCGAGCGGGACTCCAGAATGGCCATCGCCTCGTCGGCATTGACGGCTTCGACAGAGTGGAAGCCGGCATCCTCCACGATATCGACCGCGCGCATGCGCAGCATCATTTCATCCTCGACAATGAGGACGTTCGGAACTTCGGTTGGCTTGTCGGACATGGGCAGCTTTACTCTCGATCAAAGCGGCCGACGAGGGGTCGACCTGAGGAAGAAGCTGCCGGGACGAGGCGTGCATTCTGGACGGCCTTGGCAGGCGGCCTCGCCTGATTGCTGACTGACTACCGGCCATTGCTGCGCCTTTTACGGCCAAAATGCGAGCTAAATGAAAAATCCGCGGAGTGGAACCTTTCGCGACTCCGGCGATTATGACTTCGGCAAAAAGGGCCGTTCCGCCGGCACGGCAACTGCACTTGCCCAAAATTTTCGCCAGGTCGATATCGCGGACAATGCGGCGCCGGCTTCAGCGACAGACCGTGTCGAATTTCAGATAACCATAGCATCGGGGTATGTCGCTTGAAGATCCGCGTCGGGTACGAGATGATTTACGACTTTCCGCAACCCACGCCGATGATCATGGTGCTGGGTGCGCATTTCACGCGGGCGTCCGACGTCATCATTCCAGACTTTCTGACCGTCAATCCGCCGGTCGAGATCACGCCCTATCGCGACGGCTTCGGCAACTGGTGCAGCCGCATCGTGGCACCCGCCGGCCGCGTGCGGCTGGCCGCCGACGGCATGGTACGCGACAGCGGCTCGCCCGACCCGATCGTGCCGTCCGCCGTGCAGCATGCCGTGGAAGATCTGCCGGCGGAGACCCTGGTCTATCTTCTGGGCAGCCGCTATTGTGAAACCGACCGGCTGTCCGACGTGGCCTGGAGGATGTTCGAGAACACGCCGCCGGGCTGGGCACGGGTTCAGGCGATCTGCGATTTCGTTCACAACCACATCAAGTTCGGCTACGAGCACGCCCGCGCCACCAAGACGGCGGCGGATGCATTCGACGAGGGCAAGGGCGTCTGCCGCGACTATGCCCACCTCGCCATCACCTTCTGCCGCTGCATGAATATTCCGGCACGATACTGCACCGGCTATCTCGGCGATATCGGCATGCCGAAGCCCTGGGCCGCCGGAGATTTCGCCGGCTGGTTCGAGGCCTATCTCGGCGGCCACTGGCACACATTCGATCCCCGCAACAACATCCCGCGCATCGGCCGGGTGCTGATCGCGCAGGGCCGCGATGCCTCCGATGTGCCGATCACGCAGACTTTCGGGCCGAACACGCTGGTGAGTTTCAAGGTCTGGACCGACGAAGTTGAAGAGACCGTCTAGGTCTTCCTCGTCGCGAACCAGATCAAATGGCGCGCGCCGCTGCGTTTGGTGGTGGCGCGGACCGCGACTTCGTTGACCTCGAAGTCGGCGTCGCGCAGCCGCCTGGAAAATGCCGGATGCGGCCCCGACGACCAGACCGCGAGTACTCCCCCCGGCTTCAGCGCCCGATGGATCGCCTTCAGCCCCTTGGCATCGTAGAGCCCGTCATTGGCCTTGCGAATCAGCCCCTCCGGGCCATTGTCGACGTCGAGCAGGATGGCGTCGAACGCCTGTGGTTTCGATGCGATCACATCGATGACGTCGGCGCCGAGAACCGTCGCGCGCGGATCGTCGAGGCTGTCGCCGAAGATTTCGGCCATCGGCCCGCGCGCCCAGTCGATCACGGCGGGCACCAGTTCGACCACCGTGATCCGCGCTGCCGGCCCCAGCACCGCGAGCGCGGCGCGCAGCGTGAAGCCCATGCCCAGCCCACCGATCAGCAGATGCGGCGACTCGACCGCCTCCAGCCTTCGGCAGGCCAGCG
>NZ_JAUYQU010000303.1 GCF_030697065.1 Bradyrhizobium sp.
CTGCGCCGCCACCATTTCGCGCAATTAACGGGTTGCGTTTTGGCACGGCTCCGGTGAAAAGCCCGGATGCTTTCAATCACCGATATTTCGGTCCGGATTGCCGGACGGCTTTTGATCGATACCAGTTCGGTTCAGATCGTACCTGGCGCGCGCGTGGGCTTTGTCGGCCGCAACGGCGTCGGAAAATCGACGCTGTTCCATGCGATCCGGGGCGAACTGCCGACCGAAACCGGTTCGATCTCGATCCCGCCGCGCTGGCGTATCGGCAGCCTTGCACAGGAGGCGCCCGACGGCCCGGAGAGCCTGATCTCCGTCGTGCTGAAGGCCGACCTGGAGCGCGCGGCGCTGCTGGCCGAGGCCGACACCGCGCACGATCCCTCCCGCATCGCCGATATCCAGACCCGGCTCGTCGACATCGACGCGCATTCGGCGCCGGCCCGCGCCGCTGCGATCCTGAGCGGCCTTGGGTTTTCCACCGCGGACCAGGCGAGGTCGTGTTCGGAGTTTTCCGGCGGCTGGCGCATGCGCGTGGCGCTTGCGGCCACGTTGTTCTCTGCGCCCGATCTGCTGCTGCTGGACGAGCCCACCAACTACCTCGACCTCGAGGGCACGCTGTGGCTCGAGGACCATCTGGCGAATTATCCGCGCACGGTGATCGTCATCAGCCATGACCGCGACCTGCTCGACACCTCGGTCGACCAGATCCTGCATCTCGATCGTACCAAGCTGACGCTCTACAAGGGCACCTACTCGTCGTTCGAGGAGCAGCGCGCTACCCGCGAGATGCTCGACGCCAAGCACGCCAAGCGGCAGATGGACGAGCGCAAGCGCCTGCAGGCCTTCGTCGATCGCTTCAAGGCCAAGGCCTCGAAAGCCCGCCAGGCGCAGTCGCGCGTCAAGATGCTGGAGCGGATGAAGCCGGTCACCGCGCTGGTGACGCAGGACGTGCGCGAAATTTCCTTTCCGGTGCCCGAGCGGATGCTGTCGCCGCCGATCATCGCGGTCGACAACGTCTCGGTCGGATACGACCCGAAGAAGCCGGTGCTCAATCGCGTTACCCTTCGCATCGATACCGACGACCGCATCGCCCTGCTCGGCTCCAACGGCAACGGCAAGTCGACCCTGGTCAAGCTGCTCGCCAACAAGCTGGCGCCGTTCTCCGGCCACGTCACCCGCGCCGAAAAGCTCTCGGTCGGTTATTTCGCGCAGCATCAGGTCGACGAACTCAACCTGGACGGCTCGGCCTACGATCACGTCCGCAAGCTGATGCCGGACGCCACCGAGACCAAGGTGCGCGGACGCACCGGCGCGATCGGGTTCTCCGGCAAGGCCGGCGATACCCTGGTCAAGAGCCTCTCGGGCGGCGAGAAAGCGCGCTTGCTGCTGGGACTTGCGACCTTCTTCGGCCCCAATATGATCATCCTCGACGAGCCGACCAACCATCTGGACATCGACAGCCGCGCGGCACTTGCCGAAGCGATCAACGAATTTCCCGGCGCCGTCATCATGGTCTCCCACGACCGCTATCTGATCGAGGCCTGCGCCGATCAATTGTGGGTGGTCGCCGACCACGCGGTCACCACCTATGATGGCGACCTCGACGATTACCGGCGCATGGTGCTGTCGGCGCGCGGCATGCGCACCAATTCGCGGGACCGCGGCGATGGCGAGCGCGACGGCGGCCGCGACAAGCCCGCCCGCAACAAGGGCGAAAAGCGCATCCCTCTGAAACAGAAAATCTCGGACGCCGAGGCCGAGATTGCGCGCATCAACGGCATCATTGCCAAGATCGATACCGCGCTGGCGCTGCCGGATCTGTTCAAGCGCGATCCGAAGCAGGCGGCGCAGCTCGGCAAGGCACGCGCCGGCGCCCAGAGCGCGCTGGCGCGCGCCGAGGAAGAGTGGCTGGCGGCAAGCTCGCAATACGATCAGGCGACGGGCTGAGACGGGCTGAGGCGGGGCTGCCCGAAAGCGTCCGGACCAGCGCTCAGGTCGCGGCCGGCTTCCTCTTCGGCTTCGCCGTTCGCGGCGGCGCCACCGGTTCGGGGGCGCGCTCGATCGAGCTCAGGCGCCCGGCGGTGAAAGTGTAGATTCCGGCGCGCTGCCCACGCGAATAGTTGACCACCGCCACCCGGTCGCCGCGCGCATTGTTCGAGAGGTTGACGCTGTCGGGTGCCCCGATTCCGCGCACCACGTCACATTCGGTATGGCCAAGCGCCACCGTTCCTAGGGTCGAGGGCACCGGTGCGCCGGCCGCGCCATCGGTCAGGGCGTTGGCATCCGAACCGGGAGGCGCCATTCCCGGGCAACCGCCGTCGGCGCTCACCAGGTCTTCCGCCGACACCGGCTTGTCGGGGGTCAAGGGCGCCGTCTCGATCGAAACGCTCCTGATGAACAGCCTGCCGGAACGGGAAAACCACTCCGCGTCTTTCGACAGCAGATCCGACTGAAACATGTTGGACGCACCCGAGCAGCCCGCCATCAGGGGGGCCAGCACAAGCAGCGCCAGCAGGCGTTCGCGATGAAGGTTCTTGTCTCGCACGATGAACGGAATTCCCAACCCTGTCGCTAAGCGTTTGTCCCACCATCACTTTGCGGCATGACCGTGGCTATGTTCAAGCCCGCAGGCCGAAACCGCAGATTATCATTAATTGCCGGATATCGCTAATTTCGCCGTTGCCAACGGCCGCGCTCGTCGGCCTGCCAGTAAGTGACCTCGAACCCTCGCGACTTGCAGTCGGTCCAGGCACCCCTCGCGGCGACGAGCGCGTTGTCGTCCTCACCGTCGAACACCAGGACCAGGCGGTCGTAGGTCTCGCAATCCGCGGGCAGCGCAGCGTTGTCGATCAGAAACCTCACCTTGGCCCGATTCGGATTGCCCTCCTCGACCATCAGCACGATCGGCTGATCCTGGGCGTCGGCGGCGCGCCAGGTGGCGTGCGGCAGGAATGAATCGTCGCGATAGGTCCACAGATGGGCATCGAGCGCGTCGGCGCGCTCTTCCGATGTCGACTGCACCACCACCCGCCAGCCACGTTCCAGCGACTTCTCCAGCAACGGCGGCAGCACGTTCTCGAGCAACATGTCCTGCAGATGGTAGAACAGAACTTCCGTCATCGGGGTTCGGTTATTTCCTGCCCTCGTAATTGTCCGCCACCAGCCGCTCCAGCAGGCGCACGCCATAGCCCGAACCCCAACTGTGGTTGATCTCGGACTTCGGCGCACCCATCGCGGTTCCCGCGATATCGAGATGCGCCCACGGCGTGTCGTCGACGAAGCGCTGCAGGAACTGCGCGGCGGTGATCGAACCGCCATTGCGGACGCCGGCGTTCTTCACGTCGGCGAACTGCGAATCGATCTGCTTGTCGTATTCCGGACCGAGCGGCATGCGCCACACCCGTTCCCCGGTCTCGAGCCCGGCCCTGGTCAGCCGTTCGGCCAGTTCGTCATTGTTGGAGAACATGCCGGCATATTCGGTGCCCAGCGCCACCATGATGGCGCCGGTCAGCGTCGCCAGATCGACCATGAATTTCGGCTTGAACTTCTTCGCCACGTACCAGAGCACGTCGGCCAGCACGAGGCGGCCTTCGGCGTCGGTGTTGATGATCTCGATGGTCTGCCCGGACATCGAGGTCACAATATCGCCGGGGCGCTGCGCGTTGCCGTCGGGCATGTTTTCGACGATGCCGATGGCGCCCACCACATTGACCCTGGCCTTGCGCGCGGCCAGCGCATGCATCAGTCCGACGACGCACGCCGCACCGCCCATGTCGCCCTTCATGTCTTCCATGCCGGCGGAGCCCTTGATCGAGATGCCGCCGGTATCGAAACAAACACCCTTGCCGACAAAGGCCACCGGCTGCTCGCCTTTCTTGCCGCCGTTCCAGCGCATCACCACCATCCGGCCGGGTTGCGTCGAGCCCTGGGAAACCCCGAGCAACGCGCCCATGCCGAGTTTGGTCATGGCCTTGACGTCGAGAACCTCGACATTGACGCCGAGCTTGCGCAACAGCGCGGCGCGCCGCGCGAATTCCACGGGATAGAGCACGTTCGGCGGCTCATTGACGAGTTCACGCGCCATGATGACGCCATCGACAATGTGCGCGCGAGGGGCAAAGGCCTTTCGCGCGGCTGCGACATCGTCGACCGCGAGCGAAACCTCGGCGCGCAGCGGGGCATCCTCGCCGTCTTTCTTTTTGGTCTTGTAGCGATCGAATTTATAGGCGCGCAGCCGCAGCCCGGATGCCACCGCGGCGGCCTGGTCGGGCTTCATCGCGCCGTCGGGCAATTCCGCCATGATCGTCACCACCGCATTGCCGGCGAGCAGCTTGCCGGCCGCTGCGCCGCCAAGCTTGAGAAAATCATTGTCCTTGATCGCCGACAGCTTGCCGGCGCCCACCACGATCAGGCGGGAGGCTTTGAGACCCTCCGGCGCAAGAATATCGAGCGTCGAACCGCTCTTGCCCTTGAACTGATTGGTTTCCGCCGCCCGCTTGACGACATCGGCGGCTCCACCCAGCGCCTTGCGCGTCGCCGCGCCGAATTTCAGCGAGTCGTCGCAAAACACCACCATGACCCCGCGCGGGCCGGTGGAAAACGGAACAAAGCCGACCTTGACGGCGTCGGACATGGGCAAATCCTCCAGGAATTCAGTGCTGTCGCTGGGTCGGGAACCGGCCGGGCGGTAGTTCGAATGTTCTCCGGCTATGCTTGCGCATCCCGCGGAAAACATGGTCCGGCACTATTGCCTGTCCGACGCTGCGCTGCCAAGCGCCCGCGTGGCTCATTAGCCACATAGCCCAAATTATTAACCTTATAGCAAAGGTGCCATGGCGCAGCCATTTTGTTGACGGATCAAAGGGATGGTAGTGAGAATGTGGGCCGGCAGGACGACTGCGGCACGACCAGCGGGGATCCCGTAACAGGGATTGGTCGTGAGCCGGGGTTTCGCTGGATGTGGGATCGTGCGGTACCGATGGGGTCGATCGACAAGTATATTTTCCGGACGACGCTTGCGTCGTTTGCGTTGATTCTGGTCAGCCTGACAGGGGTGATCTGGATTACGCAGGCGTTGCGCGGCATCGACCTGATGACGAGCCAGGGGCAGACCATCGTCACCTTTCTCGGCATTACCAGCCTCGTGATCCCGGCGCTGGTGCTGATCATTGCGCCGATTGCGCTGATGATCGCGATTTCGCATACCCTCAACAAGCTCGCGACCGATTCCGAGATCATCGTGATGAACGCGGCGGGTCTTTCGCCGATCCGGCTGTTCCTTCCGTTCTTCTACGCCACCTGCGTGGTGTCGTTGCTGGTCGCCTTCATCGCGTCGTACCTGGCGCCCGACGGCATGCGCCGAATCAAGCAGTGGGACGCCGAGATCACCGCCGATGTTCTGACCAACATCCTGCAGCCCGGCCGCTTTGCCCAGCTCGATCAGAACCTGACCATCCGCATTCGCGAGCGGCAGCCCGGTGGCGTGCTCGCCGGCATTTTCGTCGATGATCGCCGCGATCCCAAGGAACGCGTCACCATCATTGCCGACCGCGGGACAATCCTGCGCAACGAAAGCGGCTCCTATCTGGTGCTCGAAGACGGCAATCTGCAACGATTCGAGGCCGGCAAGCGCGACCCGGCGCTGGTGGCGTTCGGCCGTTACGCGTTCGACATGTCGAAATTCTCCAATCATGGCCGCGACGTCAAGCTGGGGATCCGCGAACGCTACATCTGGGAATTGATGAGGCCGTCGGAGGAGGATCCGGTGTATCAGCAATTGCCCGGCCAGTTCCGTGCCGAACTGCACGACCGTTTCATGGCGCCGATCTATCCCTTCGCATTCGCCGCGTTGACGTTCGCGTTCCTGGGAACCCCGCGTACCACGCGACAGAGCCGTAATTTTTCGATCGGCGCTTCGATTGTCGCCGTCTTCGGGTTGCGCATGGCAGGATTCGCCTGCTCGGTCGTGACGGTCAGGTCGCCCGCGGCGGCCCTCCTCCAGTACGTGATGCTGATAGCTGCGATCAGTGGCGGCCTGTCGATGATCCTGACCGGCGTCGTGGTGGAACCGCCGGCGGCCCTGATGGAAGCCATCAACAGGTCGAACGAACGTATTCTGCGGTTCTTCGGACGGCCGGCCTCAGCATGAGCATGATGACCAACACGCTCGGGCGATATTTTGCCGGCCGCTTCGTGATTTCGGCGGTGGGCGTGTTCGCGAGCATCTTCCTGCTGCTGGTGCTGGTCGATTACATCGAAATGGTCCGGAAGACGTCGGGGCTGGCTTCGGTCTCGGCCATCACGGTGGCGAAGACGTCGATCTACCGCGTACCGCAGTTGCTTGAAAAAATGATGCCTTTCTGCGTCCTGATCGGAGCCATGACCTGCTATCTGGCGCTATCGCGACGCCTGGAGCTCGTGGTGGCGCGGGCCGCCGGCGTTTCGGCCTGGCAGTTCATTGCACCGGCGCTGGTGAGTTCGATCGTGATCGGGTTCCTGGCGACTGTTGCCTACAATCCGATGTCCGCCAATTTGCGCGAATTGTCCAAGCGCATGGAGGCGGAGCTGTTCGGCGGCGCGCCCGGCGGCGGAATCCAGGACGCTTCCGGCTTCTGGCTCAACCAGATCGCCAGCGACGGCCAGTGGATCATCAACGCCGCCCGCAGCGAGCAGCAGGGCGTCCGGCTCACAGGACTTACCGTATTCAAGTTCGACAACGAATTCCAGTTCAAGGAACGGATCGAGGCGCGCGAGGCGACCCTCGAGGAAGGCCGGTGGGTGTTCAAATCGGCGCGCCGATTCTCCCTCGACGCCCCGCCGGTCGATCAGGACAGCTTTTTCATCTCCACCACCCTGACCCCCGCCCAGGTCCGAAACAGCTTTTCCACCCCGGAAACTGTGTCTTTTTGGCAACTACCAGGCTATATCCGGTCCTCGGAGAGTTCCGGATTTGCGACAGCCGGATACCGCTTGCAGTACCACAAGCTCATTGCACAGCCGTTTTTGCTGGCTGCCATGGTCATGCTGGCAGCCTCCGTGAGCCTGCGCTTCTTCCGTTTCGGCGGCGTGCAGAAGATGGTTTTGAGTGGCGTGGGAGCAGGCTTTCTGCTCTACGTTCTGTCGAAAGTAACTGAGGATTTGAGCAAGGCTGAGTTGATGCATCCGATCGCTGCGGCGTGGCTGCCAGTATCTGTGGGCGGCCTCACCGGCTTTTTGGCCTTGCTGTACCAGGAGGACGGGTAGTGGCCGTTGTCGCCGCCCGCCAGGTAAGGTCGTCCGCGTTGCTGCGGCGCATGCTCGTGCGCCGCCTGTGGAGGCGCTTGGCCGCATTCGGCGCCCCGGTTCTGGCCCTGGCCGCCGCGATGATCTTGGCAGCTGCGCTCGAACTAACGACCACGGCGCCGGCTCAAGCGCAGTCCTTCACCTATAATCCGCGCCCGCCCCGCCCGGCCCCGCCCCGCCCCGCCAACGACGGACAGATGCTGGTCCAGGCGGTCGAGGTAAATTACGACTACAACAATCAGCGGGTGGCGGCGGTCGGCAACGTGCAGATGTTCTACAACGGCACCAGCGTCGAGGCCGACAAGATCGTCTACGATCAGAAGACCAAGCGGCTCCACGCCGAGGGCAACATCCGCATGACCGATGCGGAAGGCAAGATCACCTACGCCAACGTCATGGATTTGAGCGACGACTATCGAGACGGTTTCGTCGATTCACTGCGCGTCGACACCGCCGACGCCACGCGCATGGCGGCGACGCGGATGGACCGCTCCAGCGGCAACTACACCGTTTTCGAGAACGGCGTTTATACCGCCTGCGCACCGTGCAAGGACGACCCGAAGAAGCCGCCGCTGTGGCAGGTCAAGGGCGCGCGCATCATTCACGACCAGACCGAGAAGATGCTGTACTTCGAGAACGCACAGCTGGAATTCTTCGGCGTTCCGATGGCGTATCTGCCGTATTTTTCGACGCCCGATCCGACGGTAAAGCGCAAGACCGGATTCCTGATGCCGGGCTTCAGCTCGGTGACCGGCTATGGATACGGCATCGAGACGCCGTTCTATTGGGCCATCGCTCCCGACTACGACGCGACTTTCAACCCGCGTTTCACGACCCGGCAGGGCGTGCTGTTCCAGGGCGAGTTCCGCCAGCGCCTGATCAACGGTTCCTACCAGATCCGCGGCTACGGCATTAATCAGCTCGACCCGGGCGTCTACGCCGGTCAGCCCGGCGACCGCGACCTCCGCGGCGGCGTCGAAACCAAGGGCCAATTTGCGCTCAACGATAAATGGGTGTGGGGCTGGGACGGCGTCCTGCTGTCCGACTACTACTTCATGTCCGACTATCGGCTGTCCCAGTACCGCGATCCCCTGGGATCTTTCCTGAGCCTTCCGACCGAAGCCATTTCGCAGCTCTACCTGACCGGCGTCGGCAACCGCAGCTTCTTCGACCTGCGCACCATCCATTACCTCAGCTTCTCGGGTAACCAGGACAAGGTTCCCGTCATTCACCCGGTCCTCGATTATTCGAACGTGATCAACAGCCCGATTTTCGGCGGCGAGTTCAGCTACAAGACGAACCTGACCAGCCTTTCGCGGGACACGGCGGCATTCGATCCGATCACGACGTCGGCAAACACCAATGGACTGTGCCTCACCACCTCGGCCGATCCGCTGGCACGGATGCCCAACAGCTGTCTGCTCCGCGGCGTACCCGGCACCTACACGCGGGCGACCGTCGAGGCGCAATGGCGGCGGTCGTTCACCGATCCCATCGGCCAGATCTGGACGCCGTTCGCCATCGTCCGCGCCGATGCGATCAACGCCTCGATTTCGAACCAGCCCGGCGTATCGAACTTCCTTCCCGTCGGCGACACCCAGGCGCTGCGCGTGATGCCGACCGTCGGCCTAGAATATCGTTATCCCTTCATCAACGTTCAGCCGTGGGGCTCCACCACGATCGAGCCGATCGCGCAGATCATCCTGCGCCCCAATGAAACCTATGCCGGCAAGCTGCCGAACGAAGACGCGCAGAGCATGGTGTTCGACGCCAGCAACCTGTTCTCGGTCGACAAGTTCTCCGGATACGATCGCGTCGAAGGCGGCGGCCGCGCCAATGTCGGCGTCCAGGCGACGACGCAATTCGACCGCGGCGGCTCGGTCAATGTTCTGTTCGGGCAGTCCTACCATTTGTTCGGCCTGAACTCGTACGCGGTGGCGGATCTGACCAACACCGGACTTAACTCCGGCCTGCAGAATGCGCGATCCGACTATGTCGCCCGCATCAACTATTCGCCCAACCGGACCTACACGGTCAGCGTGCGCTCGCGCACGGACGAGGCAACCCTCAATATCAATCGTTTCGAGGCTGAAGGCCGCGCCAGCTTCGACCGCTGGTCGGTCGCCCTGACCTACGGCAATTACGCCGCGCAGCCGGAACTCGGCTACCTGACGCGTCGCGAAGGCTTGCTCGGCAGCGGATCGGTCAAGGTCGCCGCCAACTGGGTGGTGACGGGAGCCGCCCGGTGGGACCTTGAAGCCAACAAACTCAATCAATACGTCATCGGGGCCGGTTACGTCGACGACTGCTTCGTGCTGGCTGCGAACTACGTGACGTCCTACAATTATTCGGCGGGCTCCGCGCCGCCGGTGCTCAGTCACGCGGTCATGTTCCAGATCGGCCTGCGGACGCTTGCCACCACGTCCTCGACGGGCAACTCGGCCGGTATACAATAGAGCCGGCGTCGATGCTGCCGGACCATTGCCGCCGTTGCGGATCCAGTTCGAACCGGGTTGATACAGCGAAGATGATCATGACGAGCCACATATTCCATCGCCTTCGGTCGTTCGTGCTGGGTTGCGCCGCGGCGCTGGTCCTGATGGCCAGCGGGTCACCGCTGCAGGCGCAGACCGTGGCCGTCATGGTCAATGGCGAGCCCATCACCAATTACGACATCGAACAGCGCAGCAAGCTGAACTTCCTGACCACGCGCAAGAAGCCGGCCCGCCAGGACATCATCAACGAACTGATCGATGAAAAGGTGAAGGTCAAGGAAGGCAAGAAATTCGGCGTCGAGCCGACATCTTCCGACGTCGATCAGTCCTATGCGCAGATGGGCTCGCGGATGCGCATGTCCGCCGATCAACTCGACAAGACGCTCGAAGGCCAGGGCATTCGCCCCGACACGCTGAAGGCGCGGTTGAAGGCCGAGATCGTCTGGACCAGCCTGGTCCGCGGGCGATTCAAGGGAAGCCTGCAGGTCGGCGAGAAGGACGTGGCCGCCGCGGCCCAGGCCGCCGGCAACGAGAAACTCGAGACCGAGGCCTTTGAATACCAGATGCGGCCCGTCGTGTTGATCGTCCCGAAAGGATCGGCCCCCAGCCTTTTCGAGGCACGACGCAAGGAGGCCGAAGCGCTGCGTAATCGGGTGCAGACCTGCGAAGAGGCCAACGCGGTGTTCAAGTCCTTGCAGAATGCCACCATACGCACCGTCGTGACCAAGACGTCGGCCGACCTCCCGGCGGTGCTGCGCGACATACTCGACAAGACCCCGATCGGCCATTTGACCGCGCCCGAGCAGACCAGGCAGGGCATCGAGATGGTGGCGCTGTGCGGACGCAAACCGACCACTATCGACACGCCGAAGAAAAGAGAAATCCGCGACAAGATGTATGTCGAGAAATACGAGGCCAGGTCGAAATCCTATCTGCAGGAAGTCCGCAAGGCCGCGATGATCGAATATCGTTGATTCATGGCAAAGCCCCTCGCGTTGACCTCAGGCGAACCTGCGGGTATCGGGCCCGACATCACGATCGAGGCATGGCAGCGCCGCAACGAACTGAAGCTCCCGCCATTTTATCTGGTTGGCGATCGCGATTCCGTCGGCAAGCGAGCGGAAGTCCTGGGACTGAAAGTGAAGCTGGCCGACGTCCGGCCCGAGGAGGCGGCCGCGGCATTCGCCGACGCCTTGCCGGTCGTGGCCACCGGCCAGGCCGCGACGGCGCGACCGGGCCAGCCCGATGACAGCAGCGCTGCCGCGGCACTGGCATCGATTCGACAGGCCGTCGCCGACGTCGCCGCCGGGCGGGCAAGCGCGGTCGTCACCAACCCGATCGCCAAAAGCGTGCTCTACCGCGCCGGCTTTCGGCACCCCGGCCATACCGAATTTCTGGCCGAACTCGCCACGAGCGGCGGCCGCACGCCGCAACCGGTGATGATGCTGTGGTCGCCCACCCTCGCCGTCGTGCCCGTGACCATCCATCTTTCGCTGCGCGAGGCGATCGCGCAGCTGTCGAGCGAGTTGATCGTCACCACGGCCCGCATCGCGGTGGCGGATCTAAAGGCCCGCTTTGGCCTCACCCATCCGCGCCTCGCGGTGTCCGGCCTCAATCCGCACGCCGGTGAAGACGGCTCGCTCGGCCTCGAGGACCAGACCATCGTGGCTCCGGCGGTCGAAATCCTGCGCGGCGAAGGCATCGAGGTGCGGGGACCGTTGCCGGCCGACACCATGTTCCATGAAGCCGCCCGCAAGACCTATGACTGTGCGATCTGCATGTATCACGATCAGGCGCTGATCCCGATCAAGACCATTGCCTTCGAGCACGCGGTCAACGTCACGCTGGGGCTGCCGTTCATCCGCACGTCGCCGGACCATGGCACCGCGTTCGACATTGCCGGCAGCGGCCGCGCCAATCCGTCGAGCCTGATCGCGGCGCTGCGGCTGGCCGCCCGCATGGCCGCGGCGCGGCCGGCATGAGCGCGGTCGACGACCTGCCGCCGCTGCGCGACGTCATTCGTCAGCATGACCTCTCGGCCCGCAAATCGCTTGGACAGAATTTCCTGCTTGACCTCAACCTCACCGCCAGGATTGCGCGCGCGGCGGGGCCGCTGGAAGACGCGACGGTCGTCGAGATCGGTCCCGGCCCCGGCGGACTGACGCGCGCGCTGCTGGCGCTGGGGGCGCGGCGGGTCATCGCGGTAGAGCGCGACGAGCGGGCGCTGCCGCCGCTTGAAGAGATTGCCCGGCGCTATCCGGGACGGCTGCAGGTCATCTGCGCCGATGCGCAAACCTTCGATCCGCGCCCCTTGCTTGGCGGCGTCCCGGCGAAAATCGTCGCCAACCTGCCCTACAACATCGCCACCGCGCTCCTGATCGACTGGCTGTCCATCGAGCCGTGGCCGCCCTGGTACGACATGATGGTGCTGATGTTTCAGCGCGAGGTGGCCGAGCGCATCGTCGCGCGCGAGAACGACGAGGCCTATGGACGGCTCGCGGTGCTCGCGAACTGGCGCGCCGAGACCCGGATCCTGTTCGACATTTCACCCGCGGCGTTCGTGCCGCAGCCCAAGGTGACCTCGTCGGTGGTGCGGCTGGTGCCGCGCAGGGCGCCGGAAGCGTGCGACCGCCGGGCGCTCGAACAGGTAGCGGCGGCCGCGTTCGGGCAGCGGCGAAAAATGCTGCGGCAAAGCCTCAAATCCCTTGCCGTCGATCCGGCCCGGTTGGCCGCCGCAGCCGAAGTCGATCTGACGCGGCGCGCCGAGACCGTCCCGGTCGGCGGCTTTGTTGCCATGGCGCGCGAATTGATAAATATACGCTCGTCAAGAACGTCCTGAGGGAGAGAAACGCCATGGCGCTGATGAAACGCCAGTCATTGGTCAAATTCGATGCGCCGCTGTGCGAAACCATCGTCGATACGCCGAAGCCGCAAGGCAACGAAGTGCTGGTCCGCATCGAGCGTTGCGGTTTGTGCCATTCGGACCTGCATATCCAGGATGGTTATGCCGACCTCGGCGGCGGCAAGAAACTCGACACCACGCGGGGCATGACTTTGCCCTTCACGCTGGGCCACGAAATCGCAGGCGTGGTCGAGGAGGCAGGACCCGACGTTGCGAAGGACCTGATCGGAAAAAAGGTAGCCGTGTTCCCGTGGATCGGCTGCGGCCAGTGCCGCGACTGTCTCAATGGCGATGAAAATCTCTGCGTCAAGCAGCGCTTTCTCGGCGTTTCGATCGACGGCGGATTCGCCAGCCACGTGCTGGTGCCCGACGCCAGATATCTGCTGGACTACGATCCGCTGCCGGTCAATCAGGCGGCGACCTTGATGTGCTCCGGCGTCACCGCCTATGGCGCGCTGAAGCGTCTGGTGGACCGGCCGCGGCAGCGCAATCTGCTGCTGATCGGGCTGGGCGGCGTCGGCATGATGGGGCTGTCGTTCGCACAGGCGATGTTCAAGCAGCCCATTTCGGTGGCAGACCTCAGCCCCGCCGCGCGCGAGGCAGCGTTGAAGAACGGCGCGACGGTCGCCTACGATCCTGCCGAGGCCGACATCGCCAAACGAATCATCAGGGAAACCGAGGGTGGTTTCGACGCGGTGGTGGATTTCGCCGGCAACGAGAAATCGATGGCCTTTGCGGTCGCCGCGGTCGCGCGCGGCGGCAAGATCGTGGTCTCCGGATTGATGGGCGGCAACTTCAGCCTGCCGATGGTGCAGTGGATCTACAAGCGCATGACCATCGAGGGCTTCATGGTCGGGACGCTGGCCGAAGCCCGGGAATTGATGGCGCTGGCCCGCGCCGGCAAGATCAAGCCGACCCCGATGAAGGAAGAGCCGATGGGCGACGTCCAGAAATGGATCGACGAGCTGCGGGCCGGCAAGGTGGTCGGGCGCATCGTGCTGAAGAATTGATGCTGCCTGCCGGGCGGCGCTTCTCGCGCTGCCCGGCAGGTGCTAGTCTACTCCCATTACATTCGGGAGATGCATTGCGGATGCGCCGGCCGGCTATTTGCGGACCTCTGGGGCTGGCGGCGCTGGGCGCGCTGCTGCTGGCCGTTCTTGCCAGCCCCGCCGTAGCGGAGAAACGCATCGCGCTGGTGGTCGGCAATGCCGGCTATCAGAACATCACGCGGCTCGACAATCCCAGGAACGATGCAAAGCTGATGGCCGACACGCTGTCGAGCCTTGGCTTTGCGCTGATCGGCGGCCGCGCCCAGCTCGACCTCGACAAACAGTCACTCGATACCGCCGTGCAGAACTTTGGCCGGCAGATCCAGGGCGCCGATGTGGCGCTGTTCTACTATGCCGGTCACGGCGTTCAGGTCAGCGGCTCGAATTATCTGGTGCCGGTCGGCGCCAACCCGACCCGTGAGGCCGACGTCGACTTCCAGATGGTGGACGTCAACCTCGTGCTGCGACAGATGCAGGGGTCCGGCACGCGACTCAACATGGTGATCCTCGATGCCTGCCGAAACAATCCGTTTGGCGCCCGCGGATTGCGCGCATCCGACGGCGGCCTTGCGCAGATGCGGGCGCCGGAGGGCACGCTGATCTCCTACGCGACGCAGCCCGGCAGCGTCGCCCAGGATGGCAGCGACGGCCACAGCCCCTTCACCAAGGCTTTGGCGGCGACCATTCGGCTGGCCGGGCTCGACATCTTCCAGACCTTCAACCAGGTCGGCCTCGCCGTGAAGCGCCAGACCG
Source organism: Bradyrhizobium sp. (assembly GCF_030697065.1). GTDB lineage: Bacteria > Pseudomonadota > Alphaproteobacteria > Rhizobiales > Xanthobacteraceae > Bradyrhizobium. Next base: position 14,478 of record NZ_JAUYQU010000303.1, read on the forward strand.
GCGGGTCGCAACAGCCCTGGGTGTCATCGTCGCCGATCGACGGCACTTTCTATTTCGCGGCGCCGGCAGTGGCGGCCTCGCCGCAGGTGGCTATGGCGCCGCCGGTGCTGTCCGGTACGCTGCGTCCGGATCCCGACCGGATCCCGATCCAGGACTCCGCGCTGCTGCGGGAACTGAGCGACCGGTTGTATGAACGGAACTTCGATCCGGAGCCGCTCGACAGCAAGAACGGGATGAGGCTCGCGATCGCCAAGTTCCAGGAAAAGAGCAGCATGACGCCGACCGGCGAAGCCACCGAAGGCGTGCTGACGCGGTTGCGAAAGATGGAAGACCTGAAACCGTGGGGATCGATTGTTTATGGTCCCGAAAGCGACAAATGGGGCATTTCCTGGAATCACGTATCGCGAAAGGCCGCGGTCGACGATGCACGCTCGAACTGCGGCGCCGGAAAATGTTCGGTTGAATTGAGCTTTTACGGAACACGTTGCGGAGCGTTCGCTATTTCAGGACAATCATGGTCGCTGGTGGCGCGAGATACCGTGCAACGGGCCAAGGAGGCGGCGCTTGACGAGTGCGGCAAGACTGGCAAGTCTTGCCGAATTATCGGCGCGTCGTGCGCGGACGGTTCCGGCCGCTGAATGCCAATCGACCTTGGAAACAAATGCTGATGCCAAACCTCATTCGACGTCAGATCGCAATTGCCCTTCTCTGCGCCTTCGCGGTCGCAATCAGTCCCGCCACCGCCCTCGCACAATCCGGCAGCGCGGGTGGCAGCATCGGCAACGATGAAAAGTCGGTGTCCGGTACGCGTCAGTCGCCTCGGGCGGTCGAGCCCGAGAAGCCTGTGCGACGAAGCAAGCCGAAGTCCGAAGAGCCGAGCCGCGCCTCGCGAAAAAGCGGAGGCAGCAGCAGTGGTGGCAGCAGCGGCGGCAATTTCGACGGAGCGTGGGTGGCCCATTCCGTAGGGACGACATGCGGCGCCGCTACCGAGAGGTTTGTCGTCACCGGCGGCCGGATCGCGGGCGAGCTCAGTTCCGGTCAAATCAGTCCGAATGGCTCGACGAGGTCCGGCGGATCCGCCTCCGGTCTGAGCTGGAACAGTACGGGCCGTTTCTCGGGCCGCAGCGGCTCCGGCACGTTCGTGCGATCAGATGGTTGTACGGGACGATGGACGGCGTCGAAACAATAGTCGGATTTCATCTCTCTGGCCCAGCGCAGTCCGGGCCTAAATTAAGCCCTACCCGCTCCGGAATTGCGGCTCATTGCCACCCAAGTCTTCGCCGAGATTGGCAGCGTGAAGCGTTGCGTATCATCGCCGGAGATGAAGATGTCCAGTTCAGCCGCGAAATCCGTGTCCGCCATTTTCGCCATCCTGTTCGCTTACTCCCCGCTCGTCACCGCATCGTATGCCGAGCCGGCTCCGCCCGATAAATGTCTCTCCGGGCCGAAGGGGGCGCCGCCCGTGGGCGGGCACTGGTATTATCGCGTCGACCGCGCCACCAAACGCGCCTGCTGGTACATCGGCGAAGCCAAACAAAAAGTATCGCGTGCCGCGCCGGAAACGCCGCCCGCGTCCAATTCTGCGCCGCCACCGCGCAGCGCGGGTACGCAGCCTGCGATCGACAATGCGCGCGCCGAATTGCCGTTGCCGCAGGCGCGCGTCGAGCCGGACGCCGACGTCTTCAAGGGACAGCGGACGGTTACAGCCATCCCCGGCGCGATCAACCCGGGAATCGATCAGCGCCCCAATACGGTCGATGCCGGCGCCCAATCGTCGGTCGTTGCGTCGCGCTGGCCCGAACTGGCAGGCGTGGTGAGTACGCCGGCTCGTCCGGAATCTTCCATCGACCAGTCCGCAACCACGCCGCGGGCAGATTCCACGGGGGGACCACCCGCTTCCGCGGCTGCCACGCCAGCTCCCCTATCGGCGCTCCCGCTTGCCGTTGCTGCCGCAGCGTCAACCGAAAAGCCGGCCGGCTCGGTCCAGATGCTGCTGATCGTCATCCTCGGCGCAGTGGCGCTTGCGGGACTGCTGGCGAGCGCGATTTTCAGGTTCGGTGGCCCGCGACGGACCGGCCGTCATGCCCGTCGCGCCGAGCGGCGCGTCAACTGGGATTCAGTCAGGGCCGATCGCCCCTCGCTATCGGACCAGGCGCGCGCCGTTGGATCGGAGCGGGAAGCCGGCCTGCTGCCGGAGGCTGGCCTTGTCCGCGATCTGCGCGCGGCGGACGATCCGGACCAGCGGATCGCGCACATGCTGTCGAGATTGCCGCGGAGTGCCGCGACCTGACGTCCGGTTATTTTTCCAGCTGCTGCTGCAGGCCCCGAACGAACTCGGTCAAACCGACCCGCCGGGCACGCTTGAGTCGCTCGGCCTTGAGGATCGACTGCACTTCGGCGAACGCCTCATCGACGTCGTGATTGATGACGATGTAGTCATATTCGGCCCAATGACTGAGTTCATGGCTGGCCCGGTCCATGCGGCCGCGGATGACGGCATCGGAATCCTGCGCGCGGGTATGGAGCCTCTTCTCGAGGTCTGCGGCCGATGGCGGCAGGATGAACACGCTGACGACATCGGCACCGGCCTTCTCCCGCAATAGCTGGGTGCCCTGCCAGTCGATGTCGAACAGCACGTCGCGTCCGCAAGCCAACGCCGCTTCGACCGGCGCACGCGGCGTGCCGTAGCGATTGTCGAACACAGTGGCCCATTCGAGCAATTCGCCCTGTTTCACCATCCGTTCGAATTCGGCCATGTCCACGAACAGATAATCGCGCCCTGCGACTTCGCCGGGACGCATCGGCCGGGTGGTTGCCGAAACCGACATTTGAAGGCCCTGCATCCGGTCGAGCAGCAGGCGCGACAGCGTGGTCTTGCCGGCGCCCGACGGCGACGACAGCACGAACATCAGCCCGCGCCGCTCAACGCCGTCGAAGCTGTGGCCGCCAGCCGTCATGATCACTCCAGGTTCTGAACCTGTTCGCGGAATTGCTCGACCACGTTCTTCATCTCAAGGCCGGTATTGGTCAATTCGAGATCGTTCGACTTGGAGCAGCAGGTATTGACCTCGCGGTTGAATTCCTGCGCCAGGAAGTCGAGCCGTCGGCCGACCGGTCCGCCCTTGCCGATCATCTCGCGGGCTTGCGAGATGTGCGAGGCGATGCGGTCGAGCTCCTCGCGTATATCGGCCTTGGCGGCGATCAGGATCGCCTCCTGGTTGAGACGGTCGGGATCGAAGCGGTCGGAGGTGTCGAGCAACGCCGCGATCTGCTCGGCGAGCCGGGCCCTGATCGCCTCGGGCTTGCGGCCGGGCGCGGCTTCGGCCTTTTTGGCCAGACGCTCGATCTCATCCATTCGCTGCGACAGTATCTGCCCGAGCGTCACGCCCTCGCGACGACGCATCTCGACAAGATCGGTCAGCGCCTGCTCGAACGCCAGCGCCGCGGCGGCCTTCGCGGCCTTGTCCTCGAGTTCGTTGCTTTCGGGCTCAACCACCTCGATGACGCCCTTGATCGACAACAGCCCGTCGATGCTCGGCGCCACCGCATCGATCTTGCCGGCGAGCACGCCCGCCACCTTGACGATCGACGCCAGCACGTCCTCATTGATACGGATGGTCGAGACGGCGTTGGCACGCTTGACGTTCAAATTGGCGTAAACGGTGCCGCGCGACAGCACTTCGCCGGCGCGCTTCTTGGCCAGCGCCTCGAGTTCGTCCCAGCCGGGCGGCAGCCGCATGCGCAGGTCGAACCCCTTGGCGTTGACCGACTTCAATTCCCATTCGAACGCGTAGGGGCCGCTGGCGCCGTGGCTACGGGCAAAGCCGGTCATGCTCGACAACGCCATCGTCTGAATTTCTCCGGGAGTGCGGATTCTGGAATTCGCAGCGGTCGCCGCGACCTTAAAGCGTTTTCGGCCAAAGTGGAATTCGGTCCCGGCGCGAATCGGCGCTAGCGCTGAACCACCGGACGCGCCGTCGTCGATTGCGCCGCGCCTTGCCGGCCCGGAGCCGCCGGGGTGGTTGAAGGCGCCGCCGGAGGAGCGGCGCGCGCTGGTCTCTTCGGCGCGGCGGGCCTGGTCGTGGTGGCGGTGGGATTGGTATCGGCCGGCGCGCTGGCCGCCGCCGGCGGGGCCGGCTGGGCTTCTTCGGCCGGCGGTTCGACGGTGTCGTTCTGGATCTGCTTTTCCAGCGCGCGCAGCTTGACGACGTTCTTCTGATGCTGGTCGTAGGTCTCGGTAAAGGTGTGTCCGCCGGTGCCATCGGCGACGAAGAACAGGTCACGCGTGCGCGCCGGATTGGCGGCGGCCTCCAGCGAGGCGCGTCCCGGATTGGCGATCGGTCCGGGCGGAAGGCCGTCGATCACGTAGGTGTTGTAGGGCGACGGCTGCTGGATTTCAGAGCGCCTGATCGGCCGGCCCAGCGTTCCCTTGCCGCCGACCAGTCCGTAGATGATGGTCGGATCCGACTGCAGCTTCATTTTCAGCCGCAGCCGGTTGACGAACACCGCGGCGACCCGGCTGCGCTCGTCCGACTTTCCGGTTTCCTTTTCGATGATCGAGGCCAGCGTCACCAGCTGTTCCGGCGACTTGACCGGAATATCCGGATTGCGACGCTCCCAGATCTCGGCCAGCATTCGCTTGTGCGTCTGCTGCATGCGCTGGATCACCTGGTCGCGCGAGGTGCCGCGCGGGAACTTGTAGGTTTCCGGCAGCAAGGTGCCTTCGCGCGGCATTTCGCGAACGTTCCCCGAGAAAATTTCATTGTCGGTGAGCCGGGCCACGATCTGCTCGGAGGTCAAGCCCTCGGGAATCGTGACGGAATGCTGAACCACCTTGCCTTCGACAATGGTGCCGATGACGTCGCGAAGGCTGGCATTCTTCTGGAACGAATATTCACCCGGCTTCAGCTCCGAACTGGCCCTCAACGCAAACGCCGCCCCCATGAACAGCCACGGATTGATCTCGATCACCCCTTCGCGCTGCAGGGTTTCTGCGATTTCCCGGGTCTTCGAGCGCGCCGGAATATTGACGATCTTGTCTTCCGCGAGCGGACCGGCGGATTCCAGCATCTTCTTGCCGTAGACGTAGACTCCGCCGGCGCCGATCATGAACACCAGGATGATGGTGATGATGGCGTTGCCGACAATGACGAACGGGTTGCGGGCGCGATCGGACCGCTTCGGCGGCGGCGGAACCTGCTCGGGCTCCAGCGCGGCGCGCGGGCTACGTGGCGAAATGGGCGGCCTCTCACTCATCGATGCAACCTGAATCCTGTCGGTTTGATCGTGGCCCGGCAAATCCCTGCCATGCCAATAGCCTACGCCCGCATAGCTTATAGTTTAGAGCGCGCCCGGACGCAAAACCGGCGTCACCATTTTTACCGATAGCGCTCCTGAGTCGTCGCCGAATGCGGCGAAACGGTGGAGCCGTTCCAATCAATGGCTAATTGGTCACCCGCTGCACGATCACGGATGCGTTGGTGCCCCCGAAGCCGAACGAATTGGACAGCGCGACATTGATCTCCCGCTTGCGCGGCGTTTGCGGCACGAGGTCGATCGCGGTCTCCACCGAGGGGTTGTCGAGATTGATGGTCGGGGGGGCGACATTGTCGCGAATCGCCAGGATGCTGAAGATCGTCTCGATCGCGCCGGCGGCGCCGAGCAGATGTCCAGTCGACGATTTGGTCGACGACATCGACACCCTGGAAGCGGCGTTGCCCAACAACCGCTCAACCGCGCCGAGTTCGATTTCGTCGCCGACCTGCGTCGAGGTGCCGTGCGCATTGATGTAGTCGATGTCGGAAGCGCTGATTCCGGCACGCTTCATCGCAGCACTCATGCTGCGGAATGCACCATCGCCGTCGGGCGACGGAGACGTGATGTGATAGGCGTCGCCGGACAGCCCGTAGCCGATCACCTCGGCGTAGATTCTGGCGCCGCGGTTTTTCGCATGCTCGTATTCCTCGAGCACCACGATGCCGGCGCCCTCTCCCATCACGAAGCCGTCGCGGTCCTTGTCGTAGGGACGCGATGCTTTTTCCGGGGTCTCGTTGAAGCCGGTCGACAGCGCGCGCGATGCGCAGAATCCCGCCATCGACAGCCGGCAAATCGGCGATTCCGTGCCGCCCGCCACCATGACGTCGGCGTCGCCGAGCACGATCAGCCGGCTGGCATCGCCGATCGCATGCGCGCCGGTCGAACAGGCGGTGACCACCGAATGGTTGGGACCCTTGAGGCCGTGCTCGATCGACACATAGCCTGAGGCCAGATTGATCAGCCGACCGGGTATGAAGAAAGGGGATACCTTGCGGGGACCGCGCTCCTTCAGCAGCAGCGCGGTGTCGGCAATGCCCGACAGACCGCCAATCCCGGATCCGATCATGGTGCCGGTGGCGCAGCGTTCCTCTTCGGTCGACGGATGCCAGTTGGCGTCATCGAGTGCCTGACGCGCCGCGCACATCGCGAAGATGATGAAATCATCGACCTTGCGCTGATCCTTCGGTTCCATCCACTGGTCGGGATTGAAGGTGCCGCCGGTACCGTCGCCGCGCGGAATCACGCAGGCGATCCGGCTGGTCAGATCGGACACGTCGAACGTGTCGATTTTCCTGGCCCCGCTCTCGCTGTTGAGGATGCGCTTCCAGGTCGGCTCGACGCCACAGCCGAGTGGCGTAACCATGCCGAGGCCCGTGACGACAACCCGCCTCATATCCAGCACTCCAGCCCGGTATTTCCGGCCCGCACCAAGAACCCGGTGGACCGCGCGACTACGGTCCGACCGGCTTCGTCAGTACCGCGCGGGGCGTCAGCTCTTCGCGTTTTTTTCAAGAAATTTTGTGGCGTCGCCGACAGTCAAAATCGTCTCAGCGGCGTCGTCGGGAATCTCGCAACCGAATTCCTCTTCGAACGCCATCACCAGCTCGACCGTATCGAGACTGTCCGCGCCGAGGTCGTCAATGAAGCTCGCGGCATCGACCACTTTTTCGGGTTCAACACCAAGGTGTTCGACCACAATCTTCTTAACTCGCTCGCCAATCTCACTCATCGTTCAACCTCGTGCTTGTTCCATTAGACCCGTCGTCCCCAAGACGCTACGAGCCATCGTGGTCGTTAAACTTCCTTCGCAATCGCGCAACGTCTTGATTTGCCCGGTCATCTCGGACGCAGGCCCGGCGAACGACGGCAGGCTCCGCCCCGCCAATATACAGGGATTCAAATTCCTGCAATGGCGTTCTTTGCCCATCCGTTGTTGGTTCGGTTATCATACTTCCCAAGCCTTGACTACAAAGCCTTGACTACGGGCCCCGGTGACAGCCGGAAACCGCCCTCACCATACGGAAGGGCCGGTAACCGGCTCAAAACATGGCCATTCCGCCATTGACGTGAATCGTCTGTCCGGTCACATACGCGGCTTCATTGGAGGCGAGATAGACCGCCGCGGCGGCGATATCTTCGGGCGTTCCCAGCCGCGCCGCAGGAACCTTCGACAGGATGGTTTCGCGCTGCTTGTCGTTGAGCGCGTCGGTCATCGGCGTCTTGATGAATCCGGGCGCGATGCAGTTGGCGGTGACGTTCCGCTTGGCGTATTCCGCACCCACCGTCTTGATCATGCCGATCAGCCCCGCCTTCGACGCCGTGTAATTGCCCTGCCCCGGATTGCCGGTAACGCCGACGATGGAGGTGATCGCGATGATGCGGCCGAAACGCTTGCGCATCATCAGCTTGGTCGCGGCGCGGGCGAGGCGGAAGGTCGAGGTCAGATTGACCTTGATGACCTCGTCCCAATCCTCGTCGCGCAGTTGCACGAACAAATTGTCCCTGGTTATTCCGGCGTTGGCGACCAGGATATCGACCTGGCCCATCGCCGCCTCGGCCGCCGGCACCAGGGCCTCGACTTCGGCGCTGTCGGAGAGGTTGCAGGGCAGCACGTGGACGCGCTCGCCCAACTTGCCGGCGAGCGTGTCGAGCACCTCGCGCCGCGTTCCGGAAATCGCGACCGTCGCGCCCTGGGCGTGCAACGCCTGGGCGATCGCATTACCGATGCCGCCGGTCGCGCCGGTGACGAGCGCCGTTTTGCCAGTCAAGTCGAACATCGCTATCTCCTCCCGGCCACCGCTTAATGCGAAGCCGCCAATGCGTCCTTTGCGCCGGCGATATCGCCGGGGCCCCCCACTGAAATCCCGACCGCGCCGTCGGCGATCCGCTTCACCAGCCCGCTCAGCACCTTGCCGGCGCCGATCTCGAAAAATCGCGTCACGCCATGGCTCGCCATGTACGCCACCGATTCGCGCCAGCGCACCGTGCCGGTTACCTGTTCGATCAGGCGGCGGCGGATCTCGTCCGGATCGGAGATCGGCGCGGCCAGCACGTTCGAGACCAGCGGCGAAGCCGGCGGCCTGATCGTGACCGCGGCCAGCGCCTCGGCCATGGCGTCAGCGGCAGGCTGCATCAGCCGGCAATGGAACGGGGCCGATACCGGCAGCAGCATGGCGCGCTTGGCGCCGTTCGTCTTGGCGATTTCGAGCCCGCGCTCGACCGCGGCCTTGTCGCCGGAAATGACGACCTGACCGCCGCCATTGTCGTTGGCGGCCTGACAGACCTGTCCTTGCGCTGCCTCCTCTGCAACCGCCACTGCCGCCTCATAATCGAGCCCGAGCAGCGCAGCCATTGCACCAGTCCCGACCGGCACCGCCTTCTGCATGGCAAGACCCCTGATACGCAGCAAGCGCGCGGTATCACTGATGCTGAAGCTGCCGGCCGCCGCCAGTGCGGAATATTCGCCGAGCGAATGCCCGGCGACGAAAGCGGCGTCCCGTGCCACCGAGAAGCCGGCCTCGGTCTCCAGCACCCGCAAGGTGGCGAGCGAGACCGCCATCAAGGCGGGTTGGGCATTTTCGGTAAGTTGCAGGGTTTCCGCCGGGCCCTCCCAGATGATGGCGGTCAGCTTCTCCCCGAGCGCCGCGTCGACCTCGTCGAAAACCGCGCGCGCGGCCGGAAAAGCTTCCGCCAGCGCCTTGCCCATGCCGACCGCCTGGGAACCCTGCCCCGGAAAGGTGAATGCTGCCGTCATCGGCGCTCCCTGAACGTCCAAATCCCTAAAGTTGGGCCGAAAGACACCGAGCGCGACCGGGATGTCAAGCCAACTGGACCGAAACCGGCCGTACGGCCGTTCCCGGACAGGAAATCGGCACTTCAGCCGGGCGAGAGGGACGCGAGAATAGAGCGAAAGCCATTGACCCGGGGCACCCCAGGTTAACGATGCCCGTAGGGGAAGCAGCTGCCTTAAGCCTGCATTCAGCCGGTCGGTTCTAGTTGGACCCATGACTATCGAATTCGAGCCGATCTTACCTGATGGCCGCCGGGTGCAGCCGGGATTTCGGCTAATCCAGGCCATGGACGTCGCCATCAACTGGATCGTTTCCAGTCCCGGCGCACGACCGGCCGATGTTCAGCGCGTGCTGCTGCTTCAAAGTCTGACCAAGGCAAGGACGCTGGTTATTTCCATCGTGGCATCGTCGCTGATGGCGGCCGTTGCAGCGGTGATGACCGCCGCGACATGGGCCTATGCATGGTTGCTGGCCGAACTTGTGGTCGGCAGCCTCAGGCTTGTGGCGATGAATAGCTTCGTGAAGGCCGAGTCATCGGGCCGGACCGGAAACAGTCTCGCTCCGATATTCGCAGGTCTGATTTCCTTCATCATCATTTCCGCGGGCGGTTATCAATGTGTCGGGTCCGGCCAATGGCCGCTGATCACCATGGCCGGAATGGGCCTTGCCACTTTGATCGGCGCTGTCTCCTCGCGCAACGCGGGCACGCCGCGCTACGCCGTTCTTCTGATTTTCATCCTGACGCTTCCTTTCTCGCTGGCGGCGCTGACCTCGCCGATGCCTTACCTGTTCATTATCGGTGTTCAGCTTCCTCTCTATGCCTGTGGTGTGATTTTCGTCATGCTCGATAATTACAAGGTGTTGCTGAGCCTCTATCGCTCGGAGGACGAGAACCGCAGGCTCGCGAACCACGATCTGCTTACCGGACTGCCTAACCGGAGCTTGAATCTGAAGCGCTTCGACGAATTGCTCGCGGATCTGGCCTCGGCATCGGACAGGAGCAGCAAGGGCTTCACGGTATTCTGCCTCGATCTCGACGGTTTCAAGGATGTCAACGACCGGCTTGGACACGCAGCGGGCGATGCCGTCCTGGTAGCGTTGGCGGACCGGCTTCGCGAAAGTGTCCGGGTTCTTGATTTCGTGGCCCGTACCGGCGGCGATGAATTCGTCATCCTGCTGCCGGCGATCTCCGTCGCGGATGCCACCGCTATCGCCGAGCGAATCATCGCCCGTGTCGAGATGCCGTTCGACGTCGGCCACTGCGAAGCGGTGCAGATAGGTATCAGCATAGGGAGCGCCTCGGCTCCCGCGGATGGCGAAAGCGTCGATGCGCTGATGCGATCCGCTGACCTGGCCATGTATGTCGCCAAACGACGCGGCAAGGGCCGATTTGTGCCCCATGGACCCCGCTCCAGCCATTTCCTTCGGGTGGAGGGGGCGGAACTGGCGCCCCCCGCCAATGCCGATGCCGGCTGACCGCTTGCCAGATGGAAGGCGGCGGGAACCGCCCCTTACCCTTGCCATCGCGTACAAAATCCGTATAAACCGCGCCATCCGTGGATCCCGGCCGGGAGCTGAACGGACGGTCTCAGCAATTTCACCTTCCAGGCGATCTTGATGCGGCAGGGCCAGTCGGTCCGTCGTCCCGTGCTTCCGCCTTCTGAGCTTAATCCCGAGTCCTTTCCGAAGGTCTCGAAGGGCTTGCCGCCGGGAACCGCGCCAACACTAGGAAAGGACACCCATGCCTCTTTACGAGCATGTTTTTCTCGCGCGTCAGGATGCGAGCACCCAGCAGGTCGAAGAACTGACCACCCAGATGACCGGCATCGTCGAAGGTCTCGGCGGCAAGGTCGTCAAGATGGAAAGCTGGGGCGTACGCTCCCTCACCTATCGCATGAACAAGAATCGCAAGGCGCACTTCGTGCTGATGAACATCGACGCCCCCTCGGCGGCGGTCGCCGAAGTAGAGCGGCAGGAGCGGATCAGCGAAGACGTGATCCGCTATCTCACCGTTCGCGTCGAAGAGCATGAGGAAGGCCCCTCGGCGATGATGCGCAAGGCCGATCGCGACCGCGATCGCGACGACCGTGGCGGCGGTTTCCGCGGCGACCGCGAAGGCGGCTTCCGTGGCGACCGTGATGGCGGCGGCGGCGGTGGCTATCGTGGTGACCGGGGTCCGCGCCGTCCGCGTGACGATGCCGAAGCAGCGGTTGAGGAGTAAGAATCATGGCTGAAGCTGGTGCACGCCGTCCGTTTTTCCGCCGCCGCAAGACCTGCCCGTTCACGGGTCCGAACGCGCCGAAGATCGACTACAAGGATTCCAAGCTGCTGATGCGTTACGTTTCCGAGCGCGGCAAGATCGTGCCGAGCCGCATCACCGCCGTGTCCGCCAAGAAGCAGCGTGAACTCGCCCGCGCCATCAAGCGCTCGCGGTTCCTCGGCCTGCTGCCCTACGTGATCAGGTAAAAAAACCTTTCGGTCCGCGGCCTCGGCGCCGCGGACCGATCTTCATAAGGCTTCCGGGTCGTCCGGTCGCCGATGGTTGGGGTTTCCGTGGGAGCCTCTAACCGCTCGAAGGGAGCGGGACAGCTGATGACCATGATCGTTCTCGTCGCCCTAGCGGCCGGCTGCGCCTCCGCGCTGATGTTCGCCTCGATTATCTCGGGCGCGCTGATCTCGCTGTTGCTGCTGTACTTCGCCCCGCTGCCCTTGATGGTGGCGGGACTTGGCTGGGGGCCGCTTGCCGCCACCATCGGGGGCATCGGAGCGGCCACCGGTCTCGGAGCGATCTTCGGGCTGCCCTTTCTCATCGGCTTTGTCGTCATGATGGCGCTGCCGGCCTGGTGGCTCGGGCACCTCGCTCTCCTGGGGCGGCCGGTGGCCAATGCCGGACCCAATGAAGGCGCGACACCGGCCCCGCCGATCGTGGAATGGTACCCGGTCGGCCGCATCCTGCTCTGGATTGCCGGGTTTGGCACACTGTCGACCGTCGCGACCCTGTTCACGCTGGGCACCGACGCCGCCACCATCACCGAGGCGTTGCGGGCGGGCCTGCTGCGGGTCCTCGGCCCACGCGTCGCGACCGGTGACGACGTCCAGCAGCGGATCGATGCCGCGGTCATGATCCTGCCGGCCGCCGCGGCCAACAGCGCCATGACCATGCTGATGCTCAACTTCTGGCTGGCTGCGCGGATCACGGCAACATCGGGACGATTGCGTCGTTCGTGGCCCGACCTGAAGAGCACCGAGCTGCCGCCGATGACGCTCGCGGCATTGTCGGCCGCGATCGCGTTCTGCTTTTCCGGCGGACTGCTCGGGATGGTGGCGCTGAGCATCACGGCGGCGCTGCTGATGACTTACGCACTGATCGGCTTTGCCGTGCTGCACACGCTGACGACGGGATTGAAGGGCCGCGGGCTCTGGCTGGCCTGCAGCTACGCCATGGTGCTGATGTCTGGCGGCTGGTTCATCCTGGTGATGACCGCACTCGGTATCGGCGACGCCATTTTCGGATTTCGCCGGCGCTATCTGCAGCGTCGGCCGCCGCCTGTCCCCGTGTCCTGAATTCTTACCCTCAACTCAAACCTCACCACATCAAAGGAGAACCACCATGGAAGTCATTTTGCTGGAGCGCGTCGCCAAGCTGGGCCAAATGGGCGAAGTCGTCCGCGTCAGGGACGGCTATGCCCGCAATTTCCTCTTGAAGCGCAACAAGGCGCTCCGCGCCACCGCCGACAACCGCGCCAAGTTCGACGGCATGAAGGCCGAACTCGAAGTCCGTAACCTGCAGGCCAAGGGCGAGGCCACCAAGGTCGCCGAAAAGATCGACGGCCGCAACGTCGTGGTGCTGCGCCAGGCTTCGGAGACCGGCCAGTTGTTCGGATCGGTCACGGTCCGCGACATCATCGCCTCGTTCGAGGCGGACGGCGTCACCATCAGCCGCAGCCAGGTAATGCTGGATGCGCCGATCAAGACGATCGGCAAGCACAACATCGCCATCGCCGTGCATCCGGAAGTCGAAGTCGCCGTCAGCGTGACGGTCGCGCGCAGCGCCGACGAGGCCGAGCGTATCAACCGCGGCGAAGACATCTCGACTCGCCAGGAAGATCAGGACGCGGCCGCCGAAGCGCTCGCCGCCGCCGGCGAATTCTTCGATCCGGAAGCACGCCGCGACGACGAGCCGCAGGAAGAAGCCGCTTCCGACAAGTAACTCGGTCGCTCTCCTTACATCAAACTACACCAAGCCCGGCCTCAGGCGGCCGGGCTTTGGATTCTGGCCGTCACTTCTCCCGGCAGCATCGCGATCGACGCCAGCGCCGTCGCCGTATGTTTCTCGATGCCGTCGATGACGCAAAACACATCGGCGGCCACCACCGCGACCTGCCGTCCGGGCTTGATCACGCGGGCGCGGCAGATCAGGCGCTCGCCGGATGCCGGCGACAGCAGATTCAATTTGTATTCCGCCGTCAGCGCCGGCTGGCCGCGCGATGTCGCCGCCGCGATGGTGGTCGCGTTGTCGACCAGGAAGGCGGTGACGCCGCCATGAAACAGGCCATGCTGCTGCAACAGCTCCGGCCGCCGGTCGACCGCGAGCGTGCAAGATCCGCGCGCCAACTCGGAGAGTTCGGCGCCGACATGGCCCATAAAACCCTGGCGGCCGACGCTGTCGCGGATTCGCTCGGCGATTGGCGCGAAGTCCGGATCGGGCTTGACGTCGGGATCCTGCGTCCTGGCTTGCTCAGTCAAGGTGTGCCTCCGGTGTCTGCAACGGATTGCGGCGCCACCAGCGCGCGAATCGCGCAGGCGATCAGGATGTCGGCCTGAAGCCTCGGGTCGGAGCGGTCGCGGCCCGACAGCCAGGCGCGGCAGAAGATCTGCGCCGGTCCGATGATCTGGCTGAAGAACAGCACCGGCGTCATCGGCAGCAATTCGCCGCTGACGATCAGCGGCGCGCGCCAGCGCTCGACGCCCTCGCCGAGGCGCGAATTCTGCGCCCGCTGCGCGTCCCTGACCTCCTCGCTCCATTCGCTGCGGGAGATCTCGAACAGATAGCGCGCCTCGCGCCGGTTATTCACCACCCAATCCAGATGCGCGCGGATCAGGCGATCGATACCTTCCCGCGCGCCGCAGGGCGTATCGATCGCCGCCAGCACCGCGGCGTGATAACGCTGCAGCACTTCCAGAAACAGCGCGCCCGCCAGCTTTTTCTTCGATCCGAAGAAATGAAAGAAGCTGCCATTGGAGGCCCGAGCGCGGGCGCGAATGGCCGCCACCGTCGCGCCCTCGAAACCGTCACGGTCGAACACCGCCAATCCCGCCGCCATCAGATCCTCGCGCGCGCCAGCGACCACGATCACACCCTCGAACGAGTAGAGCAATACTCTAGAGTAATACTCTAGAGCAACACCCTATGAATGATCAAGTCCGGCCGCTGGCCGAGAGCGCCCTGTCACGAAAATCTATCGGGAGATCGGAGGTGCAGGCGGTCCCGCGGGGGGGACCGGTGGCAAGGGCGGGCCGGAAGCCGTCAGGGCCGGAGGCGGAGCTGGCAGCATCATCAGCGGGGGCTCGGGGGCGGATGACGGTTCCGAGGAGCCGCTGGAGACAGCAGCCGACATCGATGGCGGCGCTGGCGTGACCGGCGGAACCGGATCCGGCCGCAGCGCGGGCGTTTCGACGGTCTCCTTGGGTGGAGCGATCGCAGCCGATTGAGACGCAGCCTCACCGGACGGTCGGGCGGCATCGTCCTTGCCGGCTTCCTTGCCTGTTTCCTTGGAAGTTTCCTTGGCGGTTTCCTTGGCGGTTTCCTTGCCGGCTTCGCCCTTCGGCGCGTCGTCTTTGGCCGGCTCGTCCCTGGACGGCTCTTCCTTGCCCCGCTTGCTCAGCTTCTGCTTGGCGGCCGCTTTGCGGCCCTCTGGGTCGGAAGCGCCGCTCTCCTGTCTGGCGGCCTGTTGCGGCTCAGCGTCGGGCCTGGCGGCCTCCTGCGTCGGCCCCGGGCGCCTCGGGTCCTTCGCCTGCTGCTTGGCACCGCGGGTATCGGTTGCGCCGTTGGCGATCAGGAAGGCGCTGAGCTGCGAGGCCATTTCGCTGGAGGTGGTATAATGCTGGCGTAGGAAACCCGGCAGGGATCCGGGCGACATGCTCCTCACGAGCCCGCGAGGCGCCTTGTGGCAGGCGGTGCAGGTGCCCGAGAAAATCTGGGAGGGGCTCTTGCCGGCATCCAGATTTTGCGCCCGCACCGGGATCGCCGCGAGACAGCCGATCAGAAGCGTCACCGTCGCCAGACTGAGCGCTCGGCTCACCATTCTCAAAGTTCTCCAGATGCGGAATTGGCTTTCAGCGTCCCAAATCAGGGGCCGGTGGCGGCGGTCACCTTTTAGCCGATTATGACGCGAATGGAAGCGCACATATAACGCAATGGCGTGAACGCGAAAACTCCGAAAATCCGCTTTCTGTACAATGCTCTAGCACCATGGCGCCAACACCGTTATGATTGGGAAGCGGTGCGCCGGGATTGTTCGATCCCCGCTTGCGCCGGCTGTGATGGCCGCTACGCCATCCTCGTTGGGATCGCTCAGTGTGGTGGTTTCGATGGACCGTTTGTTGCGTTACTTCCTGCAGCAGTTCATTCGCCGCGGCGCGATGACCTTTACGACCGCGAGTGGAGCGGAATTCAGCTGCGGCGACGGGACCGGGCAGCGGGTGATGGCCCGATTCCTGACCACCGATGCCGAACGCCGGGTCCTCCTCAACCCCGAGCTTGCGCTCGGCGAAGTCTACATGGACGGAACTTTCGTCGTCGAGAACGGCTCGATCGCGGATGCGCTGGCGATCCTGATGGATCAGCCAGAGATCTTGCCGCGCTGGGCCCGGCTGCAATGGTTCCTGCGTTACCTGGTCAGGCATGCCAAACAGTTCAATCCGCGGCGCCGGTCCCTGAACAACGTCGCGCACCATTACGACCTCGACGGCCGGCTCTATTCCCTCTTCCTCGATGCCGACAAGCAATACAGCTGCGGCTATTTCGAAACGCCCGACGCGACGCTCGACGAAGCCCAGCTCGCCAAGAAGCGCCATCTCGCCGCCAAGCTGTTGATCCGGCCCGACGACCGCGTGCTCGACATCGGCTCCGGCTGGGGTGGCCTCGGCCTCTATCTGGCGGAAATGACCGGCGCCAGTGTCACCGGCGTCACGCTGTCGAGCGAGCAATTGCAGGTCTCGAATGCCCGCGCGGCGGAGAAGAACCTGACGACATCGGCCAGGTTTTTCCTCGAGGATTATCGCGACATCGCCGGCCCCTTCGAGCGCATCGTGTCGGTCGGCATGTTCGAACATGTCGGCGTCGATTTCTACGAGATCTATTTCAGGCGGTGCGCCGAGCTGCTCACGGACGACGGCGTGATGGTGCTGCATTCGATCGGCCGCTCGGAAGGTCCCGACGTCACCAATCCCTGGATCACCAAGTACATTTTCCCCGGCGGCTACATACCGGCGCTTTCCGAGGTGACACGCGCGATCGAGCGCGCCGGACTACTGGTGTGCGATATCGAAATCCTGAGGCTGCATTATGCGGAAACGCTGAAGGCGTGGCGCGAACGCTTCCTGGCGCGGCGGGAGGAAGCGGTGCGGCTCTATGATGAGCGCTTCGCGCGGATGTGGGAATTTTACCTGGCGTGCTCGGAAATGTCGTTCCGCAAACAAAACATGATGAACTTCCAGATCCAGCTCAGCAAACGCCAAGGCGTCGTGCCGACGACCCGGGATTACATCGGCGAAGCGGAAGCCCGGCTTCGCGGGGTCGAGCGTGGCCAGCGGCCACGGCTGCAGATCGCCGGCGAATAGGCCGGCGCGATCCGCTCCTAATGGCGCAGGCCGAATCCCTGACGGGCATGAAGTGCCGCCGGACGCGAAAGCTGTGCGCGCACGGCAGCGACGACCGACCGGTCGCAAGGCTGGCTGTGCGGTTCCGGCCGGGAAACGTCTTCCATGGTGGCGATCAGCATCGACAGCCACGATTTCTCGCCGCCTGCCGATCGCCATCGCTGAAGTTGCTGGGCCATGGCCTGTTCCTAATCTGCCCCGGTTACCAATCCTGCCGCCGGCGAGCCGTTCCGACCGACTACAATTTAAACAAAAATTAACCGGGTGTGATCTGGTTCACATAAGGTTCGGCCGGCTTGGCTTAAGCGTCCGGAATGGCCCAGAAAACCCACCCGTCATCGTTTGATCCGCAGGCCGACATCGGGACCGACTACGCCCTGATCGCCATCGGCGTGGGTGCCGCGGTCGGCGCGCTGATCTACCTCCTCCTGATCTGATTCAGTATAGCGGACGGAACATTGCCGCTCTTGGAATGAGTGTGCCCGCGGCGGAACAAGGTTCAGGCCGGCCGAAAATTTTCCGGATTTTCATCGCGATACGCCGCATGCCGGGGCCCGCCGCTGCGCAAAACCCGTCAAGCAGAATGCGTTGCCCCGGGTCACGATTCCTACATTCGATTGTGTGAATCGGGCATAAGGCAGGACCGCCCTTTCGCTGCGGCGTGGAGTGGCGCTCTATCCCCGCCCCGCATCCGACAAAGTCAAAGAACATTCCAAAGCCATGGCCCTCACTGATTCGAACGTCCTCAAGCTCGCGCCTGATCCGGGAACCCCGGCCTATCGCAGCGCACCGCACAATATCGAGGCCGAACAGAGCCTGCTGGGCGCGATCCTGGTCAACAACGACGCGTTCTACCGGGTTTCGGACTTTCTGGAACCCAAGCACTACTTCGAACCGATCCATCAGACCATCTACGAGACCGCCGGCAGCCTGATCCGGATGGGCAAGGTCGCCACCCCGGTGACGCTGAAGACCTTCGTCCCGGCCGAAACCGACATCGGCGGCATGACGGTCGGCCAGTACCTCGCCCGCCTCGCCGCCGAAGCCACCACCATCATCAACGCCCAGGATTACGGGCGGACGATCTATGAGCTGGCGCTGCGCCGCGACCTGATCCGGATCGGCGAGGACATGGTCAATGTCGCGTTCGACGCGCCGGTGGATTTTGCGCCCCGCGCGCAAATCGAGGACGCCGAGCGCAGACTTTACGAGCTGGCGGAATCAGGCCGCTACGACGGCGGCTTCCAGCGTTTTTCGCAGGCGCTCACCGTGGCCGTCGACATGGCGGCCAAGGCGTTCCAGCGCGACGGAAAATTGTCGGGGGTTGCCACGGGTTTGCGCGATCTCGACAACAAGATGGGCGGCCTGCAGCCATCCGACCTGATCATCGTCGCCGGCCGACCGGGCATGGGCAAGACCGCGCTTGCCACCAACATCGCCTACAACGTCGCCAAGGCGCACCGCGCCGAGGTGCAGGCCGACGGCACCATGAAATCTGTCAATGGCGGCATCGTCGGATTCTTCTCCTGCGAAATGTCGGCCGAGCAGCTCGCCACCCGTATTCTCGCCGAGCAGACCAGCATCGCCTCCAGCTCGATCCGCCGCGGCGGCATCACCGAGACCGATTTCGAGAAGATCCGCGACTATTCGATCGAATTGCAGTCGCTGCCGCTCTATGTCGACGAGACCGGCGGCCTGTCGATTTCGCAGCTCACCGCGCGTGCCCGGCGGCTGAAGCGGCAGAAGGGCCTCGACCTGATCGTGGTCGACTACATTCAGCTGCTGCAGGGCTCGGGCAAACGCGGCAATGACAACCGGGTGCAGGAGGTGACCGAAATCACCACCAGCCTGAAGGCGCTGGCGAAGGAACTGAACGTGCCGGTGATCGCGCTGTCGCAGCTGTCGCGCCAGGTCGAAAGCCGCGAAGACAAGCGCCCGCAATTGTCGGATCTGCGTGAATCCGGATCGATCGAACAGGACGCCGACGTGGTGATGTTCGTGTATCGCGAGGAGTATTATCTCGCCAACAAGGAGCCGCGCGTCGGCACGCCCGAATACGAGAAATGGCAGCTCGATATGTCGCTTGTGCACGGCAAGGCCGAAGTCATCATCGGCAAGCAGCGACACGGCCCCACCGGCATGGTCGAACTGGCGTTCGAGGGCCAGTTCACCCGGTTCAGCGACCTGGCGCAGGAAAGCCATATGCCGGCGGCACAATACTGAGACGCCTGCCCGGTTGAACCGCGGCAGGCCAGCGCGTAAAGTGCGGCATGAACATCGTCACCGACCCGAAATTTGCCCCGCCCGGCTCGATCCTCTCGGCTGAGGCGAACCAGGCTGCTGCGCTGGCGACCGCTACCGCAATCCTTACCGTCGATCTCGACGCCATCATTGCCAACTGGCGCAAGATCGAGAAGTCGGCGGTGCCGGCGGAATGCGCCGGCGTGGTCAAGGCCAATGCCTATGGCTGCGGCGCCGAACAGGTCGCGCGCGCGCTCGCCGGCGCCGGCTGCAAGACGTTTTTCGTGGCAACGCTCGACGAAGCCCGCGTGGTCCGCGCCGCGGTGCCGGCAGCGGCGATCTATGTGCTCGACGGCTTCTTCCAGAACAGCGGCGAGGCCTACGCCAGGATCGACGTCAGGCCCGTGATCGGCGATCTCAACGAACTCGCCGAATGGGATGTATTTTGCCGCCGCACCGGCTGGGCCGGCGGCGCCGCCATTCACATCGATACCGGCATGAACCGGCTCGGCCTGACGCTCGTGGAAGCCCAGGGCATCATTCCCCGGATCAACGCCGGCGATCACGGCATCACGCTGGTCATGAGCCACCTCGCTTGCGCCGAGACTCTCAATCATCCGCTGAATGCCAAACAGCTCGCGACTTTCCGCGAAATCGCCAGCCTGTTTTCCGGCGTACCGGCGTCGTTGTCGAATTCGTCCGGCTGTTTCCTCGGCGCCCCGTTCCAGTTCGATCTGGTGCGGCCGGGTTGCGCGCTCTACGGCATCAATCCGACACCCGAAGCGGATAATCCGATGCAGCCGGTGGTCGAGGTCAAGGCCCGCATCGTGCAGATCCGCAATATTGAAAAGGGAGAAAGTGTCGGCTACGGCGGAACCTGGACCGCCCGGCGGCCGACCCGGCTCGCGATCGTTTCCGCCGGCTATGCCGACGGCTATTTCCGCGCCGGCAGCAGCAATGACGGCACCCGTGGCGCCGAGGTGATCGTCGCCGGCAAGCGCTGCCCGGTGGCGGGCCGCATCTCGATGGACCTGATGGCCATCGACGTCACCGATCTCGACAAGAGCGCCGCGCGCCGCGGCCACATGGTGACGCTGATCGGCGAAGGCATCACCGTCGACGAACTGGCGCACCATTTCGGCACCATCGGCTACGAAGTGCTGACCAGCCTCGGCCCGCGTTATGCGCGCATCTACAAGGGTGGTGCGGCGACCGAACAGCCGGCGGCTGCCACGCCTGAACCGGCTCCCGTGATACCGGCCTGACATCCGGCGGGATGAAAGTCGCCACCTTCAACATCAACAATATCAACCGCCGCCTGCCGAACCTGCTGCGCTGGCTGCACCAGGCAAAGCCCGACGCCGTCGCGCTGCAGGAGCTGAAGTCCGCCGACGCCGACTTTCCGGTCGATGCGATCGGCAAGGCCGGCTACGGCGCGGTGTGGCGCGGCCAGAAAACCTGGAACGGCGTCGCCATCCTGGCGCGCAAGGCCGAGCCGGTGCTGATCCGCACCGCCCTGCCCGGCGATCCCGACGACCACGAGTCGCGCTATATCGAGGCCGCCGTCAACGGCATCGTCGTCACCAGCCTTTATCTGCCGAACGGCAATCCGCAGCCGGGGCCGAAATTCGACTACAAGCTCGACTGGTTCAGGCGGCTCAGACGGCACGCCGCGAAATTCATCAAGCAGGACATTCCTGTCGTGCTGGCAGGGGACTACAACGTCGCGCCCACGCCGCTCGATATCTACCCGACCAGATCCTGGGACAAGGACGCGCTGATCCAGCCGACGAGCCGCGCCGCGTTCGGGCAATTGGTGGCACAGGGCTGGTGCGACGCGATCCGCGAGCTGCATCCGGAAAAACCGATGTTCACCTTCTGGGACTACAAGCGAAACCGCTGGCCGCGCGATGCGGGCCTCAGGCTCGATCACCTGCTGCTCAGCCCGGCGCTGGCGCCACGTCTGATCAAGGCCGGCGTCGACCGCAAGCTGCGCGGCGAGGAAGGCGCCAGCGACCACGCGCCGGCGTGGATCGTGCTGCGCTAGTGCACGATGAGATTGCTGGAGCTGCAACGGAATTCACCTCTCCCCTCGGGAGAGGTAAGCAGAATGATTGAACACAAAACGACCGCTGATTGCAGTTTAGGCATCCGCTGACAAATTGGGCGGCCGTCACCGCAAGGCGGCGCTGCCACAGCAGAAACACACATAACGAGGCATGGCACGGCGCTTGCTCTTCGCGTTCCCGACAGGACCGAACGGAGGCATTCATGCGACGTCGAGAATTCACCAAACTGGCCTTGGCGGGTGCCGCCGGTACCATTGCAGCGCCAGCCATCGCCAGGGCGGCCGAAACATTCAACTGGCGGATGACCAGCTTCTACGGACCCAACGCCTATTTCTATTCGACCGGCCCCGGCAGCGCCAAGGATCTCGCCAAGCGCATCGAAGAGATGTCGAACGGGCGTATCAAGATTCAGTTCTATGGCGCCGGCGAGCTCATCCCCGC
This sequence comes from Bradyrhizobium sp., assembly GCF_030697065.1. Taxonomy (GTDB): domain Bacteria; phylum Pseudomonadota; class Alphaproteobacteria; order Rhizobiales; family Xanthobacteraceae; genus Bradyrhizobium. Next base: position 36,217 of record NZ_JAUYQU010000303.1, read on the forward strand.
CAATGCCGGCTTCGACGCCGTTTCGTCAGGCACTGTCGAAATGAATTACGCCAACTCCTATTTCTGGACCGGCAAGAGCTTCGCCGCCCAGTATTTCACCGCCGTTCCGTTCGGCCTCAACTATGTCGGCTTCAACGGCTGGCTTTACGACGGCGGCGGAATCGAGCTGTGGCGCGAAGTCTACGACAAGTTCAACCTGGTGCCGTTCGCCTGCGGCAACGCCGGCGTGCAGATGACCGGATGGTTTCGCAAGCCGATCGAGAAGCCGGAAGACCTCAAGGGCCTGAAGATGCGCATCCCGGGACTCGCCGGGCGCGTCTACAAGGAACTTGGCGTCAACGCCATGCTGCTGGCTCCCGGCGACATCTTCCCCGCGCTCGAACGCGGCGTGATCGACGCCGCCGAATTCGTCGGCCCCTATCTCGACCGGCAGCTCGGACTGCACAAGGTCGCCAAATATTACTACACCACCGGCTGGCACGAGATGGCGACCACCAGCGAACTCGTCCTCAACAAGGCCGCCTGGGCGAAACTGCCGCCCGACCTCCAGGCCATCGTCGAGAACGCCTGCATGGCCTGCAACACACGCGGCGAAGCCTGGCTGCAGAAGGTCAACGCCGAAGCCATGCACGACCTGATCAAGAACCATGGCGTACAGGCGCAGCCATTGCCCGATTCCGTGATCGAGGCCCTGCGCGCCGCCAACACCAGGATACTGGATGAAGCGGTCGCAAAGGATCCGGTCACCAGGAAAGTCCACGACTCCTACATGGCCTATCTGGCCACCTACAAGCAGTGGGCGAAATACAGCGAAAAGCCCTATTACGACACGATCCTCGGGATCTGATCGGAGTGCTCGCAGCAAAAATTTCCGACGGAATCGACTGGTTCATCGACTGGATCGGACGAACCATTTCCTGGCTCGCGCTTGCGGTCGCCGTGGTGATGGGCACCAACGTGTTCCTGCGCTACGGTTTCTCGATCGGTGAAATCTGGGCGCAGGAACTCGAGTGGCACCTGCTGGTGCAGCTCACCCTGATCGGCATGTCCTACGCGCTCCGGCACGGCGAACATGTCCGGGTCGACGTGCTGTTCTCGCAATTTTCCGACCGCAACCGGCATCTGGTCGACATCATCTCGGCCGTCATGGCGATGCTGTTTTCGCTGTTCGTGATGTGGCTGTCGATCGGCTTTGTTGGGCAATCCTGGTCGATCGGCGAAGGCTCATCCAATCCCGGCGGCATCGGCGCCCTCTATCTGATGAAGGCGATGGTCCCGCTCGGCTTCGCCCTGCTGTTTCTGCAGGCGCTGTCGCAGGGCCTTCGTTCGGGCATCGCGCTCGGAGCCGTCCGATGAGCCTCGAGGTCATCGCCAGCCTGATGCTGGTGGCCTTTTTCGTCCTGCTGCTGCTGGGCATTCCGGTCGGCTTGACGCTGGCGACCACCGGCGTCGTGTTCGGCTATATCGGCTTCGGCTTGCCGCTGTTCAACCTGCTGCCACATCGCATTTTCGGCGTGGTGACGAATTCCACCCTGCTCGCGATCCCGCTGTTCGTGTTCATGGGCGTGATGCTGGAAAAATCCAGGCTCGCCGAGGATCTGATGGACGTGGTCGGCCTCGCCGCCGGCCGGCTGCGCGGCGGTCTCGGCATCGGAATCGTGCTGGTCGGCGTCCTGATGGGTGCCACCACCGGCATCGTCGGCGCGACGGTGGTCACGCTCGGCCTGCTGACGCTGCCCGGCATGTTGCGGCGCGGCTACGACCCGGCGGTCGCCTGCGGCGTCATCTGCGCTTCGGGAACGCTCGGGCAGATCATCCCGCCGAGCCTCATTCTCATCCTGCTTGCCGATATCACCAACCAGTCGGTCGGCACGCTGTTTGCGGCGGCGATGCTGCCGGGATTGATGCTGTCGGCGTTCTACGTGCTGTACCTGCTGTGTCTCGGCATCTGGCGGCCGCAACTGGTACCCGCGGTGCCGCAGGAGGAACGCGCGCTCGTCAGCACGGCTCAATTGGCCGGCAAGATCGTCCGGGTCGTGGCGCCGCCGATCGGACTGGTCTTTGCAGTGCTCGGCTCGATCATCGCCGGCATTGCGGCCCCCTCGGAAGCCGCAGCCATGGGCGCACTCGGCTCGATCGCCGTGGCGGCGATCGGACGCCGGCTCTCGGTCCAGGTCTTGCGCGAGACCTGCCAGGCAACCACGCGGATTTCCGCCATGGTGCTGTTCATCCTGATCTGCGCGCAGGCTTTCTCGCTGGCGTTCCGCGGGCTGCAGGGCGAAGCGCTGGTTCAGGATGCCTTCAAACTGCTGCCCGGCGGTATCAATGCCAGCATCTGGTTCCTGATGCTGCTGATCTTCGTTCTCGGATTCTTCATCGAATGGATCGAGATTTCCTATATTGCTGTGCCGCTGTTCCTGCCGATCTTCATCAACGCCAATGTCGACCTGGTGTGGCTGGCGACATTGATCTGCGTGAATCTGCAAACGTCGTTTCTGACGCCGCCGTTCGGCTGGTCGCTGTTCTTTCTCCGTGGCGTCGCGCCTCCCGAAATATCCACCGGCGACATTTACCGCGGCATCATTCCATTCGTTGCGATGCAGATTTTTGCGCTCGTCCTTTTGTTCTTCTTCCCCGGCATCGCAACATGGTTGCCGAAGGCAATCGGATGGTGACGCCGGCCGAGGGGCGTTGGCGATGATTGCCGGATAAATCGCGCCCGGCTCGACCGACTGTGGGGAGATTTTCCGCCGGGTAGTCACACCAGGCCTTTTCCGCTCTAATGCCTCGGTGGCGCACGCATCAATACAGTCCGCCAACGCATTTTCATTAGGGAGAACGCCATGGCGATCTACGAGCT
>NZ_JAUYQU010000307.1 GCF_030697065.1 Bradyrhizobium sp.
CGCCGGCATCCGCATTTCCGATCTCGATACCAGCCAGTCGTCGCTGGAAGACATCTTCGTCAGTCTGGTGAGGGCGTCATGAATTTCAGGGCCGTCCGCGCCATCTATCTGTTCGAGATGGCACGCACCTGGCGCACGCTGCTGCAAAGCATCGTCTCCCCGGTGGTTTCGACCTCGCTTTATTTCGTGGTGTTCGGCGCCGCGATCGGCTCGCGCATTGCCGAGGTCGAGGGCGTCAGCTATGGCACATTCATCGTGCCAGGGCTGGTAATGCTGTCGGTGCTGACACAGAGCATCGCCAACGCCTCGTTTGGAATCTACTTTCCGAAATTCGTCGGCACCATCTATGAGCTATTGTCGGCGCCGGTGTCGTATTTCGAGATCGTGCTCGGCTATGTCGGCGCCGCCGCGACCAAGTCGATCATCCTCGGTCTGATCATTCTCGCCACCGCCGCGCTGTTCGTGCCGCTGCACATCATGCATCCATGGTGGATGCTGGCCTTCCTGGTGCTGACCGCGGTTACTTTCAGCCTGTTCGGCTTCATCATCGGGATCTGGGCCGACGGCTTCGAGAAGCTGCAGATGATCCCCATGCTGATCGTGACCCCGCTGGCCTTCCTCGGCGGCAGCTTCTACTCGATCGACATGCTGCCCGAGGGCTGGCGCACCGTCGCGCTGCTCAACCCCGTGGTCTATCTGATCTCGGGGTTCCGCTGGAGCTTCTACGAGATCGCCGACGTCAGCATCGGTCTCAGCGTCGGGATGACGCTGGCGTTTTTCGGCCTCTGCATGGTCGCGGTGTGGTGGATCTTCAAGACCGGATACCGGTTGAAGAATTGACGCGCGAAAACGCGTTATTCCCGCGCAAGCGCGTAGCGCTTGTCGCTGAGGGCGCGCTTAGCGCGAACCCGGGATCTCGAGATTGCGAGTCTGGCCCTCTTGATATTCCGGGTTCGATGCTTTGCATCGCCCCGGAATGACGTTCATCACCGATAGCAGTGGAAACGATCGCGTCGATCATAATAGCCGCGGCAGCGATGGCCACGATCGTTGATCCCGAACACGCCCTTCACGGCACCCATGGCGCCGCCGACACCGGCGCCGACCGCGCCTCCGACCACGCCACCGATCGGGCCGGCCACCCGATTGCCTTCGCGGGAGCCTTCCTGCGCGCCGCGCACGATACCCTGGGCATTGGCAAACTGCGGCACGGCCAGCAGCGCAAGCATGATCGCTGCCACCGCCAGAAGGAATTTCGCCGGCAGACCGGCCGGCGCTGCGGCAGTGCGAATCTTCGTCTTCATGTGAATTCCTCAAGTGTGGGGGCCGGCGATCGACCGGGCGGGAGTATGTAACGCCGTTGCGGCCGAAAGGTTGCTTCGCCAAGGCCAATCCGCGGCGCGAGGGCCGCGATCAACGAAAATTGCGCTGCCGCCCGATTTGGCCTCACCGCCGCCACGGTTGGGCCCTGCGGACCGTTAACGATGAGCGCGCAGGCGGCTGGAACCAGCGCCAGACTCCGTGCATATTGCTGCGGGGGGACGGCGAGCACGGCGTGCGGTGGCACTGGATATGGGCCTGGAGGCCAAAGTAAGATGCGTTGCTTCCTCATTGCTGTCACCGGCCTGATGCTGTCTTTCGGCAGCGCCGCACAAGCCAAGATTGCCATCACCGTCGACAAGAATGCGCAGCTGATGACCGTCGCGGTCGATGGCGTCGAGCGCTACCGGTGGCCGGTGTCGAGCGGCCTGCCCGCCTATGAGACGCCGAACGGCAACTTCAGGACCTTCCGGATGGAGGAGGACCACTACTCCAAGGAGTTCGACGACGCGCCGATGCCGCACGCGATCTTCTTCACCAAATCCGGCCATGCCATTCACGGCACCGACTCGGTGAACCGTCTCGGCAGCCCGGCCTCGCATGGCTGCGTGCGGCTGTCGCGCGCCAATGCGGCGACGCTGTATGGGCTGGTGCAGAAGGACGGCGTGCTCAACGCGACGGTCACGCTGACCGGCTCCTCGCAGATCGCCCTAGCCCGCAACCCGCGGCCCCGCGCCAGCACCGCGGTGGCGCGTCGCGATCCGGCGCCGCAATACAACTCCGCTGGCGATCCGGTGGTGCTGGCGCCGCGGCCGGGCGTGCCCGGCCAGGTCGCTCCGCTGGTCGAGCCGCCAGTACAGGCTCAGGCGGACGACGGCTACATCTATCCGGCCGATGGCTCAGCCAACGAAGCGCGCTATCCGGCGCCGCGCAGCCGGCGCGTGTATGGCGCGCAGGTCTATCCGCGCGAGCAGTATTACCCTGATCGCGGCTACGCGCCGCAATATGCGCCGCAGGGCTATTACCAGCCGCGGCCGTACTACCAGCCGCGTGGCTTGTTTTCCTATCAGGACTGACGCATCGCGGTTCGCGCTGGTCAATATTGCTCACATCCCGGACGCCCCGCAAAGAAATGGCCCCGGCGCGCGACGCGCCGAGGCCTGTTCTATCTCGGTATCCTGGCTCTCAGTAGCGGCCGGAGCCGATACCGATGCTGACGCCGGGAGCACGGATGACGGCGCCGTTGCGCCTGTGGTTGTGACCGCGACGGTCATAATGACGCTGACGGGCATAGGAATCGCGGATGATGACGCGCCTGTTGGAGCGCTGTTGCCAGCAGCGACCCCGTGCGTCGCAAACCATGCGGACCTGCTCGATGTTGCTGTCAGGCAGCACCGCGATGCCCTTTGAAAGCGGAGCGGCTGACGCCGCGGTGGCGAACAGCGCAGCTGCGCCGACGATGAGAGAGATTGCGAGCTTTTTCATTGTGGTCTCCGGTTGATCGTGTCGGGCAGCCAACAGGCTCAACCGTGAATGGTTCCGCAGCGGAAGGGTCAATCGTGCTCAAACTTACTCGTCGCCTTTCTTCAGCCGCCGCCACACCGCGCCCAGCACGTTGGAATAGTCGTCCGTCCAGACCCGCTGATCGTCCTCGGCTTCGGTCAGGGCCCACTGGTCCGACGACGCCAGCCTGCCGACATCGGCCTCCTCGCGCGCCGAGATCACGACCGTGGTCGAGAAGATGTATTCGGAGTCGCGATTGGTATCCTCGCTGTAAACCCAGCTCTTGAGGTCGTTGGCGTCGGCAATGCCCACCACGACGCTGGACAGTTCCAAATGCCGGTTAGACACGTGCATCGCGACGGCGCCCTGCGGCGCCAGCCTCGTCTTGTAGATTTCCATCGCCTCTTCGGTCGCAAGATGAATCGGGATCGCATCCGACGAATAGGCGTCGACGATGATCAGGTCGTAGATGCCGACAGGTTCCTTGGCGAAGGTCAGCCGCGCGTCGCCGATCACCGGCTTCATGTCGGGCTCGCACTTGCTGATGTAGCTGAAATATTTTGGATCCTTCGCGGTATCGACCATGGTCTGGTCGATCTCGAAGAACCTCCAGGTCTCGCCCGGTTCCGAGGCACAGGCGAGCGTGCCGGAGCCGAGCCCGATCACCGCGACGCGCAGCGCACCGCCCTTGCGCTCGCGCATCGCCGCGATCGCCTGGCCGATGCCGCCGTCCTTGTGATAGTAGGTGATCGGCTCGGGCCGCCCGGTCACCGGCGTCCCGTCGTCGTTCTGGTATTTCTCGGCGCCGTGAATCGTGGTGCCGTGCATCAGCACGTGGTATTGCCCATTCGGCGTTACCACGATCTTGTGGACGCCGAAAAAGCTGCGCACGGTTTCCACTCGCCCGTCATCCGGCGGGTAGACCCGGATCAGCGTCAGAGCCAGCGCGACGGTGGCAAAGATCTTCCATCGGTTGGCATTCAGCCCGAGCGCCAGCAGCGCCGAGAGCGCCGCCACGTCGCTGATCACCAGCAACCGGTGATCCTCCAGCCACCGCATCACCTTCCCGTCGAACCAGGCCGGCGCGATCAGGGCCACCGCAAGAACGGCGAGAATCGGCCAGTACCATCGGCTCCAGCGTGCGAACCGCTCGCTGCCGCCGGGCGGCCGGCACAGCGCCGCGCAGGCTAGCAGGATCGGGTATTCGGCGATCCATGAGAAGGTATACGGAGCGATCAGTCCGGCGAACAGGCCGCCGACCATGCCGCCGAATGACAGCGCGACATAGAAGCCGGTGAGGTATTTCGCGGCCGGGCGGGTCCGCGCCAGTTCGCCATGGCAGGCCATCGCGATGACGAAGAAGCAAAGCTGGTGGCCGCCGAGCGTCAGCAACAGGTTCTGCTCGCCGCCGAAAGCCAGCAGCGCAATCACGCCCGCGATCGCCAGGGGCTGCAGCAGCAATACCCATTTGTGCGGCAGCAAGGGCCGCGACTGGAACACCAGTACCCAAGTCAGCAGATACAGCGACAGCGGCAGCACCCATAGCAGCGGCGCCGCCGCGACGTCGGTTGAAATATGCGCGGTCACCGCGATCAGCAGGCCCGACGGCACCGCGGCGAGGAAAATCCATCGCGCGCGCAGAATCCACGGCGGCGCCGGCGCCTCGGCCTCCTCGGTGCGCCGATCGGCGACAGCCAGCATCGGCGACCGCAGCATCAGCACCGCGCAGGCCGCGATCAGGACGATCAGCAGGCCATAGCCGCCGGTCCAGATCAAATTCTGCGTCCGCAGTGTGAACATCGGCTCCAGCAGCACCGGATAGGACAGCAGCGCCAGGAAGCTGCCGATGTTGGACGAAGCATAAAGAAAATACGGATCCGGACCGTTGGGATGGCCTGATCGGAAAAACCAGGCCTGCAGCAGCGGATTATTGGCGGCCAGCGCGAAAAACGGCAGCCCGATCGACACCGCGAACAGGCCGAGCAGCCAGAACTCATAGCCCGAGGTCGGCGGCTCGCCCCAGCCACCCGCGATCGACAGCGGCAGCGTCAGCAGCGCCACCGCCAACAGCACCAGATGGATCGCAACAGGCAGGATGCGGCTCTTCAACTGCATCAGGTAATGCGCATAGGCATAGCCGCCGAGCAGCAGCGACTGGAAAAACACCATCGCCACCGACCACACCGCAGGCGAGCCGCCGAGCCGCGGCAGCACCATTTTGGTGAAAAGCGGCTGCACCGAGAACAGCAGCAGCGCGCTGACGAAGATCGCCGCTGTATAGACCACGAGCACACGCCGATTCCGGGCATCGGTAGCGGCATCCGTGGTGGCGGACGAGTCAGAAAAACTCATGGAAGCTCCGGCTTGAACCCGGCGGGCGCCGGCGGCGGAAATCCGGCCAAGGCGCCGGGGCTACAGGATAAAGCATAGGGTATCATGCCGGGCAATGTGGAACCAAACCCGTCACTTCATGCTGTGCTGCGCTGACCATCTTCGCTAAGAGGGAGGCGTCATTCTGGGGCGATGCGAAGCATCGGAGCCGGAATCTCGAGATTCCGGGCCTGGTCCTACGGACCATCCCGGAATGACGCCATTTTATCCTGAAGCGGACATGAGCGAAACCGACGTCCTGATCATCGGAGCCGGCCATAACGGCCTCACCTGCGCAGCTTATCTGGCGATGGCCGGCCTGCGCGTGAAAGTGGTGGAGCGCCGCACGGTGGTCGGCGGCGCCGCGGTAACCGAGGAATTCCATCCCGGGTTCCGCAACTCGGTCGCGGCCTACACCGTCAGCCTGCTCAACCCGCGGATCATGGCGGACCTGAAACTGGCCGAGCACGGGTTGCGGATCGTCGAGCGCAGCGCGCAGAATTTTCTGCCTTCTCCCGACGGCAGCTATCTGCTGACCGGCGAGGGCCGCACCCATCAATCGATCGCCAAACTCAGCGAACGCGACGCCGCCGGGATCGATGCGTTCACCCGCGAGCTCGAAGAAATCGCCGACGTGCTGCGTGCCTTCGTGCTGCGGGCGCCGCCGAACATCGTCGAAGGCTTCGGCGTCGGCGCGATCCGCGAAGCCTTCAATGCACTGGGGACCGCCGGCATCCTGAACAGGTTGTCGCTGTCGCAGCAGCGCAGCCTGCTCGACCTGTTCACGCGCTCGGCCGGCGAAATGCTGGACGAGACCTTCGAGAGCGATCTGGTCAAGTCGCTGTTCGGGTTCGACGCCATCGTCGGCAATTACGCCAGTCCGTATGCGGCGGGCTCGGCCTATGTGATGCTGCACCACGCGTTCGGCGAGGTGAACGGCAAGAAAGGTGTCTGGGGCCACGCCATCGGCGGCATGGGCGCAATCACGCAGGCGATGGCCAAGGCGGCGCGCAGCCATGGCGTCGAAATCGAAACCGATGCCGGCGTCCGCGAGGTGATCGTCGAACGCGACCGCGTAGCCGGCGTGATCCTCGACAACGGCAAAACCGTTCGCGCCAAATACGTCGCCTCCAGCGTCAACCCGAGACTGCTGTATACGCGGCTGGTGCCGCCGGATGCGCTGCCGGCGGACTTCCTCGGCCGCATCAAGAACTGGCGCAACGGCTCCGGCACCTTCCGGATGAACGTCGCGCTCAACGCCCTGCCCTCGTTCACGGCCCTGCCCGGCGCCCGCGATCACCTCTCGGCCGGCATCATCATCGCGCCCAGCCTCGGCTATATGGACCGCGCCTGGCAGGACGCCCGCGAACATGGCTGGAGCCGCGCGCCTGTCGTCGAGGTGCTGATCCCCTCTACGCTCGACGATACGCTGTGTCCGCCGGGCCAGCACGTCGCCAGCCTGTTCTGCCAGCACGTCGCGCCGGAACTGCCCGGCGGAAAATCCTGGGACGATCACCGCGACGAGGTTGCCGACCTCATGATCGCAACGGTGGACCGATACGCGCCGGGATTTGCAACCAGCGTCATCGGCCGGCAGGTCCTTTCGCCGCTTGACCTGGAGCGCCAGTTCGGGCTGCTCGGCGGCGACATCTTCCACGGCGCGCTGACGCTCAATCAATTGTTCTCGGCGCGGCCGATGCTCGGCCATGCCGATTATCGCGGGCCGCTGAAAGGCCTCTACCATTGCGGCAGCGGCGCCCATCCCGGCGGCGGCGTCACCGGCGCCCCCGGCCACAATGCCGCCCGTGTGATCCTGGGGGATCACCGGGCGCTGTTCAAGTGAGCGGGCACGCCGGAGCCATTCAGGCCCGCTCGCTTGCCGTCGGCGCGCAACCTGCTATGCAGGCGGAAGCGCAGCGTCGCGAGCTACCGAGGTAATCGAAATGAAGCCCCCTGTTCGCGAGCGCCGGCCAATCCATCATTCGCCAGTGTTCTGGATCGGTCTCGCGCTTTGCTTGGCCGCGATCGCGATCTATCTGTGGTCGGACGACCTTTCGTGGCCATCCGCCGGACGCTGAGTCCGGCCTGTCGAGGCAAACGGTGGACACCCGGTGGACATGCTGTGGAAAACCCTGTTGATGTCCCCGGAATAAGGTGCTCGCTTGGCTGTGGATATCCAGGCCAACAGGCTGTGAACAATCCCGTTATGTTCGCTGTATGATCGTAGCCCTGTCGCTCCATTTCCCCGGACCTCGATGACATCAACGACCACCCCCGCGACCCGCCGCGCCAGCTTTGCGATCGGCAATGAGCAGGCCGCGAAACGCGTGGTCGATCTCCTCGACGAGAGCTTCCCCGAAGGCCAGGCCGCGATCACAGCGTTCGAGGGGGCCGGCGGGCGCTGGGAAATCACCGTGAATTTCGCCGAGCCGCCGGACGAATCCGCGATCCGCGAGCTGGTCGGCCTCGCCGCCGGCGACGAGGCGGCGCAGGGTCTCGCCTTCGACACGGTGGAAGCAAAAGACTGGGTCAAGGCAACGCTGGCGGATTTGGTACCGGTGCGCGCCGGGCGCTTCGTCGTGCACGGCCGGCATGATCGCTCGAAAGTGCCGGCCAACAAACTCGGTATCGAGATCGAGGCGGCGCTGGCGTTCGGCACCGGACATCACGGCACCACGCGCGGCTGCCTGTTGCTGCTCGACGAGGTGCTGAAGGCGCATCGTCCCCGCCGCGTGCTCGATCTCGGCACCGGCACCGGCGTGCTCGCCATCGCCGCAGCGAAGGCGCTGCGGATAAAAGTGCTGGCGAGCGACATCGATCCGCTCGCGGTCCGGGTGGCCAGGGAAAACGCCGGGCTCAACGGCGCCGGAGACCTGGTGCAGGCCATTCCCGCCACCGGCTTTGCAGCTCCGGAATTTCCGGAGCGCGCGCCGTTCGACCTGGTGCTGGCGAATATTCTGGCCAATCCGCTGCGGCAAATGGCAACGCCGATGGCGCGGCATCTGGCGCCATCGGCGTTGGTGATCCTGTCGGGACTGCTGCCGCAGCAGGCTCAGAGCGTGGTCGCGGCCTATCGCGCGCGCGGCCTCGTGCTCATAAGGCATCTTTTGATCGAAGGCTGGAGCAGCCTGCTGATGCAGCGCGTGCGTTGAAAATCTGGTCCTGGGGCTAGTCCTGGGGTTTGGGCTCGCGGCGGGCGATCACGCCCTTTTCGCCGCGTTTGGATCGCTTGACGCGTGCCTCGACGAACCGGTCCAGCATCTGGACGATGACACCGCGTTGCTTCTGTTGGATCGACGGAATCGGCCCGCGGCGAACCGGCGGCGGCGAGATTTTCTCAAACGTAAAGGCTGGCATGGTGTATCCCCTCGTCGTTGAGTTGAAACACTCCCGGCACTCCTCCGGATATGTCTGGAACAAGTGTCTGTGACAACAATCGTTCCATCCCGTCTGATGCAGGTGCCGATATTCAAGCACAATTTATGCCAAATCGGTTTGATATGGATCAGATTGCGGAGTTCTCCCCGCGATCCTAAGGTGGCCACACGATGTTCGAAGCCCATTTCCAGACGTTCGAAGACCCAGAGGCCGGGGTGGCGCTGAGCGCGCGGCTGGCGGCGTTTCGCGAGGAACTGGCGCGGCGCAAGCTGACGGGGTTCGTGATTCCCCGCGCCGATCAGCAACAAAACGAGTATGTCGCCCCCTCGGAGGAGCGGCTGGCCTGGCTGACCGGCTTTACCGGATCCGCCGGAATGGCGATCGTTCTGAACCAACAGGCCGCGGTGTTCGTCGACGGCCGCTATACCCTGCAGGCTGCCAAGCAGGTCGACGCCAAGGCCTGGCAGGTCGAGCCGCTGGCCGATCCACCACCGGAAAACTGGCTGGCGCAGCAACTCGCGGCCGGCGACCGCCTCGGATTTGATCCGTGGCTGCATACTTCAGCGGCAGCCGAGCGTCTCGCCGGGGCCTGTGCCAGGGCCGGCGCGGAACTGATTGCGGTCGACAGCAACCCGCTGGATTCGGTGTGGACCGAGCGCCCGCCTCCGCCGCTCGGCCCGGTCGCCGTTCACGGCCCGCACTTTTCCGGCGAGGCGGAGGCCGAAAAACTGCGGCGGATCCGGCTCGAAATCGCGCGGCTCAATATCGACGCGCTGGTGCTGTCGGATTCGCACGCGGTGGCCTGGACCTTCAACATCCGCGGCGCCGATGTCTCGCACACGCCACTGCCACTCTCCTATGCGCTGGTGCCGAAGGAAGGCCGGCCCACGGTTTTCATCGATCACCGCAAGCTTTCCAACAGTGCGCGCGACCATCTCGAACAATCCGCCGACGTCGAGGAGCCGGATGCGCTGACCCCAAAGCTGGCCGCGCTGGCGCAGGCGGGTGCTGCGATCGCGCTCGACAGCGCCACCGCCGCCGACGCGCTGAGCCGCCTGATCCTGGCGGCCGGCGGCAGACCGGTGCGCGGCAACGATCCGGTCAGCCTGCTCAAGGCGGTCAAGAACTCCACCGAGATCGCGGGCACGCGCACGGCGCACCGGCGCGATGCGGTGGCGCTGACACGGTTTCTGGCCTGGATCCACCGCGAGGCGCCCAGGGGCGTGCTGACGGAGATCGACGCCGTCGAGGCACTGGAAAGCTTCCGCCGCGATACCGGCGCGCTGAAGGACGTTTCGTTCCCGACCATCGCCGGCACCGGGCCGAACGGCGCCATCGTGCATTACCGCGTCTCCCGCAAGTCCAACCGGCGGATCGCGCCGGGCGATCTGCTGCTGATCGATTCCGGCGCGCAATATGAAGACGGCACCACCGACGTTACCCGCACCATCGCCGTCGGCGAACCCACGGGCGAAATGCGCGACCGCTTTACCCGCGTGCTGCGCGGCCATATCGCGATCGCGCGCGCGGTTTTTCCCGACGGCACCACCGGCGCCCAGATCGACACGCTGGCGCGCCAGTTCCTGTGGCAGGCCGGTATCGATTTCGATCACGGCACCGGCCACGGCGTCGGCAGCTACCTCTCGGTGCATGAAGGCCCGGCGCGCATTTCGAAAATCGGCACCACGCCGCTGAAACGCGGCATGATCCTCTCCAACGAGCCCGGCTACTACAAGACCGACGGCTTCGGCATCCGGATCGAGAACCTCGAACTGGTGGTCGCCGCCGACATCGCCGGCGCGGAAAAGCCGATGAATGCGTTCGAGGCGCTGACGCTGGCGCCGATCGACCGGCGGCTGATCGACCTCACCATGCTGGATGGCGGGGAACTGGGCTGGCTCAACGACTACCATGCCTGGGTGAGGCGCGAGGTACGCCCGCATCTCGATGAGGCGACGAAGCTGTGGCTGGACGCCGCAACGGCACCGCTTGGGGATTGAGTGATCCGTCATTCCGGGATGGTCCGAAGGACCAGACCCGGAATCTCGAGATTCCGGGTTCGCGTCTTCGACGCGCCCCGGAATGACAATCAATGGCATCCTCCCGAAAACGGAATAGCCGCATTCCGAAACGGGCGTATTCGCGGCTGTCGATGGCACTACAGTCCGATTCACAGGATCGGATTGAACCGGAATGCATGGAGTGATGGGCAAGGCGCCGGGCACCGAGACCAGCCCCGCGACATCGCGAACCACGCTGCTGCTGCTGGTCGCCATGACCGGCGTGGCGCCGATCTCGCTCTATATGCTGGTGCCGGCGCTGCCGGTGCTGGCCGCCAGCTTCGGACGCGACATTTCGATCGCGCAGATGACGGTGTCGCTGTTCATGGTCGGCATCGCCTGCTCGCAGATCATCATGGGCCCGCTGTCCGACAGGTTCGGACGCCGCCCGGTGCTGCTGGCGGGCCTCGGCCTGATGGTGGTGGCGAGTGCGGCCTGTGTCTTCGCGGAAACGCTGCCGCAACTGATCGCGGCGCGGTTCTTTCAGGCGCTCGGCGGCGCCACCGGCATGGTGGTGAGCCGCGCCATCATCCGCGACCTCTACAGCCGCGACCGCGTCGGCGCCATGATCAGCCTGGTGATCGCGGTGATGATGGTGGCGCAGATGCTGAGCCCGCTGACCGGCGGTCTGCTCGAAATCGCGTTCGGCTGGCGCGCCATCTTCTACGTGATGTCGGCTGGTTCCCTGATGATCGCGGTCGCCATCGCCGTCGCGCTGCCGGAGACCCGGCGCGACCGCATCGAGCCCGGCGGCTTTCGCGGCGATGTCGGCAGTCTCCTCACCAGCCGCGCCTTCATCGGCTATGTGCTGTGCCAGGTGCTGGCGTCGCAGATCATCTTCGTGTTCGCCGCCGGCGGTCCCTATATCGTGGTGACGCAGATGGGCCGCACCAGTGCCGAATACGGCGCGTGGTTCGCGGCGACCGGCCTCGCCTTCCTGCTCGGCAATCTCGCTTGCGCGCGCTACGCGCCGCGCCACCGGCTGGAAAATCTGATCTGGTTCGGGCTGGCGCTGCAATTCGCCGGTGCCCTGCTCAACCTGGTATGGGGCGTCACCGGGCTCAACCATGCGCCGGCATGGCTGTTCGGCACCCAGATGCTGGTGATGTTCGCCAACGCCTTCGTGATGTCGAACTCGGCGGCCGGCGCCATCAGCATCCGCCCCGAAGCCGCCGGCACCGCCTCCGGCGCGATGGGATTCCTGCAGATGGGCCTGGGCGCGCTGGTATCGCACTTCGGTGCGTATCTCGGCGGCCATTTTGCGACCCCGGTGCCGCTCAACATCGCCATCGTGGTACTGTCGGTGGCCTGCGCCTCGACGATGATCTTTTTGATCCCGCGCCGCGAACCGGTGGCCAGCGAGGCGTCGATCGAGAAGGCGGAGGACGAGTCGAAGTTGTTGTGAGGGCAAGCCCAAACAAAAAATGCGAAACAACCCCATGCACAGAATGGCTGGACGGGAGGCACCCGTCCCGCCACAAGATATAGTATGCCGCGGCTCTGCTAACGGTGTCGTCGCCCGCGAAAGCGGGCGATCCAGTACGCCGCGGCTTCTCGGTTCAACTCAGACGGCTCTGGAATACTGGATCACCCGCCTTCGCGGGAGACGACAGCTGAGTTGTGGCGGACGAACGTGCGACACCCGCTCACTCCCCGAACAGCTTCGTCTCACCTCATTTCTCGACAACGACTTCGCTGATCTGCATGACCGGCGCGATGTCGGTGTAATTGGGAATGTCCGCCATGATCTCCTTGGCGTGCGGCCCAAAACCCTTCTGGAACGCCTCGATCGAGTCGGCGAAGATGTGGCACATGCCGACATAGGTCGCGGGATCGCCGGGCGCTCCGCCGGCAAGCCCCTTGTCGACGGTGTAATATTTGCAGGCGTCGCCCATGCGCGCCTTCACGAGCGGCATGTGCTTGTCCCGATAATATTGATGGTCGAAGCGCGCACCCGTCTTGTTGGGATACATCACACTGACCTTGATCATGGCTTCCTCCTGGTTCGACGTTTATGAGGCATTCTGGCGCGCCCGGCGCGTTGCATCAAGACGCCGTAACCACTCACTCCCCGATCAGCTTCAACCAATCATCCTCGCTCAGCACGGCGATGCCGAGTTCGCGCGCCTTTGTCAGCTTGGAGCCGGCGTCTTCGCCCGCGACCAGATAATCGGTTTTCTTCGAGACCGAGCCGGCGACCTTGGCGCCGAGGCGTTCGGCCACCGCCTTGGCTTCGTCGCGGGTAAATTTTGTCAATGATCCCGTGAACACCACGGTCTTGTCCGATACCGGCGAGCTTTTTCGCGGCCGCTCGGCCGGCTTCACTTCGTCGAGTTCGTCGATCAACTGGCCGAGCGCCTTGACGTTGCGCGGCTCGGCGAAGAACTCGACCACCGCATCCGCGACGATTTCGCCGACGCCACCGATATCGTTGAGTTCCTGATAGGCCTCCGTGGTGTTGGCCTCGCCGGTGCCGCCCTTGGCCGCCGCCAGCATGGCGTCGCGAAACGCTTCGAAGGTCCCGTAATGCCGGGCCAGCAGCTTGGCATTGCCCTCCCCGACATGGCGGATGCCGAGCGCATAAATCAGGCGGTGCAGTTCGATGCTGCGGCGGGCGTCGATGGCGGCAAACAGGTTGCGTACCGAGGTTTCGCCGTAGCCTTCGCGCTGCATCAGCTTGCTTTGCGAACGCGCATCGCGCTTCTGCAGCGTGAAGATGTCGACCGCCGACATCACCAGACCGTCCCGGTAGAATTCCTGGATCTGCTTGTCGCCGAGCCCGTCGATGTCGAACGCCAGCCGCGACACGAAATGTTTCAGGCGCTCCACCGCCTGGGCCGGGCAGATCAGCGCGCCCGTGCAGCGGCGCACCGCCTCGTCTTCCTCGCGGACGGCATGACTGCCGCATACCGGGCAGGTTTCGGGAAATTTGTACGGCTTCGCATTCTTCGGCCGCTTGTCCATCACGACGCCGACGACCTGGGGAATCACGTCACCGGCGCGCTGCACGATGACGGTATCGCCGACGCGAAGATCGACGCCGTCGCGGATCGGGTTGCCGTCGTTGCCGATCCCCTTGATGTAATCCTCATTGTGCAGCGTCGCATTCGAGACCACGACGCCGCCGACCGTGACCGGCTCGAGCCGGGCCACCGGCGTCAGCGCGCCGGTGCGGCCGACCTGGATGTCGATGCCGTTGAGAACGGTCATCGCCTGTTCCGCCGCGAATTTGTGCGCGATGGCCCAGCGCGGACTGCGCGACACGAAGCCGAGACGGTCCTGCCAGTCGAGCCGGTCGACCTTGTAGACCACGCCATCGATGTCATAGCCGAGCGTGGCGCGCTCTTGCGCGATCTCGGCGTAGAATTCGAGAACGGCGTCGACATCCTTGCAGAGCCGTGTCCGCGGATTGACGACGAAGCCGGCTCTGCCCATCCACTCCAGCATGCCGTGCTGGGTGTCGGCCGGCCGTTCGCTCATCTCTCCCCAGGTATAGGCAAAGAACTTCAGGGGGCGCGACGCGGTGATCGAGACATCCTTCTGGCGCAATGAGCCCGCCGCCGAATTGCGCGGATTGGCAAAGACCGTATCGTCGGCTTCCGCCTGCTTCCTGTTCAGTTCGAGAAAATCCTTCTTGAGCATGTAGACTTCGCCGCGCATCTCGCAGGCCGCCGGAATATTGCGGCCCTTCAGCGCGTGCGGAATGTCCTTGATGGTGCGCACATTGGCGGTGACATCCTCGCCGGTAAAACCGTCGCCGCGCGTCGCCGCGCGGACCAGTTCGCCGTTCTCGTAGCGCAGCGACAGCGACAGGCCGTCGATCTTCGGCTCGGCGACCAGGGCTGGAACATGCTCGGTATCGAGCTTGAGAAATCGCCTGACGCGCTCGACGAATTCGGTCACGTCGGCATCGCTGAAGGC
Source organism: Bradyrhizobium sp. (assembly GCF_030697065.1). Lineage (GTDB taxonomy): Bacteria > Pseudomonadota > Alphaproteobacteria > Rhizobiales > Xanthobacteraceae > Bradyrhizobium. Next base: position 14,553 of record NZ_JAUYQU010000307.1, read on the forward strand.
ATTGCCGAGCGAAAGCATGGGAACGGCATGCTGCACTTTTGCAAAGCCGCGCGCCGGCGCCGCGCCGACTTTCTGCGACGGCGATTCCCCGGTCACGAGCTCGGGGAATTTCGCCTCGATCGCCAGCAGCCGCTGGCGCAGCGCGTCGTATTCCGCATCCGATACGGTCGGTGCGTCCTTCTGGTAATAGCGCTCGTTGTGCGCCTCGATCTCCAGCGTGAGGCGCATGTGCTCGACCTTGGCCTGCGCCCTGGTGAGCTTGGCGATGTCGGCGGGGCTGATTTTTTTTGGTTTTGCCATCATGATGGTTGCTTGAGTTCGTCATTCCGGGATGGTCCGAAGGACCAGACCCGGAATCTCGAGATTCCGGGTTCGCGCTCCGCGCGCCCCGGAATGACGTCGTACTTGAGATTATGAGCTACGGTCATGGCTTATTACGTCTATATCCTTGCGAGCAGAAAGGATGGAGCAATCTACATCGGAGTGACGAACGATATCGTGCGCCGGATTTACGAGCATCGGATCAAAGCGGTCCCGGGATTTACTTCCAGGTACAATATCACACGGCTGGTATGGTTCGAAATTTACGACGATCCGATCTCCGCCATTTCCCGCGAGAAAGAATTGAAAAAATGGAAGCGGGCCTGGAAGATGCAATTGATCGAGGCGCAGAATCCACAGTGGGACGATTTGTACGAGTCGATCTGTACCTGAGACCGTCATTCCGGGATGGTCCGAAGGACCAGACCCGGCGAGATTCCGGGGTCGCCTCTTCGAGGCGCCCCGGAATGACGGTGCAGTGGAACGATTTGTACGAGTCGATCCGTACCTGAGTTCGTCATTCCGGGATGGTCCGAAGGACCAGACCCGGAATCTCGAGATTCCGGGTTCGCCTCTTCGAGGCGCCCCGTAATGACGGTGCAGTGGGACGATTTGCACGAGTCGATCGGTACCTGAGACCGTCATTCCGGGATGGTCCGAAGGACCAGACCCGGAATCTCGAGATTCCGGGTTCGCCTCTTCGAGGCGCCCCGTAATGACGGTGCAGTGGGACGATTTGCAC